>CAZQQL010000046.1:0-24104 GCA_964595455.1 uncultured Dehalococcoidaceae bacterium
CTACACCCTATCCTACACTCTTTCCCTACACGACGCTCTTCCGATCTAACTACTGGGTATCGTTGTAGCGGTAATCGCCATCTCGATGCTGGTTTGGAAGACCCGCTGGGTGAAGAAGGGTGAGGAAGATATTGACACTGAACCGGCTGACGAGGAGCCGGAGATGCAGGGCAAGTAGGTTCAAAGGGCAATTCAGAGATAGGTGGGGTGAATTTCGTCAAAGACGGAATTCACCCCTTTGGTTTTTCTGGGAAGCAGGACAACTAGCGCGACCTCACCCCTATGTCCCCTCTCCGCATTGCGGCGAGGGGATTGTCCCTGCTAACCGGGGACATGGGTGACAGATCCGCTGCACCTTACAGGTTTTTAACGCCCCCTCACCATAATCCTCTCCCGCGTTGGGGAGAGGAAACTGGGAAGAGGAATCTCGGGGAAGCTACCTTGTAACGCTTTTAAGGAAAAAAAGCCTATCACCCTGTTAGCCGTGATTGCGGTTTTGACCTCTGAGTTTTTCCTTTTTATTGGTGCCGGTTGATGAACGAGCCCGTCCAGGACAGGTTATCGGCGGAGCGGACGCCGGCCACCGCGCAGACGCGGATATCGTCGCCTTTATACTCGGCCTCGGATATGCCGTAGAGGTATTCGGCGATCTCTTCCGGCTTTTCCACGTCGCACTTGAGCGTGGAAGGCCCCTTGTCTGCATCGAAAGCCTGCGGGTTTTCCAGGTCACCACGGTAGGTTGAAATGCCTGCCAGCGTGCCGGGTTCGTACACCATCTCCCACGCGTAGGCTGTCGCCCCGGCTGTCTTGATGCTGAGGAGATAGACTGGTTCGGTCGCGCCCGGAGGGTTCATGATGAGGCCGGATATGCGCGGCGTCTTGAGAGTGTCCGGTTCAAAGTTGGCGCCGTCCATGATCTTCTTCAGATAGCTGCGGGCGGGCCTGGTGCCGCAGTGATAGAGCAGCCGGTAGGTCTCGAACACAGCCTCGGTCTGAATGCCGTTGGTGACCGTCATCAGGCCGATGGCGTTATCGTATTTGACGGCGGTATAATGCCGGAGCCAGTCATAGGCGTCACTGCCGGTCGGCCCCATGATGATACCGTGGTCCGTGGGCGTGGCGCGCCGTTCCCGGCTGGCCGGGCTGCGGCCGGTCACGATGTAGCCGAAGGCCGGGTTTCCGGACTTCGTCCTGCCAAGGAATATCTGCCTGCCGGGATAGGGACCATTGGGGTTGTTCATGCGCGGCCTCCCTTACGTTCACTGGGCCTGAAGTCCAGTATATTGAGACGCAGTTCCTGGCGTCCGTTCCAGGTATCTACCTCTAAATTATAAACTATGTCAAGAAGCGGCGCATTGAGACCTTCATGCTTGCCGAGCCGGAATGCGACCGCCGTCCAGACCGAGCCCGCCTGCCGCAGCCTGAACCGCAGGTGATCGCCGTTGTTGCCCATTGTCCGGCGTTCCAGGACTTCCACGTCACGGCTGAGAAAGACCGGGACACGGTTGCCGATGCCGAACGGCGCCAGTTGTTGGACGGAGCGGTAGGTATCACCGGCCATCTCGGGCAGGGTGACGACCATGTCGATATCGAAGCGCGGCTGCAGTTCGACGCCTGCCAGCGTGGTTTCGACAAAGGCGGCAAGCTCTTTTTCCAACTGTGCCAGGTTCTTTGTCGGCAGGGAAAAACCAGCCGCGGCAGCGTGCCCGCCGTACCGATCGAACAGGTGGCTGAACCGGTTGAGGCTGTCGATGATATCGAACTCCGGAATGCTCCGGCAACTGGCGTGACTTGTCTCCCCGTCTACATTGATGACGATGGATGGGCGGTAAAATTCCTCGCACAGGCGGCTGGCCACCAGCCCGGCGATGCCCGAAGGATAGTCTTTATCTGAAGTGATCAACAGGGGAGCCAGCCCCCGGACTAGTACGTTCTGCCGGGCCAGTTCCAGTGTCTCCGCGGTCAACCGCTGGCGCTCGGCGTTCTTGGAGGTCAGCCAGCCGGCCAGTTCCCGGGCTTCGGATTCAGAAGTGGTTACGAGCAGCTTGAACCCGGTCAGGCCGTCCGCCAGCCGTCCGGCGGCGTTGAGGCACGGGGCCAGGATCCAGCCGATGGAATCGGCATCGAGCTTACCGGGCGTGAGGCTGGTCCGGTCCATGAGCGCTTTCAGCCCAAGTCTCGGCCGGGTATTCATCTGTTCCAGGCCGCGGCGAATCAGGTAACGGTTTTCACCCAGCGGCGGGGACATGTCCGCCACGGTGCCGATGGCGACGAGGTCCAGGACCTCATCAAGGTAATCTTCCTGTCCGGTTATCCGGTAGAGCGCCTGAAGCAGCTTGAATGCAACGCCGACGCCCGCCAGGCCGGTAAAACCGTACTGAGAATCCTCCAGCTTGGGATCGACCACCGCTACAGCATCCGGAACGGTCTGCAGCGGGGCGTGGTGGTCCGTGACGACGACGTCGATGCCCAGTTTCCGGGCGAGTTTAACCTCCGCGATGTCCGTAACGCCGCAGTCCACGGTGACGATGAGGTTGACGGCCTGTTCCTTGAAGTCGCGGATGGCGGTCTCGGAAAGTCCGTGTCCTTCCGTCTGGCGGTGCGGTATGTAGGGGACGCAGTTCCCCCCGAGGTGTTCCAGTCCCTGGACCAGGACGGCGGTGGCGGTGATGCCATCCGCGTCAAAATCACCGAAGATGCAAATCTTCTCTCCTCCGAGGAGCGCCCGGTAGATGCGGGCAACGGCCCGGTCCATGCCGGGCAGCAGCAGCGGGTCGCCGAGGAGCGAGGCATCGCTCCTGAGGAACGAAGCAATGGCCTTCTCCCCGGTGATGCCCCGGTTGTAGAGAAGCTGCACCAGCAGAGGGGAAAGGCCGGGGATGCCGGCGGCAAGGTCGTCCGGAACCGCGGGGAGGAGGTTCCAGCGGCAGTGGCTCAAGCCTGTTCCCCGGCGAATTTTCTCAGTATCAGGACGGAATTATGGCCGCCGAACCCGAATGAGTTGGTCAGGGCGATATCGACCTGGGCCGCGCGGGCCTGGTTTGGTATGTAGTCCAGGTCGCAGTCCGGGTCCGGGAACTCATAGTTGATGGTTGGCGGAATGATGCTGTTCAACATGGTATAGATGCAGATTGAAGGCTCGATGGCCCCGGCGCAGCCGATCATGTGCCCGGTCATGGACTTGGTGGAACTGATGGGCACCTTGTAGGCGTAGTCCCCGAAGACTTTCTTGATGGCCTTGGTCTCCATGGCGTCGTTCAACTGGGTCGAGGTGCCGTGGGCGTTGATGTAATCGATATCTTCCGGCTTCAGTCCGGCTTTCTTGAGCGCTATCTGCATGGCGCGGGCGGCGCCGGAACCGTCCTCCAGCGGTTGGGTGACGTGGAAGGCGTCGGACGTGGCGCCATAGCCGATGATCTCGGCCAGGATGGTGGCGCCGCGCTCCAGGGCATGCTCCAGGCTTTCCAGTACCAGGATAGTGGCGCCTTCAGCGATGATGAAGCCGTCACGTTCCTTATCGAACGGGCGCGAGGAGTGCAGCGGGTCGTCATTGCGGAAGGACAGGGCTTTCAGGGATGCGAACGCCGTCACGCCGAGAGGGTTAATGATGGCCTCGGCGCCCCCAGCCAGCATGAGGTTGGTCTCACCGCGCTGGATGAGTCCGACAGCGGTGCCGATGGCGTCCGAGCCGCTGGAGCAGGCCGATGTTGTGCAGAAATTGGGCCCCTTGACCCCCAGGGCGATGGAAATTTGCGCTGCGGCGATGTCTGCGATCATCATGGGGGCCAGGAACGGGCTGACGCGGTCCGGGCCTTTTTCGACGAGGATCTTGGCCTGTTCGAACATCGTGGTCAGGCCGCCGATGCCGCTGCCGACGATGACGCCGATATCATTAAGGTTATTTTCGTTGATGGGAAGGCGGGCGTTCTCCACCGCCTGGAAACCGGCGGCCACGGCAAGCTGGGCGAAGCGATCCATGCGGCGGGCGTCCTTGCGGTTGATATAGGCAGTGGGGTCGAAACCCTTGACTTCACCGGCGAAACGAACTTCCATTTTGGATGCGTCGAAAAGGGTAATGTTGCCGATGCCGCATTTCCCGGCGATGAGGCCTTCCCAGGTTGTTTTCATGTCCAGCCCGAGAGGAGTAAGCGCGCCGATCCCGGTTACGACAACTCGTTTGTTCTGAGCGTTAATGGCAGGAGCCTCCTTGTTGGAATGGGAAAACACGAACTGTAGTTCGCTGATTACCTATTTTACCGTGCGAAGAGAGGAGAAGTCAAAGTCGGTAGATAAAAGCAAGAACGCAATTCAATGGTCAAAAACACTTGACGGGGTTACTGGCTCAGCAGACTTATTCTTCGCATGCTTCGGGTTAGCGTGGGCATCTTGGCGGCGGACGATTCTCGACTGTTACCGATGTCTTCATTTTGAGGGAAAGTCCCTCTTTGCATCACCAAGATGGGACATGGAAGGTGAGGTCGAGAAAAGGATGGATCCCGGCTTTTGCGGGGATGGGCTTGCCCCAAGCTTGCAATCTCTGTCCCCTGCCTTGCTATAATGTTTACATAATCATGGAACATCAACGACCGACTGTTGCACTGGACTTCCTCGGCTGCAAGCTGAACCAGGCGGAAATCGAAGAACTGGCCCGCCAACTGTCCGCGGCGGGCTATACCGTCGTTCCGGCGGACAGTCCAGCGGACATCTACGTCCTCAACACCTGCACGGTGACCCATGTGGCGGACCGGAAAAGCCGCCAGTTGCTGCGGCAGGCGAGGCGCCGAAACCCAGATGCCCGGCTCGTAGCCGTCGGGTGCTACGCGGAACGTGAACCGGACCTGTTACAGTCCCTGGACGGCGTGGAACTCGTCCTCGGTAACGACCTTAAAAACGACCTCGTTAAGTTGCTCGGCCCGGCCGTAGAACGGGGAGGGCAGCCTTTCACCCAAGAACGAACACGCTCCTTCGTCAAGGTACAGGAAGGCTGCCGGAACTTCTGCGCCTACTGCATCGTACCGCTGGTGCGGAACCGTGTTGCCTGCGTCCCGGCGGAGGATGTGATACGGACTATCCGTGCGCTCGAGACCGAAGGGAAGCGGGAGTGCGTCCTGACCGGCACGGAAATCGGCACGTACCGGGACGGCGAGACCGGTCTGGGAAGGCTGCTGGAACGCATACTGGCGGAAACGGGCATCGAACGGCTGCGGATATCCTCGCTCCAGCCGCCGGAAATCTCCCGGGAACTGGCCGGCCTCTGGCAGGACCCGCGACTCTGTCCCCATTTCCACCTGTCACTCCAGAGCGGCAGCGATGCTGTGCTCCGGCGGATGAGGCGCCGTTATACTATCGCGCGGTACCGGGAGGCGGTGGAGCTTATCCGTAATACCGTTCAGGACGCAGCGATCACGACGGACATCATCGTCGGTTTTCCGGGTGAGACGGACGAGGAATTTGAGGAAAGCCTGGCTGTCTGCCGGGACATAGGGTTTGCGCGGATACACGTTTTCCCGTACTCGCCGCGCCCCGGTACCGCCGCCGTGGCGATGGATGGGCAGGTGGCGGAGGAAGTGAAGAGAGAGCGCAGCCGGGCCATGATGGAACTGGGCAGGGAAAGCGCCCGGCGCTTCCATGCAGCGTTCCTCGGGCAGGAAATGGACGTGCTCTTCGAGCAGGCGTCCGGCGGCGTGTGGGATGGCCACACCGGGAACTACATCAAGGTTTACGTAAAAAGCGCCCGCGATCTCTGTAACGAGATTCTACCAGTCAGACTGGTGAAGCTGTACCGGGACGGGGTTTTTGGAGAGCGTTGATATCCAACGCCATGATCGTCACCGGCACGCCGTTATAGTCTTCCCTTAAAACCGTTTTCCAGCCGAGCGCCAGAAAGAACGATTCGCGGTCCGGCGTATACAGATAAAGCTGCGGGATGCCGAGTTTTACAGCCTCTTTTACTGCATGCCGTACCAGGGCGGTGGCGACGCCCCGGCTGCGGTAAGGTCCATCCACATAGAGTGAGGCCAGCCAGGGGCTGAGTTCCGGGTGGGTGGCCATGTCTTCATCGTCCAGGGCAATGGTCCCGATGACCTGCCCCTCCGCAATCGCCGCGAACATGACGGGCACGCCATCACGGCGGTAGTGGGTTTCCAGGAACTGCCGGTAGCTTTGGCAGGTGTATTCCGGCATCAGGCGCGCCCACTGGCGGCAGTGCCAGCCGGCAACCTGCGGTATGGCAACGGGATGGTCCAGAAGTTTTCCGATGGAAAAATGCATTCGGCCCGGCGGTCGGCCGCCGTTGTCAGACCTGTTCCAGTGCCGGGCGGTCTTCCATGATCTTCTTGAGCGTCGGCGTCGGCATGAGGAAATCATCCTCACTGAGGTAGGCTTCGCTGATGATGCGCAGCTTCTCCATAAGGGCGAAGAAGTTGACGCTCCAGCCTACGCCAAAGAAGTTGGGGGTGAAGATACTCCGTTCTTCCGTATTCCAGAAGCGTCTCTTCAACCTCTGGAGAGTAGGGAGACGAAAATCATACGGCACAAAACCCAGTCTGCCGTGCCAGGAGCGTTCTTCCCGGGGTTTCTCGAGTTCCTGCAATACCGCGGCGACGGTGATGGTTATTGCGGTCGCTTCAACCAGTCTGACAATCCAGTCTCTGACCATAACCACTCCTTTATCCCTTTGTCCTGTACTATTATAGCCAAGACGGCAAGGTAAAAAAAGGCTTTTCCCGGAAGTGTTATAATGTTTACATAACGAAGGACAGAGTTGAGTTGACAGGAGGTTTAATGAGTATCGATTTCAACCTTGAAGAATTTGTAAAAACGGCGGAACGCATCGTCGCCAAGGCGAAACAGGAAAACCGCCTGCTGGATAATCCCAACGATACGGTGCTGCGGTCGCTGGTCATGAAGCAGGACGGCGTCGTCAAGACTATTTACAATAATTTCGTTGCCGAGAGCGAGCCCACGTCCCGTTCCCAGATGTTTACCAGGAACTCGGTGGATGACGAGTTTGGTGACCAGGAACTGCAACTGCTCCGCCATTGTGAAGAGTCCCTCGCCGGGGAAAGACTGATCATGATGGACCGCATCGTCGGGGACCCGGCGGACAGCGAGGTCACCGTCAGGCTTATCGTACCGGAAAAGTTCGCCCACGTGGCCTACGGCGGCAAGTCCCTGTTTGCGCCGGTCATGAAGCCGGTGGAGAAGCCGGACTATACCCTGGTATTCTTCGGCGATGAGCAATGGGAAAGCAACAAGACCAGGCCGCTGCCGCAGAAAGACGTCACCATCCGTCTGGCGCTGCTGGATGACGGCCGGGCGGTCAAGATCGTCCGCAACAGCAACTACATCGGAGAATACAAGAAAGGCGTATTCGCCTGTGAGGACTGGGCGGCCAAGACAAGCCGGGGCGGGCTGTTCCTTCATGCCGGCTGCCGGGAGGACTTCCTCCAGACGGCGCACGGCGCTTACCGACCGGTAAGGACACTGCTCATCGCCCTGAGCGCCAATGGCAAGACCACGATGACCGGAAAAATCCTGGCCCGCAAGGGGATGGAACGTTCCTGGCTCATCCAGGATGACGGCGGCGTACTCATGCCGGACGGCTCGTTCCACGGGTTCGAGGCCGGCGGCATCTTCGTGAAGACGGAAGGCGTCAACGCCGGTGAACAGGCGGAGATCTTCTACGGCCTGCTCAAGCCGGAAACCGTGCTGGAGAATGTTTTTGTTACGGATGAAGGGGACTTCGACTTCGAGAACTACGAGCGCACGTCCAACGGCCGCGCCGTGGTGCGCCGGGCTGATTTCATGCACGCTTCCCAGCATATCGACGTGCCTCATATCGATAACATCGTCATCATCACCCGGGGACCGACCATCCCGGCCATCTGCAAGCTGGACCTGGAACAGGCGGCGGCGTTGATGGTGCTCGGCCAGGCCATGGAATCCTCCGCCGGGGACCCCACCCAGGCCGGTAAGATCCGGACCGAGTTCTTTTATGATCCGTTCATCGCCGGAGACCACGCGGCCCACGCCAACCGTTTCTATGAGATGCTGGCCGAACTGCCGGATATCAATTACTACCTCATGAACACCGGTTCGATAGGGGAGGGCGAGCACTTCCGGGACATCAACGTAGCCAGCACCATGGGCATTCTCGATTCGCTTCTTCGAGGCGGCCTGGAAGACTGGGTGGATTCCCCGGTCGGGTTCAAGGTACCCGCCGCCATCCGGGCGGTGGATACTATCCTCGTGCATCCGGAACGGCTGTATACGAAGGCCGATTTCGAAGCGCGGCAGGAAACCCTGGCGCGTGTCCGGTATGACGCTATCGAAGCCGTCGGTGGAGCTCTCAACCCCAGGGTAAGGGCCGTTTTCAGCCGCCCTTAGCCCCCCGGAAACACTTCAGCCTCCCGGTTGACCGGGAGGCTGATTCTGTAACGTTTCCAGAGAAAACGGAAGCGCCGGAGTTAACGGCTCAGGGGCAGCGAGAACCGGAAGATGCTCCCCTTCTGGTGGTACTTGTTCCTCGCCCAGATGGCCCCGCCGTGATTTTCCATAATTCGCTTGCAGATATAAAGCCCGAGGCCGGCCCCGGGGACCGATTTGGTAAGTTTGTTCTTGACGCGGTAGAAACGGTGGAAGATATTCTCCAGGTCATTCTCCGGGATGCCGACGCTGTCATCTGAAACGCTGACAACAACGCACGGCGCTTTCATCGGCGGCGCATCTCCGAACTGGCTGCGTACTTCCCGCTCGGAGCGGACCATCGTGACCTCGATCTCGATTGCTTCATTATGGCGTGAATACTTGATAGCATTCCCGATCAGGTTCTGGAGCACCTGCCGGATACGCTCCGGTTCACCCTGCACGAGCGGCAGGCGCCCGAAGGGCAGGAGCTTTATCCGGTTGTCCCTGGCCTGGAACTGCATGTCCGTGATCACCGCCTGCACAAGGTCCGTGATGCAGAAAAGCTCCTTCTTCATCGGCTGGGCTTTATCGAGGTGGGAGATGTCCCTGAGGTCGTCCAGCAGCCGGATGACCCGGTCGCTGGCGGAATCTATCCCCTGGATGTATTTTTGGCGTTCTTCCGGCGTCACGGAATCAGGGAAATTGAGCAGGGTTGCCGTGTACCCCTTGATGACGGTCAGCGGCGTCAGGAGCTCGTGCCAGAGAATGGAGAGTTCTTCATTCCCGGGCTGCTGCTGCTCGGGCTTGTCTTTTTGCGAGACATGCAGCACCGGCAGGCCATGTTTGTCTTCATAAATCACGGGCACCTGTTCCGGTTGGCCGGAAAGCTCCGTCCTGATCAGTATCTGGTCCAGGTTACTGATAACCTGCGTTTCCTGGACGTCATTAGGTTTAGGTTCGTATATCTGTCGCATAAGAATAGCTTAACTGCCGAAGCTGGGTGAGTTTTCATCCTGCAGGGCGAAGTAGTAGCCGACGCCCCGTTCAGTAAGGATATACTTCGGGTTTTGCGGGTCCTTTTCGATCTTCTTCCTGAGATACCTGATATACAGCTTGACGAAGGACTTGTCCCCGATGTAATTCGGTCCCCAGGCTTTTTCAAGGAGCTGTTCGTGGGTCACGATCCAGCCCCGGTTTTTGATGAGGGTGGCCAGTATTTTGAACTCAGTATTGGAAAGCTTGACGCGTTCTTTCCTTACCCAGACCTGGCGGCTCCTCCAGTCGATTTCGATTTCGCCGTTATCGAACGTGACCGGTTCGTCGCTTTCCGGTTTGCCGGAGTTGGTACGGCGAAGGATTGACTTGACGCGGGCCAGCAGTTCCTGGAAATCCACGGGTTTGGCGATGTAATCATCCGCGCCGTTGTTGAATCCCCGGAGACGGTCGTCGACCTGGTTGTTGACCGTCATCATCATGATGGGAATCTCGCTCATTTCACGGATGCGCTTGCAGACTTCCCATCCGTCAAGCTTGGGCATATTTACGTCCAGTAATACCAGGTTGGGACGGCTGCTGAAGACACGCCTCAGGCCTTCCTGGCCGTGTTCGGCGGTTATCACTTCATAGCCGGCGTTCTGGAGCCACGTCTGGGTCAGGCTGCGGAATTCAGGGTCATCTTCGACAACGAGTATTTTTTCTTTCATTTCTATCTCCCTACACCCTCGCCCCGGAAATGTGAGGGAAGTTGTTCCCCAAGCGGTCTTGCCGAACGATGTCTTTCTTTATGTCATGGTTCCTATGGGTACGATTTAAAGCATTCTAACCGGGTTATTATTTCAAGGTTATTATGAGGCAGGGGTGATGTCAACGAAGCGGACGTAACCTTTGTTACCTTTTCGTCCCTGTTTCCCGGTGATGCATATGGGCTGTAAGTACCAATCGACCCGGCATTAATTCTATGGGATTACGTAAGTAAAATCAAGGGTTTATACCAATTGTTTACGTATTATTTACCTGATTTTTACCCTTTTCTTACCATTTGTACCCGGACCTCCCATCTCTTATAAAGACACTGCCAACCTCATTACAACTATTCGTAAATATCCATTCTAACCCTTTTCTAACAATGTTTACACGGGGGTTTAACTGCCCCAAGTATATTCTGAAAACGATTCAAAATATCGCTGACAAATTCGTTTTTCCAATAATACCGATTATCTACTTTGGGTTAACCTGTGCCCTTACCAGCGGGGAGGAGAATGGACGAGAACATATTCCGGAAGGGAACGGCTCATGAGTAGAATTTGCGTTATCGGGGCCGGCTGCGTGGGACTGGTTACCGCCTCTGCGTTCGCCGAACTCGGTCATCAGGTTACCGTGCTGGACATCGACCTCAGCAAGGTCCGCGCCCTGAAACGTAATATGCTCCCTCTCTATGAACCGGATCTCCATGATATCTGGGTGAGGAACAAGGCGGCAGGGAGACTGCAGGCGGCCGGTAAGTACGAGGAAGCTCTCCGGGATGTAGACTTCGCTTTCATCGCAGTCGGGACACCGTCCGCTCGCAACGGTAAACCCAGTATAAAATGGGTGCGCCAGGCCGCGCGCAGCATTGCCGCGCATGCCGGCCGTTCGATGACCGTTGTTATCAAGAGCACCGTGCCCCTGGGTACCGCCGCAATCGTCAATGATATTCTTGAGAAAAATTCCCGTGGGTTGGAGTTACCGGTGGTTTCCAACCCGGACTTCATGAGAAAAGGTACTGCGGTCTTCGATTTCCTCAACCCTTACAAAGTGGTGGTTGGCGGGGCCCCCGGAGACGGTCTTTACTCGGTCGCGGAACTATACCGGCCACTCAACTGCCAGATCGTCATGTGTGACAGCATGACCGCCGAGATGTCCAAGTATGCTTCCAATGTATTCGTCGCTGCCAGGGTAGGGTTGATGAATGAGCTCGGCCTCATCTGTGAGAAACACGGCGCGGACATGCTTAAAGTCTCCGAGATCATCAGTGAGGACCCTCGCTACGGCGTCGCTTACCTGGATGCCGGCCTGGGCTGCGGCGGGCACGACATTTCCAAGGACCTCAAGGGCCTCCTCCATACCGCGGTGAAATCCGGCCTCCTGTCGCCAATTCTCAGCGCCGTCAACAAGGTCAACCAGAGGCAACCGAAACTCCTTGTGAACAAGCTTGCGGGAATCCTTGGTTCGCTTGATAAAAAGACGGTTGGCATCCTCGGCCTGGCCCACGAGCCCGGCTCGGATGACATGCGAGATGCTCCTTCTTTGAACATCATATCGCTATTGAAACGGCATGGCTGCTCTATCCGGGCGTACGACCCGCTCGTGATGCGCGCGGCCCCGCAGCTTTTCCCCGGAGTAACGTTGTGCCGGGACGTGTATGACCTGGCCAGTGGTTGTGACGCCCTGATGCTGGTCACTGAATGGGAACAATTCAAGGACATCGATTTCACCAGCCTGGCCGGCAGGATGAAGCGTAACGTTCTCGTGGACGGAAGGAATTTCTTCCGCCCGGATGAGTTGCGGAAAGCCGGATTTATCTACGGCGGCGTCGGGATACCTCACGATAAAGAACGGCCGGAGGAATCGTCGATGCCGGTGCCGGTCGAACTACGGAGAAATTAATCTTAGCGCAACCATCATGGTAAAAGAGACCTGGAAAGTTGTAGACGGTCATGATATCCGGGGCGATGTACGGCTCGGGTATAACTCCGATATCGATACCGATGTCATTCTCGGGTATCCTTCCGGCAGAGTACACTTCAACAAACTGAACATCGGGCCGGGCGCCCGTATCAGGAAAGGGACGGTCATTTATTCCGGGAGCCGTATCGGCAGCAACCTGGAAACCGGGCACTACGTCACGATACGTGAAGATAACCAGATCGGCAACGGGCTGAGGATATGGAGCCAATCAGTCATCGATTACGGGTGCAGGATCGGTTCCAATGTCAAGATACACACCATGGTATACGTGGGGCAGTATACCGTTATCCAGGACGAGGTTTTCCTCGCCGCCGGTACCACACTGGCGAACGATATCCATCCCGGTTGCCCGGACTCAGTCAAATGCATGAGGGGCCCCTGCATCAACAAAGGCGCCCAGATAGGGATCAATTGCACTATCCTCCCCAAGGTGATCATCGGGGAGCACAGTGTTATCGGGGCCGGGAGCGTGGTCACCAGAGACATACCACCGCGTGTAGTGGCTTACGGAAATCCCGCCCAGGTCATCTGCAGCATCGAGGAAGTTAAATGCCTTACCGGACTGCGGGAAGGCCCTTATACCCATCTCTCGGAACGTATCTAGACGCAAACCCTCCCCACAGTTGACTCTGGAACAGTGTTCTTTTTCCCCCATGGTCAGTTCACTTCTGTTTGTCCCTGCTGCTGTAGCGGCTTCTATCTTTCTTTCCCTGCCTGACCACGCCGGATTGTTACCGTCCGGGCCGCTTTTCAAGGAGTAAGGAAACCTGAAAATGGGAGGATAAGTAAGGAAAGGTGATATGGAAGTACCTTGGGCTGTGCCGTAATGGTTACAGGAAAAACAGCCGGGAAGAGGATCGACCGGTCCCGGCTGGTTCGCACATCGTATTCGTACAGGTAAAGAGGTCTTGAAGAATGGCTTATTTTCCGGAATACTCCCGGACACTGGATTTGCTTGAATTGAAGTCATTATATTCCGCGAGGAATCGCGCGATATCTTCCTGGCGGTAACGGCGATCGCCGCGCTGGGTGATGCGATAAGCTTTGAGAATTCCCTGGTTGCTCCAGCGGCGTACAGTATTAATGTGGATATTCAATAATCTGGCGACATCTTTAACGGTGAGCATCGGTTTAATGCCGGAATCGTTCTGCATCTACAGGCCTCCTCGATTTTTGCGTCTTAATGCCAGCATACCGTGAAGGTGATAACCGGCGGGTAAATTTCAAAGCGAAGGATATAAACATTTAGTAAATATTTGGTAGGTTTGTACAGGGAGAGTTGGTTCGCCTGGTGAAAAGTCTAACCGATTTCTATCTGACCCTTAACTTGCGCATTTTGCCTCGGACCATATAGTTAAACCATAGAAAGGTTCATCCAGGGTTTTCATGACGGACAAGCATCAAACAACATCAATACAGGTTGATGGAGCCGTACCGGATAACGAAGCCAGGCTTCAAATCGGTCCTGTAGTGTGTGGTTTTTCATTCTTGAGGTTGGAAGACTGCCGTGATTTCAAAGAAAACTATCACGACTTCCTTACCGGGGAACCTGCCGATGTCACGGTGCGTTTGGAGACCGTGAAGCAGTTCGATCCGGCGGCGCTGGATCAGATGATGAAAACCACCACCTACACCCATCAGGACAACCGGTTCTGGACGAGCAGCGGAGTAGCGTTCGGCAATTACAATCTTTCCCGCGGGATAATCTCCATAGTGGTGGAGAGAAAACTTGCCGAGCTGACGGGGCAATCGAACTATCTGAACAAGTTGCTGAAACTCGTCTATTATTCAGCCTGCAGAGCGAAGTTCGGTGACAGGCCGTTCCCCGCGATGATGATCGAAGGGTGCTCCATTATGCGCCATGGCCGTGCCATCATCTTCACCGGACCGCTGACTCAAATCGCCCTGTCCGGTTTCCTCCAGGTTGAAGGCGCGGACATTATCAATGATGAAACGGTGCTCCTTTCCCGTTACGATAACGGGAACGGGATCACGCTGGAAAACGTACCGATAGCCAACAGCGCCCCTCTGAAACGTTCCGGCGTTCTACCAGCAGGTGCGATATTTTTCCTCAAGCCGGGAGAGCGCAGCTTCATTCGTAAACTCGAAGCTGCGGAAGCCTGTATCAAACTCATCCGGCAGATAACCAATCCGGCTTACATCGGCCAGACCAGTAAACGGGAGATTTACACGGTAATGGCAGACTTCAGCGCGGACGTCGCTGAGCGGCTTCCCATGTATGAAATCGAATGTGCCGCGGACCAACAGGGCTGGAACGAGATTATCACCACAATCGATAGTATTGTCCTTGAAAAGGAGATGGCATTATGACGACGTATACTACACAGCAGGAAGAACTCATCTGGCGCCGCATCGGTGACGAGATCGTTATCATCACGAGCGACGGCATGGCCACGCATATTCTCAACAAGACGGCCGCCCGCATCTGGGAACTCTGCGACGGCGCCCACGGCGCTCCGGAAATTGCAGACCGGCTCTGCCAGCTGTTCGATGTTCCCTCCGACCAGGCCAAGATGGACGTCAACGAAGTTATCGGCCAGTTGCTGAACCTGGGACTTATCAAGGGAATGACGGGGGCCTAGCGTGCTCGGAGCTATCCTGCAGGACAAACAGCACTTGATGCGTGAGGTTATCGAGCGCAGCACCGTACTGAATGTTCCCATTCATGCGGCCATTGAGTTGACCCACCGGTGCAACCTGCAATGCGTGCATTGCTACCTCGATGTCCTAGAACGGAACGAGCTTACCTGCGCGGAATGGCACACAGCGATAGACCGGCTCAAGGCCGCCGGGACCATGTTCCTGCTCTTTACCGGAGGTGAAGCCCTGGTACGGGACGACTTCCTGGATATCGCCGGATACGCCAGAAAACAGGGATTCTTCATCGGTCTCATGAGCAATTTCACGCTCGTCACGCCGGAACTGGCGAACGGGATAGCCCGTTTGCAGCCATACCTGCTTAACACCAGCTTATATGGAGCGACATCTGAGACGCACGATGCTATTACCGGCGTACCGGGTTCATTCAACAAGACGCTGCGGGGCATCGAGCTTTTTGTCGAAAGAGGCCTGGTCCCGGATGTCCAGACGACCATCATGAAGGAAAACGTCCATGAAGTAAAGGAGATCCGGGCGCTGGTGACCGGGATGGGGGCTCATGCGGTCATGAGCATCAGTATGGTCCCGGCCCGCAGCGGGAGCGATTATCCGCTGGACCATGTACCGGAAGCAGCGGAGTTGCACGCCTGCGGCTGGCTTCCGGACATAGCTGATTGCCGGGACGATGACGGATCATGCCGGGCAGGGAAATCCGTCTGCTGTCTTTCTCCTTCCGGAGATGTAACGCCCTGTATGCTGGCCCCGATCCGCCTGGGAAACATCCTAGAGCAGGATTTTGGCGGGTTCTGGATAAAAAATCCGGTAGCAGAATTACGCAGCCTGAGGAGTATGAAGGCAGAAGACCAGGTAGACTGTACTGGTTGTGAATTGAAAAAATATTGTCAGCGATGTACTGGAATTTCCTTATTAGAGTGTGGTAGAATAACAGGAAATAGTCCCAGCGCCTGTCGGCTGGCAAAGATCCGCCGGACCGTCATCATGATGGAGGCAGGAGGGTAGAATGAAAGAAACTTACGTAAAGCCGGAAATCCGCTCTGAAGTACTCGAGTCTGAAGCACTCAGTTGCGTTCAAGGGAGCGGCAATTGTTGTGATGATTGCAACGTTGTTTACACCCCTTGTCCCGGATTCTTCTGCAGATAGAACCGATACAGGATAGAAACAAAAGGGGTGCTGCCCGGCACGGGCAGCACCCCTTTGTTTGTTCAGTAACCTCTGTTACGGAAAAGGAACAAAAGACCCGGATTGATTTTGGGTCTTTTACTTTTTATAGGACCTCAGTAAGGAAGCGAGGTATTCCGCGAAGGCCGGCCCGACCTCCTGGTCCTGCAGCGCCATCTCCACCGTCGTCTGCAGCCAGCCGGGGAACGTCCCGGTATCGTACCGCTTGCCTTCGAATTCATACGCATACATGGCCTGCTTTTTGGACAGTATCTGCAGGGCGTCCGTCAACTGTATCTCACCGCCGCGGCCGGGCGGTGTTTCTTCCAATGCGGCGAATATCTCTGGTGACAGCACGTATCGCCCCATGATGGCCAGGTGCGAGGGCGCTTCGGCGAGGGACGGCTTTTCCACCAGCCCCTTTATCCTGGAGATGCGGCCTTCCTGCGTAGCGGGGTCGATGATCCCGTACCGGCTGACCTCGTCATCGCCGACCTTGCTGACGGCGATGACCGAGCCGTTTTTTTCTTCATAAACCTGTATCATGTTATGCAGGACCTGCGTGCCGTACTGGAACACGTCATCCGGGAGGAAGAGAATGAACGGCTCGTTGCCGATAGCGTCCCGCGCGGTATTGACCGCGTGCCCGAGACCGAGCTGCTCTTTCTGGTGCACGTAGCAGATGTCCGCCAGCGATGACAGCCGGCGCACTTCGGCCAGCATCGCCGTATCGCCTTTCTTTTCCAGCAGGTGTTCGAGTTCATGGTGGCGGTCGAAGTGGTCTGAAATGCTGCGCTTGTACTGGGACGTCACGATGACGACGAGTTCCGCCCCGCAGGCGGCTGCTTCTTCCACGCTGTACTGGATGAGCGGCTTCCGCAGCAGGGGGAGCATCTCCTTGGGCTGGGACTTGGTCAGCGGCAGGAACCTGGTGCCCCAGCCGGCCGCCGTAATGACTGCTTTTCTGACTTTCATCGCGCCTCCCGGTCCGGACTCGCGGACGGTCGTTTTACACTACCATACTACCGGAGCCACCGGCAATAAACGGTTGGAAAACAGTGTAAAAAGGATGAAAACAGAAGCGATTCCGGGTTACCGCAGGCTTCCAGCAGGCAGCCGTCGTATTTCCCCGGTGCGTCGTCAAATTGCGCGTACGGCGGCCATCAGAGCTTCCATGTCGCCCTGGCGGCCGCATACCCGTTCTTTCTGTACGGCCTCGCGGAGTTCCATCAACTTGCGTATCCTGGGGGGATTCGAACCCAACCTCTGGACATACCTGATTTGAATCAATACTATAAGGGTAGATATTCTGAAGGGCTCATATATGGAAAAAGAGATAATATTCCTGGTTGAAGAAGCGCCGGAGGGCGGTTATACCGCGCGGGCGCGGGGGCACAGCATCTTTACCGAGGCTGATACGTGGGATGAACTGAAGGAAATGGCCCGGGACGCGGTTGATTGCCACTTTGACGAGGGTGAAAAACCGCGCCTGGGGGGATTCGAACCCACGACACCCGGTTCCGAAGACCGGTGCTCTATCCACTGAGCTACAGGCGCACGTACCTAAATTATCCGCTATTCACTCTCACCCGTCAATCGCGGGCGGGGTTCAGTCTACGTAATCCTCGAGGGTTTCTTCCATGAAGATCTCCGCCTTCTTGAGGTCCCTCTCGTTCGGCCTGGTGTGCAGGTCCTTGTAGAAGTACTGCGGCATGGGGGTATCGAACATCTTGCCCGGACAGGCGAACTGCCCCACGCAGATGAACTTGAGGTGCTCGAGTTCCAGCGCCATGCTCATGAGGGCGGGGACCGGCTCCTTCGGGCCCATGTGCGCCCCGCCGTACGTGGCGAAGACGATGCCCTTCTTTGGCCCGGCGACTATCTTGTGGTAGCCTTCCCCCTTCTTGCCGGCGGCGGGCCGGTAATGCCCGGAAAGCGGGTTCTTCTTCATGACGTCCATGATCTCCGGGACCGGCTGGGAGTCCGCCACGAGCGAGCCGATGCAGACGAAATCGTAGTCGTTGTAGTCGAACGGCGGGTGCTCAAAATCGGTGCTCTTGGTGATCTTGAAGGCGTCGCATTCCCAGCCCTTCCGCTCGAAGACCTCTTTGAACCTCAGGGCCACCTTCTCGGTGTTGCCGGAGTAGGATGCGTAGACGATAAGGCTTTTCGGCATGGCGTCTCCTTTACTGCTGTTTTCTTGACAATGTACCCAATTATAACCGGTTCGCATCCGTAAGACCAGCCGCTTGGACTTCCGCTCTCTCCCGCACTATACTGTAACGGACTTTTCAACCGGGAGGGAACGTCATGGACTACGAAACGCTGCTCGATTTTCTCAAGGACCGCCGCACGATACGCCGTTTTAGGCCGGACCCGCTGCCGGACGACGTCGTGGAGAAGGTGCTCGAAGCCGGGCGCTGGGCACCGTCCGGGTTCAACATGCAGCCGTGGGACTTCGTCGTCATACGCAAGAAGGAACTGCGGGACGCCGTCTGCGGCTACGTCCATGACTTCCACCGCTACATCATGAAGACGGAAAACACCCGCCCGGAATGGCAGCGCGTGCCGCATCACCCCAACGAGGACCCTGACCTCGACTACAAGATCGCGCCGGTCTTCATCCTCCTCCTCCACGATACCCGCGCCATCGCCGGCTTGCCCACGGCCATGCAGTACGACCGGGAACGGACGCAGACCATCCAGGCGTCAACCATGGCCAACGCCTACCTCTACATGGCGCTGGCGGCGGAATCGCTCGGACTGGCGGCGGAGTGGATTTCATCGGTGGCGACGGCCTACCCGCAGGCCATGACGAAGCAGCTCATCGGCATCCCGGACCATTACGAGGTCTACGACATGATGGCGCTCGGGTATCCTGCCTACCGGCTCGATTCCCGCAAGCTGCTCCGGGACCGTGAGACAATGGTGCACTACGACGACTGCGGCAGGGACGATTTCCGCACGGACGAGGAAGTGGACGATTTCATCCGGCGCGCGCGAATCTGGACGACGGCCAACCACCGGCGCGGTGCGGACAAAAAAATGGGGTGAGTGATGGGATTCGAACCCACGACCTTCAGGGCCACAACCTGACGCCCTAACCGCTAGGCCACACTCACCGTGAGACGGTTATATTATACCGGAAAGCCGGGGTACGTTCAATCGGAGGTTTGGTAAGTCTTCCCCTTTCTTGTCCCTTCTCCCCACGAATCTTGACCTCTTTATTCCCTCTCTGCACCGCGGAGAGGGTCAGGGTGAGGTCGCGGGAGAAGGTTAGGATGAGGGGGGCCATCACAGCAGGCGATTCCCAAGCGCAAAAATACCAGGGATACGTCACCCTCACCTGACCTCTCCCGTCGAGGGAGAGGAATGATTCACTTGAATTGCGAAAGGTACTTTGATCCGTACGTACAAGGGTGAGGTCGTTACCGGTCCGTGAAGTAGGCGATTGTCACGCCGTGGCCGCCTTCCCGGGAATCGCCCGGACGGAAGGACTTGACCAGCGGATGGCGTTTTAACTCACGCTGCACGGTATCCCGGATAACGCCGGTACCCTTACCGTGGATGATGCGGACCTGCCGGAGACCGGCGCGAAAACGGTCGTGGAGGAAGCGGTCGAGGAGTGGCAGCGCCTCATCGACGGTCAATTGCCGCAGCCGCAGTTCGTCGAAGGCGGGCGTTTCGGTATCGTAGCCCCGGTGTTCCATAGGTTAAGTGTAGCATGAAACGGGGGAACGGAGGAAACGGCGTAGGGTTTATGGAGCATTATACGTGGTAAATCTCTCCCCGCCGCGCTTTTTCCGAAAGAGAGGCGATAGAACTGATATAGTCGCGTGTTCATGCCTTGCTCGCTGGATTGTCCCTCCTTTAGGAGGGAAATAGGGGGATTTATTCTTGAAAATAGAACCTTCGCTTCCTTGATGCAAGTAAATCTCTCCCTACCTCTCTTTAGAAAAGAGAGGCGCTCCTTTATGCCGATTCATATGTTTCTCTGCGAACCAAAGAATTACGCGCCCTGCAACGATGGATTCCCGATCAGGTCGGGTATGACACAACGGAGGGGTTTTTTTCCCGGTTGGATTCTCTTACGGCTTCCTGAAAACCAGCACGGAATTATGACCCCCGAACCCGAACGAGTTGGAAACAGCCACACTGATATCGGTTTTCCGAGCGTGGTTGGGGACGTAGTCGAGGTCGCACTCCGGGTCGGGATCGGTGAGATTGATGGTCGGCGGCAGGATGCCGTGCTGCAGTGCCAGGATGGTGACGACCGCTTCGATGCCTCCGGCGGCCCCGATGAGGTGCCCGAGTTGCGATTTACTCGCGGAGACCGGTATCCGGTAGGCAGCCTCCCCGAAGACGCTCTTGATGACGTTGGTCTCGGTGCGGTCATTGAGGAGGGTGGCGGTACCATGCGCATTGATATAGTCCACGTCGGACGCAGCGATGCCTGCCCGGTCAAGCGCCATGTTGAGCGCCCTGGCCGCGCTGACGCCGTCCGGGCTCGGCGCGGTCAGATGGAACGCGTCGCTGGTGCAGCCGTAGCCCACCACTTCAGCCAATATCGGAGCCCCGCGTTCCAGGGCGCTTTCCATGTCCTCCATGACCAGGATGCCAGCGCCTTCGCCGAGGACCAGGCCGTCCCGCCCGGCGTCGAACGGCCGGCAGGCTTCCTTCGGGGTATCGTTCCGCCGTGACAGCGCCCGTATCTGGTTGAACGCCGCTACGACGATGGGCAGCAGCGGGGCTTCGGTCCCGCCGGCGATGATTATCTTCGCCATGCCGCGCTGGATGAGGTCGAACCCGTGCCCGATGGCGTCGCTGGCGGAAGAACAGGCCGACGAAGTGGCGTAACTTGGGCCTTTGGCCCCGAGCAGCATCGATACCTGTACAGCGGCGGCGTCTCCAATCATTGTTGGCGCCAGAATAGGATTGACGCGGGAAGGCCCCTGTTCAGTTAGGACCTTCATTTCTTCACAAACGGAAAGCAAACCGCAGACGCTGTTGCCGATAATGACACCGGTCCCTTCGCGGTTGCCGTCGTCGATGGTCAGCCGGGCGTTCTCCACCGCCTGGAGGCTGGCAGCCACGGCGAACCGGGAGAAACGGTCCATCCGCTGCGTCTGTTTGCGGGTGACGTAGGCGGTCATGTCGAAGCCCCGGACCTCGGCGGCGATCTTGACCTCGTACCTGGTGGTATCGAACGAAGTGATGTAGTCGATGCCGGACCTCCCGGCGACCATCGCGGACCACATCGACGGCACGTTCAGTCCCAACGAGCTAATAGCTCCCAGCCCGGTTACGGCCACGCGGCGAAGATGGTTATTATTGGTATTCACTTATGGCTCCCGCAGAGAATGATTCTCCATCATAACAGAAGGTTAAAGGCGTTTACAACAGGCTTTGCCGAAGCCAAACAACGAGACTTGAAATTAAAAAATAGGTAAAAATCAAGGTAGGTAATGCTCCGGGCCACGTTGTAATGATTTGAGGTTTAGTGATAAAATCAATATTAGAACAGGAGTTTTAAAAATTTATGCCGTCTAATTCGATCATTGTCAAAGGCGCCCGCGAACATAACCTCAAAAATATCGATGTCGTCATTCCGCGAGACAAGCTCGTCGTCATTACCGGGGTCTCCGGTTCCGGCAAGAGCACGCTGGCGTTCGATACCATTTACGCCGAGGGCCAGCGCCGTTACGTGGAATCATTGTCCGCCTATGCCCGCCAGTTCCTCGGGCGGATGGAAAAGCCCGATGTAGACTACATTGAAGGCCTCAGCCCGGCTGTTTCCATCGACCAGAAAGGCCCGAGCAAGAACCCGCGCTCAACCGTCGGCACCGTCACCGAGATCTGGGATTACCTCAGGCTCCTGTTCGCCCGCGTCGGGCACCCTCACTGCCCCAAGTGCGGGAAGGAAATTACCGTCCAGACGGTACAGCAGATCGTGGACGCCGTGCAGAACCTGCCGGAGAACTCCCGCATCATGGTGCTGGCGCCGATCGTCCAGGACCGGAAAGGGGAGTACCAGTCGGTCTTTGAAGACCTGCGGCGGCAGGGGTATGCCCGCGTCCGCGTCGACGGGGACATCCGCGACCTTTCCGAGACCATCACCCTGGACAAGTACAAGAAGCATTCCATCGAGGTGGTCGTTGACCGTCTCGTTATCGGCGGTGGCAGCGATTCCGGCCGCGTGGCGGATTCCGTCGAGACCGCCCTTAAGGAAGCCAACGGCATCGTTATCATCGCGACCCAGGAGGGCAAAGACCTCCTGTTCTCGGAACACCTTGCCTGTGTCGCCTGCGGCGTCTCGCTCGGGGAGATTGCCCCGAGGACGTTCAGCTTCAATAATCCCCACGGGGCATGCCCCGTCTGCACCGGCATCGGGTATCGGCAGGAAGTCGATCCCGACCTGGTGCTGAACCGGGAACTCTCCGTGCTGCAAGGAGCCATCCGGCCCTGGGCCACCCACACCTGGTATCTGCGGCGGCTGGAACCGTCGGCGCGCGCCCACGGCTTCTCCCTGAACACGCCGGTCAAGGACCTGACCGAAGAGCAGGTCAACGTGATCCTCTACGGGGACGCCTCGGGAGAACGCACCTACCGCAACCGCTTCGGGCGGATGGTCCACCGTTTCCACGGCTTCGAGGGCATCATCCCGGCCATCGAACGTGCCCATCACGATACGCAATCGGAAGGCTCCCGGGAAAGCTACGAAAGGTACATGGTCAACAAGCCATGTACGGAGTGCCAGGGAGACCGCCTCAAGCCGGAAGCGCTGGCGGTGCTTATCGGGGACAAGAACATCGTGCAGGTATCCACGATGCCTGTCATGCACTCCTTCGAGTGGATCAACGATATCGAAAAGAACGTTTTGACCGAGCGGGAAAAGCTCATCGCCCACCAGATACTGAAGGAAATCCGCACCCGGCTCGGCTTTCTCGTGGACGTGGGACTCGACTACCTGTCCGTAAGCCGCGCTTCCATGACGCTGAGCGGCGGCGAGTCCCAGCGCATCCGCCTGGCCACCCAGATCGGCAGCGGCCTGATGGGCGTGTTGTATGTCTGCGATGAACCGACCGTCGGGCTGCATCCCGCTGACGATTATCGCCTCATCACCACGATGCAGCGGCTGCGGGATCTGGGCAACACCATGATTGTCGTCGAGCACGACGAGGCGATGATGCGGGCCGCCGACCACATCATCGACATGGGCCCAGGCGCCGGCGAACACGGCGGGCATGTGGTCTCCACCGGCACCCTCCAGGAACTCATGGCGGACCCCAAGTCCCTGACCGGCCAGTACCTGAGCGGCGCTAAAAAGATACCGTACCCGGAACAACGGCGGAACGGCAACGGCAAGGAGATCGTCATCCGGGGCGCGCGGCAGAACAATCTGAAGAACATCGACGTCCATATCCCTCTCGGGCAGCTCGTGTGCATCACCGGCGTCTCCGGAAGCGGCAAGAGTACGCTCATCGACGAGATATTGTACCGCCGGTTGGCCCAGGTCTTTTACCGCGCCAAGGACCGGCCCGGGGAGTGCGACGAGATCACCGGGCTGGACTACATCGACAAGGTCATCAACATCGACCAGTCGCCCATCGGGCGGACGCCGCGGAGCAACCCGGCCACCTATACCGGCATGTTCACTCCCATGCGAGAACTCTTCGCCACCGTGCCGGAGGCCCGGGTGCGCGGCTACGGACCGGGACGGTTCTCCTTCAACGTCAAGGGCGGGCGCTGCGAGTCCTGCCGCGGCGAAGGCTTTATCCAGATAGAAATGCAGTTCCTGCCGGACGTCACGGTGCCCTGCGAGGTCTGCAAGGGCCAGCGGTACAACCGGGAAGCCCTGGAAATAAGGTTCAAAGGCAAGAACATCGCGGAAGTGCTGGACCTGACCGTCACCGAGGCGCTGGAGGTCTTCGGGAACATCCCGCGCATCAAGAGCAAGCTGGAGACGCTCCACGACGTGGGACTCGGGTACATCCACCTCGGACAGCCGGCCCCGACTCTCTCCGGCGGCGAAGCCCAGCGGGTCAAACTGGCGACGGAACTCTCACGCCGTTCCACCGGCAAGACGCTCTATATCCTGGACGAGCCGACCACCGGGCTTTCCTTCGAGGACGTGGCGGCACTGCTGCGGGTATTGCAGAAACTGGTGGAC
>CAZQQL010000047.1:0-23705 GCA_964595455.1 uncultured Dehalococcoidaceae bacterium
GAGCGGTGACTGGAGTTCAGACGTGTGCTCTTCCGATCTAGTACTCGCCCGGGGCTTTTAGATGCACGCGGAGGGTGTTGTTCCCCTCGATCCCTTTTACATCGAACAGGTCACGAATCCGCACTTTGAAGAACGGCCGGGCGAAATGGGAGAAGTACTGGATATCGCCCCCGTCTCCGAGCGAGAAGATGTCCGCTCTTGATACCGGCCCAGACAACAGAAGTTCCCAGATAGCCGAGCCGTTGAAACAGTCCTCGACGTGCGTTCTCTCTACAACGTTCATACTTACACCGCCATCCGTGCTATTCCGGCCACAGCCTCGATAAACCTTCCGGCCTCCTCATCGGTAGTGAAGTGGGACGGGCTCACCCGCACGGACCCGTCCGGTGACGTGCCGATATACCGGTGGATAAGAGGGGCGCAATGCAGGCCGGAACGCACGATGATGCCGTAATTCTGCTCCAGAATATAAGCGATGTCTTCCGGCTCGATGCCATCGATGGTGAAGGAGAACAGCGTCGGGCGTAGATCGCTCTCGCGGGGCGGATATACCCGCACTTCTTTCACGCCGGATATCGCCCCCTCCATCATGTCAACCAGTTCTTCCTTTCTTTTCCGGAGCGTCTCGGCCCCCTGTTCCCGGATATAGTCCAGGCCCTTATCCAGCGCCACGATACCCGGCATGTTCAGGGTACCGGCTTCATACAGCAGGGGGAGTTCTTCCGGCTGGTACGGGTAATCGCTCCGGATGCCGGTACCGCCCACCTTCAACGGCGTTACGCGCAACTTTTGCGGGATGTACGCGCCCCCGATGCCCTGTATACCGAACAACGATTTATGACCGGCGAAAGCGAGAGCATCGATATTCATTCCCTGGACATCGACGGGATAAACGCCGGCGCTCTGGGAAGCGTCCACGATAAAGAGAACATCGTGTTTCCGGGCGAGCGCCCCCATCGCGGAGATGTCATTGGCGATACCGGTTACGTTGGAGCAGTGGTTGACCACGATAGCCGCGGTGTTGCCCCTGATCATTTTTTCAATACTCTCGATGGCGACTCGCCCGCAGGCATCGCAGGGGACTATCGATAGAGTTATCCGCCCGTCCCGTTCCATGGTTTTCAGGGGGCGGAGAACGGAATTGTGTTCGACAGCGGTGGTTATCACCTGTTTTCCCCGGAGCGGCAGCCCGAACAGAATGGTGTTCAGGGATTCCGTGGCCCCGGACGAAAAAACGATGCTGCGAGGGTCCGGGACATTGAACGTACCGGCCAGTTTCAACCGGCAACGGCTGACCACCTCATCCGTCCCGTTCGTGAACCCGGCCCTGCCGTGATGAAACGGCACCTCGGACAGGAATTCGGAAACCCCCCTCAGCACACTTTCCGGCTTGGGATAGCTGGTGGCCCCGTTGTTGAGATAGATCCGCTGCTGCATGGTCAAATATCAAGCCGGAGCAGGGTCGGCCCCTTGCCCCGGCTCGATTATTCATTTTTTGTTCCGGCTAACCGGCCCTGGTGACGACGAACTCCCCGACCGAATCACCGCATTCGATACCCGCTACCTGGCGGCATTCAAAGGTACCGATCGGTTTGCCCTTGGGGTCGTATTCACCGGCATAAGCCAGTTCCATGAATGCCGAGGACACCCCGGCGATCATATATGCGCTCATTTTGCTGGATTTGCCGTAGGTCACGATGTCGGACTCGTAATAGTTGTAAGCCCGGACCACCATTTTTTCACCGGGGACCAGTTCAACTATCTCGGAGTCAGCCCAGCCCCAGGCGGTAAATACAGCGTATGCGCCATGAAGGATATCTTCCGGGGCTTTCTCGATCATGGGCTTGACAACGGCGTTCCACTCGTCGGAGGTGATAATACCGTAGCCGGTATGATAGCCGCATTCATGGGCTGCGTTATAGAGGAGGTACTCGTTGGCGGCCAGCATATCCGAGGACACTTTTGAGGTCAATCTTTCTGCAAAGGAGTTCCAGAAGCCGGTGGGAAACTGGGTAACCAGCACGTTGTAACCTTCAATGATGCCTTGTTCGTCCGGAAGGATCTCGATCTCGGACATTTGCGCGATTATCTTGTTCCTGTCAATAGCCATGTTCTATCTCCTTGTCACCTTGAATAGTGAGGTCTGGGCCCCCATGACGATGCTCCGGGTTTCGACCGCCTTGAACGCTCCCGGTCTCGTACCGAGAACAGATTCAAACAATGCTTCGATATAGCCGGCAGAGATATAGTTGACCGGCCTATCATAATTGCCCCATTTTTTCATCCAGCCGTCGTCCGTGTGAGAAGACAGCAGTTCCACTTCGCCGCTTTCACTGCCGAGGAAATGGACGACCATCCGGCCGAGTCCGAGAAGAGCGTAGTACTGGCAGCCGATCTGCACTTTCTTCACGGTTGTATCGATGTCCGGATTATCCTTGAAGTAAGCATCCAGCACGTGGCGGAATGATTCCCGGGCGCATTCTTCCAGCAGGTCCGTTTCGTTGGCGTCAATAGCAAGCTGCGTGTAAAGGGATGTATAGTGGTGACAATGGAGCACGCTCTGAACGCCATTGATGGTATGCCGCTTGGTCTTCGGGTCGAATTGATGGTTATACTTGACCTCGTTCCTGATTATTGTGGTCATCTGCGATTCTCCTCTTGACTAAAATTCCTTTTTGATTTCCTGCATTGCCGCTTCAAATTTGGCGATGTTGTCCGATGAGTCCGCCTCCATGGCGGCCTTTTCACTGGGGACCTTGGTTAATACCGCCAGGCGCATTTTTGCTTTCAGTCCGCCGAGTTTGTTGGCGCTTTCATAGAAAGCCGATAGTCTGTTTCCCATGTTCTACTCCTCTATTTTGTTTGTTCCAGTGATGAATCCTGGTTTCCTGCGCTTATCCTTTCATCAAACATGGTAAACCCCGCAAACACACCAACGACAGGAATCCCATACGCATTTCTATTGATACTTTTGGCGTATTTGCGTCATTTAAATTGTCGCATATACGCCAGTATCACAAGGTATAATGACATCATATGCCCAATATGAAACCAGTAGTTTTAGGACTAATGGCGGACAGAGAAACACGACCTGTTTCCACAGGTCTGCCGGGAAAAGAGAGGGTAAGCAGGGACCATTCAGGTCTTACTGAAGAGCGCAGAAACGAACCCGCGGCGTCTCAAGCTGTGAGACAGGGCCGCAGATTGATGGAACACTACCAGGTGCAAAACATTGAAATCCGGGGATCAGGCAGGCGGTTCCTTATACACCTTGCACAGCAGAGCCCGGCTCTGCCAGCCGCCGGTGAGTGGATCGAGGGTGTCAGGCTCGTCAGGGCAGAGGACATTGGCGTTGGACTCCCACACGCCGTGGAGGGACGGGTCTTCCGCCGGCATTTCCGGGAACCACCAGCTTGCCTGGGCGTTAATCATGCCTATCGGGATACGGTCGGTCACCTTGGCGCGCTGCCTGATGCGCCCCCGCAGCGTCTCGATGTACATCCAGTCGCCTTCCTTGATACCCAGCGATGCCGCATCCTCCGGGTTGATGTCCGCCCAGGGGTCCGGGTAGCGTTCCCGCATGCCCATGCCGTAGTGGCGGAACTCGGAATGGTGCTGCGGCATGAACCGCCCGCCGGTGTTGAGGATGAAGGGATATTCCTTAGCCACTTCCGGCGTGCGCACCGGGCTCTCCGCCGGCTCTTCATAGAACGGGAGCGGATCGTAGCCGAGCTTTTCCAGGATCGACGAGGAGAGTTCGAACTTGCCGCTCGGCGTGGGGAAACCGTATTTGAGGTATTTTCTCTCTTCGAGCGGGCTCAGGAGCGCGCCTTTCTGCACGAATTCCTCGTAGGTGATTCCCATCGGCGCGACGCGTTCCGCAATGTGTTCCTCGAAAGTCTTCCACGGCCAGTATTCCGCCTGCCCGAGCCGCTTGCCGAGTTCGCTCCAGAAATAGTAGTCCTCTTTTCTCTCAAAAAGCGGTTCGACGGCCTTTTCCCCGCCCACCGCGAAGTCCGCAAAGTCTTCGATGGTATCGATGTAGGACCGTTCCATCCAGCTTGCCATCGGCAGCACGTAGTCCGCCATGAGGGCCGTGGGGGTCATCCAGTATTCGTTGACCACGTAGAGTTCCAGGTTAGGGCTGGCCATGGCCTCGTGGACCTTCTTGGTATTGGCAGCCCAGAGCATGGGATTGCTTTCCCAGCTAATCATGGCGGTGATGGGATACGGCTTGCGGTCCAATATGGCGCGCCAGAGCAGCGGCGTCGACGGCCCCATGCGGTGGATGGACGGCGCCGGTTTGCCGTACCACTTCTCGTGCGGGGCGGCAGTGAGTTCGTAGCCGGGCCAGGTCATCAGTTTGAACTGGTCCACCCCTATCTGCTTCTTCTTGGCCTCTTCCGGGAGCATGTGCTTGAGTTCGAGTTCGGAATCCCGGATGAGGGAACCTTTCTCGTTGAAGGGGCCGCGGTTGGGCATGATGGCGCCGCCGGAGACATCGATGTTCCCGGCCAGGGCCTGGCAGATGGCGCAGGCCTGCTCGACGCGGGTGCCGTTGAGGCCGATCTGGTCGCAGGCGAGACCGCCGATGATCCAGGCCGGCTTCGTGGCTGCGTAAAGACGGGCGGACTCGACAATCTCTTTTTCGGTGAGGCCGGTTATCTTCGCTACCTTCTCCGGGGTATAGTCCTTGAGGCGTTCGACGAGGGCATCGAAGCCGACCGTCCAGTTCTCGACGAAGTCATGGTCGTAGAGGTCTTCGTCCACCATGACCTTGGCCCAGCCGAGCGCCAGGGCGACGTCCGTGCCAGGGCGTAACCTCAGGTGGAAATCGGCGATCTCCGCCATGCCGGTAACGCGGGGGTCGATGACGATGATCTTGAGCGGTCGGGCCTTGCGGCGTTCCGTCATCCAGTGGTAGGCGCGCTGGAGGGAGTTGGGCGGGTCGTTGCCCCAGATGACGATGCAGTTGGTGTTATCGATGCTCGTTTTCTTGGGCGTCATGGCCTTGTCACAGACGCGCCAGCCGACGATGGCCTGCCCGATGGAGTAACGGTTGAGGGCGCAGGTGACGCCGGGGTGGAAGGCGTTCTGGGGATTGCCGAAGAGGTAGTTGAACCGGGAGCGCATCCAGAAGAGCGTACCGCGCAGGGTGCCCTCGGTCTCGGCGAGGGTTTCGGGGCCGTATTTGGCTTTCAGTTCCGCCAGCTTTGCCGCGATCTCATCCAGCGCCTGGTCCCAGGTGATACGCTGCCATTTGCCCTCGCCGCGCTTGCCCGCCCGCTTGAGCGGGTAGTTGAGGTGCTCCGGGTGCTCCAGCCATTTGATGGCATGCGGGATGCGCTGGCAGACGAACCCCTGGCTGATAGGATGGTCTTTGTTACCTTCAATCTTGACGGCCTTGCCGTCTTTAACATGCACCAGCACGCCGCAGTTCCCGGCGCAGAAAGTGCAGATGGACTTTTTGATGACGGTCTCGCTCATATTGGCCTCCCGTTGGCGATGAGTTCTCAATGAGTTCTCAGAGTTTAGACCTGAATGAGCGGGAATGTCAATCCATTGTGGAAAAATTCTATGGTATTATGTAGTAATCCATGGAGCACATCGCCAAACGGAGGACAGGTCATGATAGCCGTCATCCTCGATGGTTCAGCCGCGACCGATGCAGCCGGTACCCAGATACGCGAAGCTCTGGTTTCCCAGCTCACAGAACGCGGTTGGAATACCGAAGAAGTCCTGTTGCGAAACAAAAAAATCAGCCCGTGCGCAGGAGATTTCTTCTGCTGGGTCCGCACGCCGGGGACATGCTTTTTAGATGATGACAACCGGTCCATCGCGGAAAAGGTCATGTCCGGGGACCTGCTTATTTACCTGACGCCGGTGACATTTGGCGGGTATTCTTCGATACTCAAGGGCATGGTCGACCACATGATCCCGAACATCTCCCCATTCTTTCAATCCATCAATGGCGAAACGCACCACAAGCAGCGATACAAGACTTACCCGGATATGATGACCATCGGCTGGATAAACGAACCAGACCCGCAGGCTGAAACCCTGTTCAAGTATCTCACCGAACGGAACAGCATCAATTTCTTCTGTAAAAAGCATTACTCTAATGTGCTAGCGGGTAAACAATCGATCGCCGATGCCGGTGAAAAAATTCGGGAATGGCTGGATGACCTGGAGAGTGGAGCATCGTCTCCAACCGTTTCCGTGGCGGACATAGGACCGTTACTGGAGCCAGCCGCTGCGTCTGGTGGAGCACCGAAGCGGGCTTTACTCCTTGTCGGCAGCCCGAAAACGGAGAAAAGCGTCTCCCATACCCTCGGCCAGTACCTGTTCCAGCGGATGGCGTCGCGGGGCGTTCAAACAGAAACAGTGTTTTTGCATAAAGCGGCACGTTCACCGGAAGCTGTAAGCGCGCTGCTGCAAACCATCGATGCCGTCGATGTCATCACGCTGGCTTTTCCGCTCTATGTCGATTCCCTACCGGCGCCGGTAACCAGAATCCTAGAGAAGGTCTGTGAGCATTGCCAGGCGGTGCCGCCAGGCCGCCGGCCACTGTTCTGCGCCATCTGCAACTGCGGTTTCCCGGAAGCCGTTCATAACACCCCGGCGCTGGGCATATGCGCGACATTCGCGCGGCAGGCCGGATTCACCTGGGGCGGAGGGCTGTCACTGGGAGGCGGCGGGATGCTGTCTTCAAGGCCGCTGGCTGAACAAGGGGGACGCACCACCGGGATCAAAAACGCCCTTACCCTGGCCGCCGATGCTCTGGCGCAGGGATCCGCTATCCCTCGCGAAGCGCGGGAACTCATGTCCAAACCCGTCATTCCTGCCTGGGCGTACCGGTTAATGGGTGGTTGGGGCTGGAGACCGGCGGCGAAAAAATACGGTGTTTTGAAAGAACTTGACAGGACTCCTTACGCCCGTAAATAATGTTGACGTTATCGTTCTTAACAATCTAACATAGACTTTACCGGGGGATGTCTTGAAAGGTCTCCTCATCTTAGATAAAGACGCCAAGACCGCTCTGTCCGAGGACCTGAAACAGCGCCTCTTGAGCACGCTGGAAGGCCTCGGGCACCGGGTGGATGTGTATGAACTGGGCCAACATGACGCAGCCTCGTGCATCGGGTGCCTGCTGTGCTTCACCAAGCATCCCGGCGAGTGCGTCAGCAAGGACATCGTCAACGAGCTGCGGAAGAAGGTCAAGGAGTATTCGGCGACCATTTTCCTGAGTCCCGTCATCTTCGGGCACTATTCCGCCACCATGTCCAGCCCCATCAACAAGGGCGCCGGCGCTCACGAGCTCCAGGTGCTCATCGGCTACGGCGAGGACATCACCGAGGAGGAAAAGAGCACGTTCATCGACCTCACCGTCAAGCACCGGGGCAAGGCGGACGTCGTGCATCCGGACATGGACGAACAGGTGGACGCCTACGTCAGCGAGTGCATCCAGGACAACGAGCGGATCTGCCGGGCCATCGCCGGCTACGACGGGGTAAGGCAATGAAGAAGGTCTGCCTGGTCAACGGTAGCCTGCGGGGCAAGGAAGCGGCGTCCCTCCAGTTCCTCAACGACCTGGCCGAAAGGCTACCGGAATCAGAGTTCGACAAGACCGTCGTCACCGTCAAGCTCAAGGTCAAGGACCGGTACCCGACGGAAACACTGCAAAAACTGGCCGGAGCGGACGCCCTGGTCTTCATCTTCCCGCTCCATAATTACGGCATTCCCGGCGCGCTGATGAGACTGATGGAAGATTTCTACGAGTACGTCAGGGCCGGAAACGGGCATAATCGTGCCGGGGTCTACATGGTGGTCAACTGCGCGTTTCCACGGCCGGCGGCCACCTGCGGCGAACTCATCCGCGTGATGCATCACTTCTGCTCCAGGCTCGGCCTCGACTGGCGGTTCAGCGTGAACATCGGTACGGGGCCGGTGGTGGTCATGACGCGCAAGGTCCCGCTGCTGTACCTCAAGATGAAAAAGGCCTGGCGGGACATCGCCGGGGACATCCGGGACGGCTCAAGGGAGCCGAAGCAGGACTATTTCATCAGGCCGGTCATCCCGGAAGGCATCGTGGCGGCCATCAAGCGGCGGTACGAGCAAAAAGGGCAGATGAGGGAGTAACGATCGCTGTATACCCCTTCAAAAACCTTGGTTCTGAATAAAAAGCCCCGCGGAAACGCGGGGCTTTCCAGTCTTTTAGTTACTTCAACACGAGCATGGTGGCCGTCTGGTTGATGTGCCCGAGATACGCCTCGCCGTAGGTGGAGAAACCGATGGTCGGCGTCTTCATGAACAGCTTGCCGTAGTCCGCCGACTGGTTTTTGGCTTCGAGTTCCAGGGTCCTGAGGATACAGTTGAAGTTGATGATCCCGGCCGCGCCGTTGACGCCGGCCAGGGCCTTCTTCGTATCGTCAACGATGTTCATGGATTCCAGCAGATTGAGCTCCATGTCCTTCTTGATGTTGCAGTAGAAGACCATTCTGCCATCGTCCTTGAGCTGCTGCGGGCTCCTGACGAAGGGTTCATCGGAGACCATGAGACCGAGCGGATTGGACATGAACTTTTCCGCGACCCTGGCAACAGGAACGCCCACCTCACGGGCATAAGCTTCCCCGGCGCTGAGGCCGTTGAACTCGAGCACGGTCCGTGAAGCCTCGTCCACCTTGTTTGCCACCAGGACTTTCTCGAGCGTCTTGAAGCTCTGCGTCTTGATGATGTCATAGCCGTTGCGGGTCTCGATGAGGGCCATGACTGCGGCGCCGGTATGTACCTTCCCGCCTGCATAGAGACAGGTCTGCTTGAAGGCCAGGTCGTCCCCGGCAGAACCGCCGACGAAGATGAGGTCGGTCAGATTACCGAGTTTGTCCATGATTTTTTCCTCGGCGCCGGAGAGGCCGTCGAACAGAATAATGCCCACAAAGCGGGTCATATCCATCTGAGCGGTTTCCCGCCCGTAGTGCTTTTCCAGTGCTCCCAGGGCTGTTCCGACGTTGTCCTCTTCCCTGATGCGGTCGATGACCGCCACAGAGACATCGGCGACGGTATTATCATCCAGGATACCAACGACAACGCTGTTTTTCAGCACTTTTCCGGAAACGATCTCGCCGGATGTCGAGCAGCCGATTACGTCGGTGCCGCTGTAAGCTTTTTGCAGGCTCCGGCCCACTTCACCGAGGTCGAACTTAGAGGATGCGAAGAAGATGACCAGCTTTCCTTTAATGCTGCCTGTCTGCTGTTGTATCTCGTCCACGAGGCCGGGGACGGAATCCCGGCTTGAATATGCTGTTTTAAAACTCATTTCCTGCACCCCTTTTATAGTTTGACGCCCATATCGATGGCGATCTGCTGAAGCTGGGCGATGACCTGCGGGTCATCCGCATCGGTACTGGAGTATTTCCTCGGACTGATGCCTTTCAGTGTCAGCTTGGCTTCCGTGGTATTGCGGATGGTAGCGTTTCCCTTGGAACGTTCTTCGATGATACGATCGATCATCTGCCTGATTTTTCCAGCCACTATCTATACCTCTGCTGTTTAGTATTTCGCTCCTGCTTCAAGTATATCGTTCGCGGCTGCGCCAGATATGGAGGTTACGTTTGATTTGGCATAAGCGGTAGAGCGTATTTCCCATAACTCCATAAAACCGTAATCATCGGCTCTCCGCGTTTTATGATTATTCCATATTCCCGTCCCTATAATGATGACGGCAGACGCAACGGCGTCTGATTATTGCATTGGTTGATGGAGAAGAACAGTGTAATTGCGAAGGGCCTTCAGGCTTGTGGCAATCTCGATGATCGGGATTGCTTCGCTAGCTCGCAAAGACAACTAACCCGAACAACCAAGACGAAACAGAACCCTGATTAAAGTGGAGGTGGATTATGAGCCATATGATAAAGATGAAGGATGGAACGGAAATATACTACAAGGAATGGGGCACCGGCGAGCCGGTGGTGTTCAGCCATGGCTGGCCGCTGAGTTCGGACGCGTGGGAGGACCAGATGTTCTTCCTGGCTTCGCGCGGGTACCGGTGCATCGCGCATGACCGCCGGGGACATGGGCGCTCCGGCCAGCCATGGCACGGCAACGACATGGACACCTACGCGGACGACCTTGCGCAGTTGGTGGAGGCCCTCGGGCTGAAGCATGTTATCCACGTGGGGCATTCCACCGGCGGGGGCGAAGTGGCGCGGTACATCGGCCGTCACGGCACCAAACGGGTTTCCATGGCGGTACTCATCGGCGCGACCCCGCCGCTCATGCTGAAGACGGATGCCAACCCCGGCGGGATACCTAAAGAGAAATTCGACGAGATCCGAGGCAATATCTTGAGGGACCGCTCTCAATACTGGAAGGACCTGAGCATGCCGTTCTACGGCTACGACAGAGCGGGGGCGCAGTTCTCCGAAGGCATCATCGAATCGTTCTGGCGGCAGGGCATGATGGCCGGCCTTCCGGCCAGCTATTACTGTGTGAGAGCTTTTTCCGAAACGGACCACACCGAAGACCTCAAGAAGATGGACGTCCCTGTCCTGTTCCTGCACAGCGAGGACGACCAGATCGTACCGTTTGAAAACTCGGCGAAGCTGGCGGTCAACCTGGCGCCGTTCGGGCGGCTGAAAGTCTATCACGGCGCACCGCACGGCATGTGTACTACCCACAAGGACGAGGTCAACCGGGACCTGCTGGCGTTCTTCCACGGAGAACCGGTGGGAGAACCGGGCAAGAAGGAAGCCGTGGGCGCTGTCTAGAAAGCACAGTCCAAACCGGAATCCGTACCTCCGGCGTTACCATCCCGGAGATATTTCCGCCATATATACGCACGGTCACTTATTTGCTGCATCAATCTGCTCTGGTGTAATGTAACCAGCCGGGGAGCCAGAGCCGGTAATACGCGAGTGGAGGTAAAATATGCCGTCATTCAAGTGCAAAGACATCGGGATGAAGGACGATTTCGAGGTCAACGACCCTGACCGCGAGGAACTCATGAAGATCATCGAACTGCACGCCAGGGAGTCTCACAGCATGCAGGAACTGACTCCGGACATGAGGGAGAAGATAGAAAAGGCGGTCAAACACTGAAACCGTGCGGGAAGGCTCCTGCATAAGAACGCCGAAGCGGGTGAGTCAGCCCGCTCCGGCGCCTGTCACCGCCGGCGGCCACAGGCCTACCGGCAGAGCGTATCCAGTATATCCAGTTCCTGCTCCAGGTCGTCGTCCCCTATCGCGTCCATTTCACTCCGGAAGTAGTCCCGGAAGTCCCGGAATATCCATTCATAAGAACCGGATACCATCAGGTGCATGGACTGCCGTTCCCACTGGCTGAGATAGGAATACGGCTGGATGACGATGCCGGTGCCCTCGTCCATGCAGGGTTTCCAGCCGCTGCTCTGGCGGGCGTAGCGGTACTGGTCGCTGGTCCAGTTCTGCATCAGGGCGGCGTACCGGGTCAGCAGGATTGCCTTGCGGATGCCGCTGTTCTGGAAGTATTCCGGTTCGACGGTCTGCAGGGGAATGGCTTCTACCGCCTCGTCCTGATGGCCGTTCCGGTCTTCATAAGTGACCCTGAGGAAGACGTCTTCATCCGGCTCCGAGGACATCTTTCGCAATTTCAGGAGGACGATGCCGCCGCGCACATTGCCGCTTTCATCGGCCTTCGCCGGGAACAGTGTATGTATCTTCATCAGGTTACCGGTGGCCTGGTCCGCCTCAGGGGAGCCGAAGACCTTCTCGATCCGCCAGCCGTCCGAGTAGAGGTCCATGCGCAGGTCGAACACGAGCGGCGTCACCATGAAGTCGAACTCCTCTTCGATCCTTTCCCTGAAGTCACTCGGGGAATGGACGGAGTAGTAGTTGGCGCCCTTCACCTGGATGATGTCCTCGATGAGGCTGCTGTTGAAGTCCACGCCCACGCCGATGAAGGTGGTGTAGATATGGCGGCCGGCGTTGTGCTTCATGACGTCCATCATGCCGGACGCGCTGGTATCGCCGGTGTTCGGCTGGGCGTCCGTCAGGAAGATGATGCGGTTCTCGTATTCGTAGCTGTCCTTGCTGTAGTAGCGTTCGACCATGCGAGTGGCTTCGTTCATACCGCCGGACATATTAGTGCTGCCGCCGGGCCGCAGGTCGAGGACCTTGTTCCGCAGATCGTACATGCTGGTCTCCCCGACCGGCTGCATCGTCTGGATGACGCGGGCCTGAGAGTTGAACGTGACAACGCCGACGCGGTCGCCCTCATCGAGCTGATCGAGAATCCGCACCACAGCGTCCGCGGCGCTCTCCAGCTTGGTCAGCCGGTTAACGCCCTCGTAGGCGCTCTGCTGTTTGCCCCAGCGGTCGTAATAATACTCGTTGTACTGCTCTCCCATGGAACCGGAGACATCGATGACGATGACCAAATTCAACTGCTTGCGCGCGAAGTCTTCCTCCGTCATGCCGGAGTTCAGGCCGACGGAGAGGTAGTACTCGGTCTCGCCGGAAAAGGGATCGGCGGTAACGGCATAGGAATAAGACGGAGCGTAGAGCTTATCAGTCGGTTCCGAGGCGCCGGTATCGAAGTAATAGTCATAAAACAGCCCTTCGAAGGTGATATCGGTGGGGAGGGGCAGGTAATTATTGGCAATGTTCACCCGGAAATTGTCCACGTCCTTGGCCCCGCCGGCGGAAAACCCGATGGTAGGCGCGGTAGTTTGGGTCGGGATGATGATGGTCGGGGCCGGCTGGGTGGTAATGGTGATCTGCGTCTGGGTCGTTGTGGGGCGGACGGTCGTAGCAGAGGTAGTATACGTAGCCGTCGTGGTCGGCCGGGGGCTGGTGGTCTGCGTACGGGTGGTGGTCGGGGCCATACCGGACCCACAGGAACTCAGGAATATGATCCCGGCCAGGATAACGAGGCAGGCGAACAGGGCTAGCTTTTTCATTATCGGTACCTCCTTGCTGTTTTTCAGGCCTCTTGTGTTCCGCCTGTCAAACTATACGAAGGTCTCTAACGAGCATTACAGAAAATAGTACGGATTTTCTTAATAACGTTACGGCGTATCCGGAAAGATATCAGCGGGTAGTCAGGATATCGAACTCCACCGGCTGGCCGAGGTCAAGCTGCAGCGGCAGGCCGTTGTACTCCAGGTCTTCCAGTTCAATGTAGAAACGCCCGGTCGCCGGTTGGCCGTTGAAGTCGAGCTGGTTCCATTCATACGTAAAGGTGGTCTCCCCGTTCCTCGCCAGGGTAAGGGTAACATCTCCCGCGCCGAAGGTATAGACCGGCTCCCGGGTTTCCGCATTCATGATGCTGAGGATAGGAGGCAAGTTTGCCAGCGTCATTGCGCCGCCGCTGTTGTTCCTGAGGCTGACCTCGATGACGACGGGGTCCCAGGCTGAGTATTCCTGCAGGTCGGTACCGGCCGTGACAATGAGGAGGCGGCTGTCCGTGCTCGTCGTGTACGTTCCGGTGGTGGTCGTGGCGGTGGGCTTGGTCGTCGAAGCCGACGTTGTCGTCGCGGTTGTCTTGGTTGCGGACGTGGTGGTGGTAGTCGTGGGGGTTGTCGTCTCGGACGTGCCCATGCCGAGCGGGAAGACGCCGGCCTGCCAGAGAATGACTCCCATGAGGACAACAAAGATGACGACCGTCATGCCCTGCCAGAGCGGCTGCCGCCAGAATGGGCGGGACAGGAACGTGGTCTTTTCATGCTGCTTTATGTCACGTTCCGCGAGCTGGTGGAGCAGGTCCGCCCTGAGCCTGGCCTGGTAAGCCGGGGAAGGCGTGACCCGCAGGCTGACCATCTTGCGGGCGAACTCGAGGTCTTCCCGGTGTTTTTCATCGAGGTCCGGCGCCGAACCGACATCCTCGCCCGCCAGAATGCGGTCGAGGTACGCCGAGAACCGCTTTTCCATCTCATCCCTGCCCATCGCACACCCCCTGGAAATCGGTCCTCAGCTTGCGTATGGCCCGGTAGAGGATAACGCCGACGTTAGAGTCCGAAAGGCCGAGCAGCCCGGCTATCTGCCGGTTGGTCATGTCCCCGGCGAATTTGAGGGAGATGATTTCCCGCTCCTTCGGAGTGAGCCGCGCAACGCACTGCCGGAGAAGGCGGCTTTCCTCGTTCTCGATGGCGTATTGTTCCGGCGTGTGGTCGTCTTCCGGGTCCACCTGCGCGACTTCCAGGGACACGGCCTTCCTCCGCTGGTTGACCCGGTAATGGTCGATGAGCGTGTTCCGGGCGATGCGGAAGACCCACGTTGACAGAGCGGCTTTTTCCGCCGTATAGCTCTGGAATTTCGTCAAGGCTTTCTCGAATACCGTGGCGGTCAGGTCTTCCGCCTGGTGCATGTCCGTCATCTTATAGCTGAAGTACCGGAGGACCTTTGGCAGGTATTCGTCATAAAAAACGGTAAACGCCTCCGCGGTGCTCCTGGCAACCTTTCCGGGCAACGTCATGAGGATATGGAAAAGAAACAAACTTCCTCCCGATTCCCGCTGATATATACGATGAAAGTGAAACGGTATTACAAAGTCACCGCATTATACCGCCGTGACAGGGGTGGATGGCAAATATCCCGTTTGGGGCGTTTTATGTTTGCGTTGGTGTTCAGGGGATTTCCGGTATGAGACGCAGGCGGACTTCCGGCGCCGGAAGCGCCATGGATATGGAAGAGAGAGGGTGGCTGCTCCAGCAAGCTGGGAACAGCCACCTTATGATCGAACGTAATTCGTTATTACGTGGCCGCGCTACCCGCGTACCGGCCGCAACCGAAGCCCTGGCCGAGCTTGCACCAGACACAGCCGCCCGGAGCGTCCTCATTGGTCAGGAGCTGGGAATCGCACTGGTCGCAGAGGTATTCCTCGCCGGGCTTCATGGGACCGTTGCAGGGCTTCAGGGTCATCGGGCAGAGCTCGACACAGGCGCCGCACTGCTTGCAGAGGTCCGAGTGTTCGCTGAACGGAAAATCGACGTGGCGTTCGATACCGCGCCCGACGAACCCCTTGGCTTTGGCTTTCCAGAGTTCGTTACAGGCCCTGACGCAGCGGCCGCAGAGGATGCAGTCTTCGTTGCGGAACGGGTAGCGGACTTCCCGTACGCCGCACCGTACCGCGATGTCCTGGACCGCCCGTGAATTGGGGGCCTGGGCCACGAGCAGTTCCGCCAGGTTACGGCGCAGTTTCCGTATCTTCTCCGTATTGGTCAGTATCGTCATGCCTTCCTGCACGTTGAGGGTGCAGGAGGTTGTGACCGTCGAGCGCCCATTGACGATATTCTCCACGATGCAGAGCCGGCAGGCCCCGATATCGGTTAGATACGGAACGTGGCACAGGTGCGGGATACAGATACCGTACTCTATGGCGGTATCCAGCACGCTGGTACCCTTGACAGCCCGGATGATGGCTCCATCTATATTGACATTAACGTATTGCTGCATGTTACTGCCACCTCGTTTTCTTTAGACAACCTGGACCGCCTGGAACTTGCATTCACTCAGGCAGATACCGCACTTGCGGCAAAGCTCCGGATCGATGGCATGGGGCTGCTTCTTCTCTCCGTATACAGCCTGGTGAGGGCAAGCCCTCAGGCAGGCGCCGCAGCCGGTGCACTTCTTTGTATCGATGCGGTAGTTGATGAGTTCCTTGCAAACCCCGGCTGTGCATTGCTTCTTGAGGATATGGGCTTCATATTCCTGCCGGAAGTAACGCAGCGTGGTAAGCACCGGGTTCGGTGCGGTTTTCCCCAGGCCGCAGAGCGCCGTCTGGGACACCGTCCAGGCCAGTTCTTCCAGCAGGTCGAGCTGTTTCATGGTGCCCCGGCCTTCGGTGATGTCCGTGATGATCTCGAGCATGCGGTCGATACCGAGCCGGCACGGGACGCACTTGCCGCAGGACTCGTCCTGGAGGAACTTGAGGAAGTACTTGGCCACGTCCACCATGCAGGAGCCTTCATCCATGACGACCATGCCGCCCGAGCCGACCATGGATCCGGCCTCGGAGAGGACATCGAAGTCCAGGGGGAGGTCGAATTTCTCAACAGGCAGGCAGCCGCCGGACGGCCCGCCGATCTGTACCGCCTTGACCGCCTTGCCGTCCACGGTCCCGCCGCCGATATCGAAGACGACCTGGCGGATGGACATGCCCATCGGAACTTCGACAAGGCCGGTATTCCTGACTTTGCCGGTCAGGGCAAGTATCTTGGTCCCCTTGCTCCTATCGGTGCCTTCCGCGGCGAACCAGGAAGACCCTTTATTGATAATCGCCGGGACGTTGGCCCAGGTCTCGACGTTGTTGAGCACCGTGGGTTTGTGGTAGAGGCCGTCCACGACGGTATGGACATCCTTGGCCCTCGGCTCGCCGACCTGGCCTTCCACGGAGGCCATGAGGGCTGTCGATTCGCCGCAGACGAACGCGCCGCCGCCCCTGGCAACTTCGACATCGAATGAGAAAGACGAACCCAGGATATTCTCACCGAGCAGCCCTTTTTCACGGGCCTGCCGGATGGCGATTTTAGAATGGGCAACGGCCAGCGGGTATTCGTGGCGGACATAGATATAACCTTTGTTCGCCCCGACCGCCCAGGCGCCGATCATCATGCCTTCCAGCACGAGGTGCGGATTGCCTTCCAGGATGCAGCGGTCCATATAGGCGCCGGGATCGCCTTCGTCCGCGTTGCAGATGACATACTTCTCATCGCTGCGGGCATCCTTGCATTCCTGCCACTTACGGCCGGTCGGGAACCCGCCGCCGCCGCGCCCCCTGAGGCCGGCGGCCTTGATCTCCTTGATGACATCAACGGGTCCAACGCTCTGGAGCACCCTGGCGATGGCCGTATAACCGCCCGAAGCGATATAGTCATCGATGGAGCAGGGATCGACATTGAGGTTCTGGGAAAGGATACGCCGGTCCTGGGCCTGGTAGAACGGGATCTCATCGACCGTCCGGTATTTCCGCCCGGTGGTTTCATCAACGTAGAGGAGACGGTCGATAACCTCGTCCCGCACGATGGTGCGGGAGACGATCTCGTAGGCGTCCTCGGGAGTAACGTGACAATAGAATACGTTGCCGGGTTCGATGATCATCACCGGGCCCTGCTCGCAGAAGCCGTGGCACCCCGTCACGCAGAGGCGCACCGGGTTTTCCATCTTGTGTCCTGCCAATTCCTTTTGAAGGGCATCGATAACCGCCTGCGAGTTGGAAGCCCGGCATCCGGTGCCGCCGCAGACCATGATGGTCTTGACGTAAGTATCTTGTTTGTCCTGCAGGTTCAGGTGCAGGTGGTCCAGTTCACGGACGCTGTTAAGCCTGGGCATTTTTCCCCTCCGTTTCACGGCGGCGGATAGTTTCGATGAGCTTGCGGAGCTTACCCGGCGTCATGTGGTGATGATAAATCTCATTTTCCTTGACAACTGGTCCGAGGGCGCAGGCGCCGAGGCAATTGACGCACTCGATGGAGAACAGGCCATCTTCGGTCACTTCACCCGGCTCGATGCCGAGCAGCGACCTGGCCTGGTCCAGCAGGAGGCCGGAATTACGGACATGGCAGGCAGTGCCCATGCACATGGTAAGGACGATCTTCCCGGCCGGTTTGAGCCGGAAAGCCTTGTAGTAAGAAGCCACGCGGTACACTTCTATCAGGGGAACACCCAGTTCCTGGGAAACCGCCTTCATATCTTCCCGGGAGATATAGCCGCATTCCTCCTGTACGTCCTGGAGGACTTCTATCAATTGACCGGGCTGGCTGCGCCGTCCTTCGAGGATCCGGTCGAGGGTGCTGGTCGTCATCGTAACCTCCTGTCCTGGAAAAGCTTGATTATTTCCAGCATAATTGGTACAATCGACCCCGGTAAATACAAAATAAATGCCTATGTATTCCCTATAGTCTATAGGCAGTGAGTTGATGGAAGAATTTACGGAAAAGAAACGTACCCCGTTCCCCTCTAAAGAGTTGGCGCTGCTCTGGCGCATCCCTTTTCCCGGTGAGAAAGACCCGGAGGAGGTACTGGTCGCGCTGCACGAGCGCATCAAGGAGCTGAACTGCCTGTACGGTATCTCCCAGCTTGCGGAGCGGCACGTATATTCGATCGACGGACTGCTGCAGGAACTCGTCGACTTCCTGCCGTATTCCTGGCAGTTCCCGGAAGTGACGTGCTCCCGGATCCTTTTCCAGGACAAGACCTATACGAGCAGAAACTTCAAAATGTCCCGGTGGCGGCAGTCATCCCGGATCTACATGTACCATGAGCCCATAGGGGAGTGCGATATCTTTTACCTTGAAGAATGCCCTCCGGCCGATGAAGGCCCGTTTCTCAAGGAGGAACGCGCGCTCCTGGATGCCGTGGCGGAGCAGATCGGGGCCATCGCCACCCGCATATCCGCTGACCTGGAACTCCAGGAAACGAACCGTCAATTAAACCTGGAACGGCAGGCGCTCCAGGAGTCCAATACCGCGCTCAAGGTGATCCTGGCAAGGATCGAGCAGGAAAAGCAGGAAGTGTACCGGGACATTAAAACGAACGTGGAAAAAGTACTGGCGCCAGTCCTGCAGGGCCTCGCCGCGCGGCTGACCCCGGAACAGGCAAAGTATATCGAGATACTTGAAGAAGCCCTCGATAACATCGTTTCCCCGTTCATCAACAAGCTTTCCGTAAGCTGCACATCCCTGACGCCGACGGAAATCAGCATCTGCAACATGATACGGAACGGGATGCGTACCAAGGAAATTGCCGAACTGCGCGGTGTATCCGAAGCGACGGTCAACCGCCAGCGGGAAAAGATACGGAGCAAGTTCAAGATCACCAACCGGGACATCAACCTGGCTACGTTCCTGGAATCGAGTGCGTGGGAAGGTAAATCCGACTCTCCGCGTTGAGGGGACCCGGGAACCTTTCCCAAAAAGAATCCGCCGGAGAAGGTCTGGTTGCCTCTCCGGCGGACTTTTTTTGTGTTTTTGAGCTATAGCGAGATGTCAGTCGATTGGCGCGTTCAGGATGTCCATCGCTTCTTCACGATAGGCGTCCATGACGTACGGTATGCCGGTGACCTTCGCGCAGTCTTCCGTCAGGGACATCAATTCCTTCCGGGTGATGGCGGGGACGCTGAAGCAGCGGGCGCCGGCCATAATCTGCTGCAGACCGACCCGTATCTTCTCCGAGAAGCTGTAGATACCGACAGCGCCGAGCGGGATGTTCTTCATTTCATCGGCCCCGACGATGCTCTTGACATCTTCATAGTTGACAAAGACTTCTTCCGGCGTCGAGCCGTACTGGCTGACGGTATTGGGCAGCTTGCCCTGCTTCATCCAGGCCTCGATGTTCTTGCCGACCATACCGGGGATCATGAGAGCGCGACCCATGCAAACGGCCTTGACGAACGGAGCGCCGAGAGCGAGGGCTTTGAAGACGCCGTCTTCGCTGCTGAACCCGCCGGCGAAGGCGATGTCCGGAACGCGGGCGCCTTTTTTGGCGAGTATCGCGGCGAATTCCGCGGCCGCCGCGTGGAGGTAGAGGCTCGGCATGCCCCACTCTTCCATCATCCGCCAGGGGCTCATGCCGGTGCCGCCGCCGGAACCGTCGATGGTAAGGAGGTCGATCCGGGCATTGGAGCTCCACTTGATGGCCATGGCGAGTTCGCGCAAGCCGTAAGCGCCGGTCTTCAGGGTGACGCGCTTGAAGCCGAGCTTGCGGAGCCGCTCGACCTCGGCGTAGAAGCCTTCTTCACTAATAAACCCGAGGCGGCTGTGACGTTCAAATTCCTTGAGTGACCCGTCCTTGTAGGCCGCCTGAGACAGCGGGCTGGAGGGGTCCGGGGTAACGATATAGCCGCGTTTCTGCAGTTCGAGGGCCCTTTCAAGGGTATTGACCTTGATTTCGCCGCCGATACACTTGGCGCCCTGCCCCCACTTGAGTTCGATGGTATCGAGACCGTGCTTTTTCTGGACGTATTCGGCGACGCCCAACCGGGTGTCTTCCACGTTCATCTGGACGAGGATCTCACCGTAACCGTTATGGTAACGGCGGTAGACCTCGATGCGGCGGTCCATGTCCGGGGCCAGGGTGACCTTGCCTTTAGAATCGCGCTCAAGTTGAGGGTCGATGCCGCAGACGTTCTCGCCGCAGACGAGGGTAACGCCGCTGATAGCCGCGCCGATGGCAAAGTGCTCCCAGTTCTTGCGGGCGATTTCCGTGGAACCGAGCGCGCCGGTGAAGATCGGGACCTTCATCTTGACCTTACGGTCCCAGCCGTACTGAGTATCGGTATTAACGCCGGGGAAGGTGGCGGTATCGGGATCGCCGACCACTCCGGCGGGCAGGCCGTTGGCGCCCATAGCATAACCCTGGATGTTGAGGTGGGAATAATCGAGCGGGTAGTCCTTATCGCCTCCGGCGGTCACTTCACCGAAGGGTCCGGGGTAGATCAGTTCGCGGCCGCGGAAGGTGGCCCTGAACACTTCACAGTTTCCGGTACAGCCATCGATACAGCGGGAACAGATGCCGCTGAACGGGGCTACGCTCCGGGAACGATTGGCAGACCTGGTAGCTTCATCAGAATTTGGGCGCAGTAGATTCATCTAACACTCCTTTTGTATTTTCACCGTTATCGCCCCCGGCCGTGACCGGTATACGGTAAAACCATTGGGTTAACGGAAATTAAGCTCTAATTATCTTCTCCGATATTCGTCCTTTACGGGCAGACTTAACTCCAAATATGCGGCAATAGGTTGCCGTCTTCCTTTACTATAGCGTGCGGATTAAGCCTTGTCAATACGTAGGCAGGCACGGAAAAAGGTGGAAATCAAGGTGGGAAAGTCGGCGGCAAACGGTAGCCGTATGAGCCACGGGATGCGGTCAAGATCCCCAGCGGCGGACTTGGAATACGAAAGAAGAAACGGTCAAGTCCAGGTGCGGTCTATATATCCTGGACTCGACCGTCGTGAATCATTCCGCCCTGGGGCGGTTAGTACGTGCCGTACTCCTTAATGGTCTGGATGTACTTTTTCAGTTCTTCCCGGGTGGCCTGTTCCGGCAGGGTCAAGGTAATGACCAGCCCGCCGTCTCCGGCGCAGGCATCGATGAGCCTCTTGAAGTAGGCTTCAGCTTCTTTGATCGTAGCGAACCTCATGGAGGGGGGATCGCCGGCGATGTAGCACATATGGCCGCCGAGCATCTTCTTTGCCTCGAACACGTCTGTGTGGTCGATGAAGGCCATGACCTTGCCTTTCGGCAGTTCACGGAGACATTCCAGACGTTCGCCGAAGTGGGCTTCGAAGCCGGGGATCGGGACGTATCCCATGTCGATGGAGGCCTGGAGGGCTTTCTTGAGACCGGGCCAGTAAAACCTGTTGAACTGGGCATCGGACATGAAGGCTTTATCACCGCGCCACAGCGGGATGGCGGCGCGCTTCGGATATTCTTTATCGGAAGGATCGACCGGAACGGTGGCGGCGATCCTCAGGTCCAGTATCTTGTCGCACATCTGCAGGAGTTTCTCCGGGCGGCGGTACATGTCCACCATCGAACCTTTCATACCGCGGAAGAAGCTGGATACAGTATCGAACGGCGCCCCGCCGACGCTCCCGAAATAGGAGAAGGGCGGGAAACCGAGCGCAGCCAGCGTGTGCTGGACGTCCCCGGCCAGGCGGCGGTGGTTCTCCAGGGCCTCACCGGCTTGCCGTATTTTGGCAGCAAGCTGCATGAACTCCGGGCTGATGAAGAGGCCTGTCAGCCACTCGAAGCCCTGGTAGAGGGTATTGAGCGGCGGCAGTTTGCCGAGCGGGGACAAAATGCCGTAGATCCTCGGCAGGTAATAGCGGACGATGAAGTCTGAAGGATCGGAAAGGAAGAGGTCGTATTCCTCCGCCTTCATGTATTCGCCTTCGACGAACTGGTACATGTAGTCAGCCGGCAGCGGACCGCCCGGCCAGAGCCGGTTCTTCACATCCAGAACGTCCCAGCAGGCCCCGGAAGTCCCGAAATCCGCCATGCCGACGTCCGGTTGGAAATCGAAGGTCACGTCGATAACCGCCTCGTTCCAGGGAACGGGGTCGTAGTAGGCCGCCGAACGCGTCAGACCGGAGAACCGGCCGATGTCCGGCAGTATCAACAGCGGGACCCGGTCCGGTTTCCGCAGCTCGGCGGCGTCCCGTACCCGTTTCTCTCTTTCAGCGTAAAGCTGTTCGGGGGTCTTGCCTGTTTCCTGAATGATCCGTTCGCGTAAAGCTTCCAGCCGTTCCTGCGGCTCCGGAGTAGTTCCTGTTATTGCCATGTTTACCTCACGTTTTCCTATTCGATAACCCTCACAGGGCATTCATGCATAGAGCGGGCTTTCCCGCCGTCCACGTGGAATGGTTTTGCGGTATCCCTAGTAGATCCCTGCTTCCCTGACCGCGGCCATGAGCGCCCGGTAGTTGTCCGGGTTCTTGCATTCCGTGGTGGCGGCGCCCTGCGCCAAAATAAAGCCGCCGCCGGGGGCGCAGGCTTCGATCAGTTTCAAGCAGATCTCCTTAACGTCTTTCGGGGTGCCGTAGAGCATGGCGGAGCCGGGTACGTTGCCGCCGATGCAGCAGCGGTCCCCGATGGCTTTCTTGGCGGCGGCCATGTCCGTCTTATCGAATTCCCAGGTCACCCAGCCCTTGGGGAAATCGCCGATGTAGTCCAGCCGCTGGTTGTAGGCGCCCTCCGCGAAGAGGTTAACGCAGATACCTTCTTCGATGAAGGAATCGATGACCTTTTTCAGAGACGGCCAGTAGAATTTCTCGAACTGTTTGCGGGACATGAAGGTGTCATCGCCGCGATGCAGCGGGAACGACACGACCCGGCCGTTGAAGGCGTTCATATTGGCGATGGTGCGCTCGATGAAGGGGCCGGTCACCATGTTGACGGCTTCGAGGAGCTTCTCCGGCTGGCGGTACATGTCCATGGCGATGCCCTTGGTGCCGCGCAGGTAGTTGCCGATGACATCGAACGGGGCGAGTCCCATACCGTTGCGGTAAGGCGGGAAACCCATGGCGACCATTTCCTGTTCTATGGCTCTGGTCTCCTTCGCCCATTGTTCCTGAAGTTCTCCAGCTTCAATCAACTTGCGGAACGAGTTCCGGACAGCCGGGTTGCTGAAGGGCATGGAGAGGGCCATCGGCATGCCGACCAAGGCGCTGAGCGGCGGGAAGAAACCCAGTCCTTCGGCGGCGCCGGTCATGCGGGGCATGAGGACGCGGAAAGCGAAATCGGCCGGGTCCTTGAAGAGCGCATCGTATTCATCGGACTTCATGTACTGGCCTTCGATGAACTGGGTGGAAATGGCGGTATCGGGCAGGCCATGGCCCGGCCAGGCGGAGTTCTTGGCATCCAGAATATCCATGGCGCGGCCGCAGCCGATCATGCCGGCGCCCATGAAGCCGTCCATGTCCTCGTAAAAGTCCTCGACGAACTTGACCCAGGATTCGCGGAGCTTCTTGACGTCATACATGACCGTTTTGAAATCATAGCCGGCATAATAGGCCGGGAAATGGCCGTTATGCAGACTCACCGGGACGCGGTCGGCTTCTTCACAGCGCGTGGTGGTGGTCATGCGTCTGGCTCGTTCCTTGTAGAACTTTTCAGCGCGGGCGTCCCTGAACTTGATGCCTTTCCCGGCGAGGTAGTCCGCCTCTCGTTTGTCCCTTTTTTCTTCCCTGGTTAGTTCGGACCACGGTTTTTCCATCGATCATCTCCTAGAA
>CAZQQL010000048.1:0-23588 GCA_964595455.1 uncultured Dehalococcoidaceae bacterium
GGCAGACGTGCGGGAACGGGAGATCGGGGTTGCTGAGGCGGTTGGCGTAGATGTGACCTTCGATGTGGTGCACGCCGATGAGCGGCAGGTTGCGGGAGTAGGCTATCGACTTGGCGGCGGCAACCCCCACCAGCAGGCAGCCGATGAGCCCCTGTCTGGCAGTCACGGCCACGGCTTCAACGTCGTCGAGGGCCTTGCCGGCCTTGTCGAGCGCTTCCTTGATGACGTAGCCGATGAGTTCCGCGTGACGGCGGGCTGCGATTTCCGGCACGACGCCGCCGTACTTCTTCAGGAGGTCGAGCTGCGTGGCGATGACGGAGGACTCGATGGTCGCGCCGTCGGTCACCAGCGCCGCGGAGGTCTCGTCGCAGGAGGTCTCGATTCCCAGTACCAGCATCAGTCTTTCTTCCCTGCGTATTTGTTCACGAACGCTTTGGCTGTGGACTCTTTCAGATACAGGGGAGACAGGGCGAGGGCGTCGTCACGTTCCCCGTTGTGTAATCGTTTCTCCGCCAGTGCCGCCACAGCCGAACCGTAGGGACGGGCGTCTATGCCTACTATTTCAATTTCAGTATGCTGTTTCAGCGCAGCGGCGTACTCCCGGGCACCTTTAGCTACGAGCACGCACGGCCCTTCCAGCCTCGGAGCCAGGTCTACAAGCTGACCGGTGAAATAGTCGCCGACCTGGAGGATGGAGCCCTCGTCCTGGCGGTACAGGCCGGCATAAACCGCGTCCCCGGCGCCCACGGCGATAACGGCGCAGATAAACCAGCCGTAATCACGGGCGACGAACCCCAGCGCGTCCAGGGAACTGATGCCGGCCACCGGTTTGCCGGTGCTGAAAGCCAGCGTCTTGCCCACGGTCACACCGACGCGGATGCCGGTCCAGGAGCCGGGACCGAGTCCTACGCCGAAACCGTCTATATCCGCCAAGGTGAGGCCGGCGTCCTTGAGCGAGGTATCGATGTTGTCGACGATCTGTTCCAGGGAGTCTGTGGCAGCTGGGTAGCGGGCTTCGCCGATGACTCGATCGTCGTCGACGATACCGAGGGCGTTGATATAACCGGAGGTGTCCAGCCCGAGTATTTTCACCGGCATTCTCCTTGCATGATGGTCTTGAACCTTTCCCCGTCAGCGGTCATGGCGATGCGGCGTTTCCGAGCGGACAGGCGGTTGAACTCGACGAAGAGACGGTCGGCGGGCAACAGATCGAGGATCTTCTCCGCCCATTCGATAATCATGACGCCGGCGGCGGCGCGGTTGAAGTAGTCCGTGATGCCGAGGTCCACAACGTCCGCTTCCGACCCGAGGCGGTAGAGGTCGAGGTGGAAGACCGGCAGGCGTCCCCGGTACTCATTCACCAGCACGAAGGTGGGGCTGTTGACAGCCCTTCCCGGCACGCCGAGGCCTTCGCAGATGCCCTTGGTCAGCAGGGTCTTGCCGCAGCCGAGTTCCCCGGTGAGGGCGATAACGCTGCCCGGCGACAACTGCTCTCCCAGGCGCCGGCCCAGGGCCGTGGTAGCCGCGGGGTTCTCGCTGGTGATGTCGCAACGATATGTCATTAATGAGTCTTATCAGCCTGTGGAAAATTTTGCGTTGCCGGGCGTTCCGGAGCGTGGAGGAGCGTTCTTCTTACTTGAAATAAGTATAGCATAATGGTACATTATGTTCTATAGAAGATGGTTAAAGAAGCACAGAATCCCCCTCTCGACGACAGCCATCGGGTAGCCACGACCGACGACATCGAAGTTTCCACCTACCTGGAAATCGCCAAGGCCGGCGGCGAGCAGCCCGCCGAAACGGAAATCCAGGACCCCGGCGTGGAGCGTGAAGTCATCATCGTCCTCGATTTCGGTTCCCAGTACAATATGCTCATCGCGCGGCGCGTCCGCGAGGCCAAGGTCTACTGTGAAGTCCTTCCTCACGATACTCCCTGGGAGAAGATAGAGCCGCTGAAACCCAAGGGATTCATTCTTTCCGGCGGTCCGGCCAGCGTCTACGCCAAGGACGCGCCCATGGCCCCTGCTTATGTTTATTCCAGCGGCCTGCCGGTGCTGGGCATCTGCTACGGCATGCAGGTCATCACCAAGCAACTCGGCGGCGTGGTCAAGGCCGGGACCAAGCGGGAATACGGGCATTCCATCCTCCAGCTCAGCGACCTCAACGCGCCGCTGTTCAACAAGATACCGGACTCGACCCCGGTCTGGATGAGCCACGGGGACCGCATCGAGACGCTCCCGGACGGGTTCTCCTCCCTCGCCCACACAGAAAATTCCCCCAATGCCGTCATCGGCAACGGAAAGACCATGTTCGGCCTGCAGTTCCACCCGGAGGTCGCCCACACGCCGGAAGGCAAGAACATCCTGCGCAACTTCGTTTACAGGATATGCGGCTGCAAGGGCAACTGGACGATGGGCCACTTCGTCACCGAGAGCCTCGACCGCATACGCGAACAGGTGGGAGACGGCAAGGTAGTCTGCGCTCTCTCGGGCGGCGTCGATTCATCGGTCGTCGCCTCGCTGATCCACAAGGCCATCGGCGACCAGCTTACCTGTATTTTCGTCAACAACGGCCTGCTCCGCTTCGAGGAAGCGGAACGCACGCTGAATGTGTTCCGGGAACACCTCGGGATGCATATCATGTATGTGGACGCCACGGACCGGTTCCTCGACCGGCTGGCCGGCGTCGTCGATCCCGAGAGGAAGCGCAAGATCATCGGAGAAGAGTTCATCCATATCTTCGAGGAAGAAGCCAACCGCATCGGCAAGGTGGACTTCTTGGCCCAGGGGACGCTGTATCCTGACGTCATCGAGAGCGTGTCCGCGGTCAGTTCCGCCTCCGCCATCATCAAGTCCCACCACAACGTGGGCGGGCTGCCGGAGCGGATGACGCTCAAGCTGCTCGAGCCGCTGCGGTTCCTGTTCAAGGACGAGGTACGGCTCGTGGGGGCGGAACTTGGTTTGACGGAAGATATCGTCTGGCGGCAGCCGTTCCCCGGCCCGGGGCTGGCCATCCGATGTATCGGCGATGTCACCCGTGAGAAGCTGGACATCCTGCGAACGGCGGACCACATTCTCATGAACGAGATCAAGAAGGCCAAGCTCTACCGGCCTCTCTGGCAGACGTTCTGCGTCCTAACGGACGTCCGTTCCGTGGGCGTGCAGGGCGATTTCCGCACGTACGGCTACCTGGCGGCCATCCGCGCCGTAACCAGCGACGACGCCATGACGGCAGACTGGGCGCGGCTGCCTTATGATTTATTAGCTCGTATTTCCAACCGGATCGTCAATGAGGTAGACGGGATCAACCGCGTCGTCTACGACATCACGTCCAAGCCGCCTTCCACCATCGAGTGGGAGTAGCTTTCAAATCTCTCTTGGTCTCTCCTTGCGAACGAAGGACGCCCCTTGTGCAACCCCAATCATTGATGGCTAATCCGTAAGTTAGCCTCGCTTGAACTGCCGCGGGCAAGATGCCCGCGCTACCCGGTGGTGATAGATCCATGTTTTATTTAATAAGGTTACTTGTTGGGCTTCTTCAAAGCGTTTCCGCTTGAGAGCGGAACACCCCCTCATCCTAACCTTCTCCCACATGGGGAGAAGGGACGGGAAAGCTGACCGCGGGCAGGGACGCGCGCGCTATCTTCAGGAGAAAGCAATGTTGTTACATTTACCCAACCAGCTTCACACTTTTGACCTTTGAATTTTGCGTTATACTATATTATCATGTTACCGTGAAACGTCCTGCCTCCAGGGGGTGGCGCCGATAAAGCTGCCGGTGTTCAAACTCCTCCTTGTCATCTGCCTCATCGTACTCCCCGCCATAGCCGGCGCGTGCCGTCCGGAAGGCTATATTTACACTGAAAGCGGCGCCGTGGAGTGCGGCGCGGACGGCAAGCCAATTGTCCTGTTCAACAATCCTGCGGCGACCGATCCCACCTTCGATGAACTCATCGACTTCATCCAGTCAGACCCGACCGACCGCATCCACTACGTCGATGGTGTTTTTGTGTGTGCGGACTTCGCCGAGGCGGTCCACAACAACGCCGAAGCCGCTGGCATCCGCGCCGGATGGGTGGGCGTTACCTTCAACGGAGCGGACATCGGCCACGCCATCAACATCTTCCAGACCTCGGACCGGGGCGCGGTGATGATTGACTGCACCGGCAGCAGCAACTTGACGTCCACGGACAGCCGGGACATGATCGCCTATATTCAAGAAGGCAGCCCCTACGGCGTCATCAGCCTTGAAAAGGTGATCGACTCCGGGATGGACTACTTCTCCCTGACCTATGATTATTACGAACAGGCAGCCGATGACTGGCGGGAATACAGGGAACTCCTGGCAGACTTCAATGAGGAGGTCCTGCGGTATAACGCGGAAATCAAGAGCAAAACCTATGCCATCGGTTCCCCGGAAGAGAAAAGAATTTCCGCCTGGGAGAAGAAACTCATCGAGCAGCAGGACATGCTGGAAGCCATGGAGGCTGATAACGGCGGCCACTGGTACGAATCAGAATTTTCATCGTATACTGTTAGCGGCATACAGATGCACTGGTAGTACGACCGGCCGGTACGCCACCGGTACGGAGAAGGAGGCCCGGAACTGAAAGTACTCGTTATCGGCAACGGAGCCAGGGAACATACCATCGCCTGGAAGCTCGCACAGAGCCGCCGTATCACCGAGCTGTTCGTCGCGCCCGGCAACGCCGGCACGGCGGGCATCGCCAAGAACGTGGACATCAAGGCGGACGATATCGAAGGTCTCGTGAAATTCGCCTACAAGAACCAGATCGATATCACCGTAGTCGGGCCGGAAATACCGCTCGCCGCCGGGATCGTGGACAAGTTCCGAAGTTCCAACATGCGGATATTCGGTCCTTCCAGGGCGGCCGCGGAGATCGAATCGAGCAAGGTCTACTCCAAGGGCCTCATGCAGAAACACGCCGTCCCCTGCGCCGCCAGCATGAGCTTCTCGGACCTGCCCCGCGCCATCGCTTATGCCAGGACCCAGCGGCCGCCCATCGTTCTCAAGGCGGACGGGCTGGCGGCCGGCAAGGGCGTTGTCATCGCCCAGTCCTTCGATGAAGCGGAACAAGCCCTGACTTCGATGATGAAGGACAAGGCTTTCGGAACGGCCGGCAGCCGCGTCGTCATCGAAGAATTTCTCCAGGGCCGGGAGATGAGCTTTTTCACGTTCACCGACGGCAAGACGGTCCTGCCCCTGGTGCCCGCCTGCGATTACAAGAGGATATTTGACAACAATGAAGGCCCGAACACCGGCGGCATGGGCAGCTACAGTCCCCCGCCGTTCTACAATCCCACGCTGGGTGACCTCATCCTGAAGACCATCATGGAGCCGACCATCCTGGCGCTGGATGACGACGGCCGCAAGTACCGGGGCCTTCTCTACGGAGGCCTCATCATCCTGAACAGCCGTCCGAAGGTCATCGAGTTCAACTGTCGCTTCGGAGACCCGGAGACGCAGGTCGTCCTGCCGAGGCTCAAGACGGACCTGCTGGACGTTTTCGAAGCTGTTATCAATAACAGTCTTGACAGCATCAAGCTGGAGTGGACGGATGAAGCCTGCGTCGGCGTGGTCATGGCATCCGGCGGCTATCCCGGCGTCTACAAGACCGGCTACCCTATATCCGGGCTGGACGACCTCGATGACGGCATCATGGTATTTCATGCCGGGACCAGGATGAGCCCGGAGAAGAAGATACTAACCAGCGGCGGGCGGGTGCTCACGGTGGCCGCCCTGGGCAAGGACATAGAAGAAGCGCGCGCCAGGGTTTATGACAATATCTCACGGATATCGTTCGAAGGCTGCTACTACCGCAAGGACATCGCCGCGAACATAACATGAAGGACTTTGTATCATTTCTTTTTACGAGCAAAATATCGGGCCGAATCCAAATGATAGAGATTGCCACGGGGCCTGAAGGCCCCTCGTAATGACACCCTCTAAAAAGGAGATTTTATGCCATTAGTCGGTGTAGTGACCGGGTCCAAGAATGATGCCGACATCATGCAGTCCACGCTGGACGTGCTGACGGAACTCGGCATCGAGTATGAATTCAACGTCATTTCCGCGCACCGCAATCCGAAGCAGGTCAAGGAATACGCGGAAACCGCCAACGAACGAGGCATCGAGGTCATCATCGCCGCGGCGGGCATGGCCGCCGCTTTACCCGGTGTGCTGGCCAGCCTGACGACGCTGCCGGTCATCGGCGTGCCGCTGGCAGGGAGCGCCCTGAACGGCCTGGATGCGTTGTATTCCATCGTCCAGATGCCGGCGGGCGTCCCGGTGGCCTGTGTCGCCATCGGCAAGGCCGGAGCGAAGAACGCCGCCTACCTGGCGGCCGCCATACTGAGTTTAAAACATGCTACAATTAAACATGCGTATGATACCTACCGCAGAGAACTGCAAGGAGACCGCTAATGATTGAACGGTATTCCCGGCCGGAAATGAAAAAGGTGTGGTCGGACGAAAACAAGTACGAAAAATGGCTGGAAATCGAAATCGCCGTCTGCGAAGCCTGGGCGGACGCCGGCGCGATACCGCGCCAGGCCATTCCCAAGATAAAGCTGGCCAAGAACAATCTCAAACGGATGGAAGAGATACTCCAGCAGACCCACCATGACATGACGGCTTTCATCGGCTCGGTATCGGAGAGCCTCGGAGAGGAATCCCGCTACATCCACATGGGGCTTACGTCATCGGACGTAATGGATACCGCCACCAGCCTGCTGCTCCTGGAAGCGTCTGAGATACTGCTCCAGGACATCAAGGACCTGACAGCGGTGCTGGCCCAGCGGGCCATCGAGCACAAGTACACAGTCATGATCGGCCGGACGCACGGCGTCCACGCGGAACCGACGTCTTTCGGCTTGAAGCTGGCGCTCTGGGTTGAAGAGATGCGGCGCAATCTGCAGCGCCTCACGGACGCCCGCAAGAACATCTCCGTCGGGAAGATATCCGGAGCCGTCGGGACTTATGCTACGGTCACGCCGGACGTAGAAACGAAGGCCTGCCGCAAGCTCGGCCTCGATCCCGCTCCTATTTCCAACCAGGTCCTGCAGCGGGACCGCCACGCGCAGTTCGTAACCACGCTGGCCATCATCGCCGGTTCCCTGGAAAAATTCGCCACGGAAATCCGGGCATTGCAGAAGACCGAAGTACGGGAAGTAGAAGAACCCTTCGGGGCCGGACAGACCGGTTCTTCCGCGATGCCGCACAAGAGGAACCCGGAACTGACCGAGCGGGTCTGCGGCCTGGCCCGGCTCATTCGCGGCTTTTCCGTCACCGCCCTGGAAAATATCGCGCTCTGGCACGAACGGGACATCAGCCATTCATCCAATGAACGCGTCATCCTCCCGGACGCCTGCCTGGCGCTGGATTATATCCTCGCCCTGTTCACCTCCGTCATGAAGCGTCTCCAGGTATTCCCGCACCACATGAAGAAGAACCTGGAAATGTCTCACGGCCTGGTTTACTCGCAGCGGGTCATGCTCGCGCTCATTGCCAAGGGACTCAGCCGGCAGAAGGCTTACGAGATCGTCCAGCGCAACGCCATGAAGGCGTGGAAAGGCAACCGTAACTTCCAGGCGCTCCTCAAGAAAGACGACGACGTTACCGGGGTATTATCGACGTCCGAACTCGAGGGCCTGTTCGATTACCAGCATTATCTCCAGCACGTGGACGAAATCTTCAGGCGTCTCGGCCTGACCAAGCCCCAGTGGCAGAACACCCTGCCGGACACCATGGAACTGGGTCCCCGTTCCATCTAGCCGATTTGGGATTTCAAGTCCCGGAAGGATGATAATGGATAACGAAGTCATAATGGAGACCAACTTACCGCTCCCCGTCTTCATAAAGGGGAAGGTGCGGGACGCTTACGATCTTGGGAGCCACCTGCTCTTCATCGCCACGGACCGGATGTCCGCGTTTGACGTCGTCCTGCCGACCGGCATACCGCTCAAGGGGCATGTATTGAGCCGGCTGTCTTCTTTCTGGTTCCGCCGCACCAAGGACATCATACCGAACCACATGGCGGAAGCCATCGATGATGTTCACAGCCTTGATTCGTACGTACCGCAGGAGCAGCGCTTTGCTTACCCCTCGTTTCTCCGCGGCCGGTCCATGGTGGTCAAGAAGACCAAGCGCATCCCGGTGGAGTGCGTCGTACGGGGTTACCTGGCCGGTTCCGCCTGGGAGGAGTACAAGAAAAACGGGACTGTCAGCGGGAACCGGGCGCCGGAAGGCATGAAGGAAAGCCAGCAACTCGAACAGCCCCTGTTCACGCCGACCACCAAGGCCGATGTCGGCCATGACGAGCCGATGTCGAAAAAAGACATCATCAAGCTGCTCGGCCTGAATGTCGCGCAGGAGATCGAGCAGGTCAGCATTAATCTGTACCAGTACGCCCATGAGTACGCCAAGAGCCGTGGTCTCATCATCGCCGATACCAAGTTCGAGTTCGGCATCGAAAACGGCAAACTGATCATCATCGATGAAATGCTGACGCCGGACTCCTCACGTTTCTGGGACATCAAGAAATACGAAGTGGGGCGGCCCCAGGACAGCTTCGATAAACAGCCCTTGCGGGACTGGCTGACCGCAACGGGATGGAACAAACAGCCGCCGGGCCCGGCACTGCCGGAGAACATCGTCAAGGAAACGACCCAGCGGTACATCCAGGCTTACGAATACCTGACGGAACGCAAGCTGGCCGTCCTGGACTAGCGTAAACAAAAAACGGGCCGTGAACAGCGGGGAATGACTTCAAGCATTCCGGGCTGAATCACGGCCCAATCTTGTCAACCTGAGAAGTTACTTTTCCGGGGCTCCTTTGGTCGAGGAGACTTCACTGGCAATGCGTTCGTCGATGCGGGTCGCCATATCGATAGCGCGGCCCAGCGCCTTGAAAGCCGCTTCCGCCTTGTGATGGTCGTTCCGGCCACTGAGGGTAATCACGTGCAGGGCGATGCGGGCTTCCGCGGCGAATGATTCCAGGAAGTGCCGGACAAGGTCGCCGGGCAGTCCGCTGATGTCGTTCGAAGTCAGCGGGAGATCGATGACGGGATAGCCCCTGCCGCCAACGTCCACGGCGACGGTAACGAGGGCTTCATCCATAGGTACCGAGATGCTGGCCATGCGGGGAATGCCGCGGCGTTCGCCCATGGCATCAGCGAAGGCTTTCCCGAGGCAGATGGCGACGTCTTCCACGACATGATGGGAGTCATCTCCGGTCGCCTTCACGTTGAGGTTCATAACGCCGTGCTTGGCGAACTGGGACAGGAAATGGTCGAAGATAGCGATGCCCGTTGAGATGTCCCAGGTACCGGCGCCGTCGACATCGAGGTGGAGGTCGATGCTGGTCTCTTTCGTGGTGCGTTTGACCGTAGCGGCCCTTCCCTTGGGATATTCGGCTTCGAGGAGCCTGAGGGCGCCTTTGAGGAACCTGCCGCCGACCGGAATCTTGCCGGTCCTCGTGCGTTGATACAGCGGACGGCTGCATCCGAGCTTATCCGCCATATACTGATCTGAGAAACCGCCGCGCTCCTGGATCTGGACTACCTGCTGGAGAACCTTATTTACTTCTACCATACTTTTGTTACCTCTTTTACAAGCTTGTTAATTTTATATCACGATAATGTTAGTTGTCAAGTAGGAATTTGTTGAGAATAACTGACAAATTTGTGATGTCGTTCTGCGACAAGAAGAGAGCTTGACGGCCGGTTTTCAGAATGGAAAAACTATATGGAGCGGAGGGCTTTCAGCAAGGTATCTGTCTGTTGCGGTGTTCCGGCACTTATCCGTACGGATGTGGTGAAGTTCCGGATGAGCACTCCCTTTCTCTCCAGGGCGTCATGGAGGGCGGTAGCTTCGCCGTCCCTGACGAGGCAGAAGACGAAGTTGGCCCGGGAGGGAAACGGTGTAAGGAAGGGGATTTTCTGCAATTCCGTGTACAGGCGTTCACGTTCCCGGACGATGTCCCGGACGCGGGCCTGCAGATAATCGATATCCGCCAGCGATTCTCTCACCGCCAGTTCCGCGGCGGCGCTGACGTTGTGGGGTATCTTGATCGCCATGAGGTATTCCGCAATGCGCTGCGGGAACGCGCCGTAACCTACCCGCAGACCTGCCAGACCGGCCCACTTGCTGAAGGTACGCAGCACAATGAGGTTATCGAACTCGTTCATCAACGGCATGGCAGTCTCGCCGCTGAACTCATAATAAGCCTCGTCGATGACCACCGGCACGCCGGTCTTCAGCAGTTGTCGTATCTCTGACTGCGGCGTAATATTACCGGTGGGGTTGTTGGGTGTGGCAAGGAATATCATCTTCGTCCTGCCGGTCACAGCCGACAGCATTTTTTTAACGTCGACATTGAAATTCTCATCCCTCGGTATGTTCACGAGGGTACCGCCGTACATCTGGGTGGAGAAACGATACAGGTCGAACGTGGGCGGGCAGTTGATGACCTCGTCCCCCGGCCCGACGAATATCCTGACGAGATAATCTATCAGGGTATTACTGCCGTGCCCGGCAACGATGCGTTCCGGCGGCATACCGGCGTATCCGGAAATGGCCGACCTCAGCACCTGCTGGCCGTTATCAGGATAGACGTGGCATTCCGGGTTTTTCGCCAGGGACTGCAGCACCCGGGGCGAGCAGCCGTAGGGGTTCTCGTTGGCGTTCAGTTTGACGACGGCATCCGGCGCCACTTCCAGCCTGCCTTCCAGGGTATCCGGCGACGTGCTGGCGCTGTAGCCGGCAAAGCCCTGCAGGTGCGGGCGGACAAACCGTTCTATTCCGGATGATTTCATCTTGATTCCTTCTTTTCCATGGCTTCGAGCCGCAATTCCACCGCACGGGCGTGGGCATCCAGGCCTTCCGCCCTGGCGATTACCGAGGCCGCATTTCCAAGTTCCCTGATGTCTTTTTCACCCGTCCTGACGACGGTCATAAGTTTCACAAAATCCAGGATATTAAGCGTCGAACTGAACCGCGCCGTGCCTTCCGTGGGCAGGACGTGGCTGGGACCGGCGACATAATCAACCAGGACTTCGATGGCGTGTTCACCGATGAACAGGCAGCCGGCGTTCCTGATATGTCCGAGGTACGAGTCCGCGTTTTCCGTGATGATGCAGAGGTGTTCGGGGGCGAACATATCGGCGAGTTCCATGGACTGCTCGACGGTATCAACGACGGCGATAAGGCCACGCTTTTCCAGCGATTCGACGATGACTTCGCGGCGGTCCAGCAGCCTGAGTTGCCGTTCTACTTCCCTGTCCACTTCTCCGGCCAGGCGCTGAGAGGGTGTTATCAGCATGGCCGTAGCCAGTGAGCCGTGTTCGGCCTGGCCCAAAAGGTCGGCGGCGCAGTAGACGGGATCGGCGGTATCATCGGCAATGATGATGACCTCGCTGGGGCCGTAGAGCCCGTCGATGCCCACCGAGCCGTAGACGATCTTCTTGGCCAGGGTAACGTACATATTGCCGGGACCGCAGATCTTGTCTACACGAGGCACGGATTCCGTCCCGAAGGCGAGAGCGGCCACAGCCTGTGCTCCGCCGATGGAAAATACCCGATTAACTCCGGCTATCCTGGCCGCGGCCAGCGTGACCGGTGATACCTTACCGGACCGTCCGGGCGGTGTTACCAGTACCAGTTCCTTCACGCCCGCTACCCTGGCGGGTACGGCGGTCATCAGGACCGAGGAAGGCAGCGGCGCCTGGAATCCCGGGGCCAGCACGCCCACTCGCTCAATGGGACGGATGACCCAGCCGAGGGAGCCGTCCGTTTTGTCTCTGATCAGCGCGTCTTTCTGCGCCTGGTGGAACGCCGCGATGCGTTCCGCGGCGGTCTCCAGCGCAGTACGCAGACCTTTCTCCAGGCCCGCATAAGCCGCATCGATGTCTTGGGACGGGACTTCCAACGGCCCGAGTTCGACCTTGTCGAACTGCCGGGTGTAATCGCGCACGGCGGCATCACCGCGGAGGCGGACGTCATCCACCCACTGGCGAATCCGATTTTCCAGTTCCACGTTACCGACGCCGACCGGCGCGGTATCGCGTGAAAAGGCTTTTCTGGCGGCTTCATAACCGTAGATAATCTTCATTCGTTATCCCTGCGCGACCGCCTTTCCGAGCCTGGCAATAAGTCCCTCGATGATGCGGCGCTTCTGACCGTCCTGCATGGCGTCCGTATTGCCGATGAGGCAGGCGGTGGACTCGAACAGCGTCTCGATGATCTTCAAATTATGCAGCGCGATGGTCCGGCCGGTCTCGGTGTTCTCGATCAGCACATCCGCATCTTCCGGCAGGAATGCCTCCGAGGCGCCGTAGGTCGGGATGACGCTGTAATGCCCGAGGTGGTTATTACGGCCATAGGCATCGGCGATGTTCACGTATTCCGAGGCGATGCGGAGCGGGCGGTCCAGCCCGGCGGTCCATTCCCTGAGGCCGGCGGTATCGTTGATATCCAGGCTGTTGTGCACCACGGAAACGATGCGCACTTTACGCAGTTTCAGATCCAGCAGTTCCGCTACCGGGGCGGACGGGAACTTGTCCTTGAGTTCGTTGAGCCAGTCCCGGCCGGTGACAGCGACGTCGAAGTTGCCGTTGGCGACCTGGAGCGGCATATCCTGGGGGCGGATGACTTTCACGGTCACGCCTGCCACATCGATCCCCGGGCGGCGCTCGCCGGTCTCGGAGGGGTATCCCTGCATGGTTATTCCGGCCTCATTGAGGAGCGTCACCGTCTGCTCCTGCTGGTGCCCGTCCGGCAATGCCAGCCGGACATTACGGGTGACGTTTTTCTCCGCGCGAGGCCCCTGGTATGCCACCGGAATGGTTACCGGCGGTCCCTCTCCGCGTTCTTCTCTTTCCGGCAGGACCGAATACAAGGAAGCAACGATATCCTGGAGGTCATGGGCCTCCCACGAACGGCGATTGGCGATGAGAAAGGCGCTGTAGCGCAGTTCCAGGGAACAATCGAGCATGCCCCGGTCGAGCAGTTCATCTTTTCTTTCCGCGGAAAGGAGCACCAGTTCCGCGTTTTCCGGCGGGTAGGCCTCGGCGGCGCCCCAGACCGGGAAGACATTGAAGCAGTCCAGCCGGTTCCTCAGCGCGAAGGCTTCCGCTAGGTTCGGGTATTCGCTGGCGATCCGCAGCGGGCTGCCGTTGCCGCCCCGGCACAGGCTGTCCATAGGTTCCGTGGAGGCCATGTAGAGACTGCCGCAGCCGTAACCCAGGTCACGCAACTTGATGATCTCGCTGCTGGGGTATTTAACCAGGAGTTCCTGTATCCAGTCAAGGCAGCAGATGCCGAGGTCGTAGTTGCCCATGGCTATCTGGATGGGTATGTCCCGTTCGTTGAAGATGCGTACCTGCAGGTCCGGGAACCGGGCTGATTTCGGGCGGTAGAAGCTGACACGGGAGTGGTACTCGTCGAGTCCCCATTCCGCTTTCTGGAGCATGGCCGCCGTGCGCCGGAGCAGCCGGCCCTTGGGCAGGGCTATCTTGACGGCCACAGCGCCTCCAGGCGGACCATGACGTCCTCGATCGAACCGAGTTGTTCGGACTTCTGACCGATGGTCAGCCGGTATCCCGTACCGACTGGTTCGACGACCGGCGCGATCGTATCCGCGCTCCGTCCCTGCTCGACGATGTAGCCGGCGACGCGCAGTTCCCGCCCCGTCCGGAAAATGGCGGGTATGTCTGTGCCCCGGACGATGACCTTTTCGCCACCACCCGGTCCGAATGCTTTTTCCTTCATGATATCGAGGAGGGTCGTTAAATAGATAGCGAAACCCGCCGCCGGAACGTTCCCGCCGCCCATGGAGGAGATGAGGGCGTCGTAACGTCCGCCGCCACCCACTTTACGGTCCCCGGCGAAGAACTGGAATATCATGCCGGTATAGTACTCAAACCCAGCCCCGGAGGCGATGTTTATCTCGTAGTCGATGCCGAGTTCATCCAGCACCTGGACGGACCTGCTGAAGTCCTCCAGGCATGGTTTCAGGTCGGCCAGCGACGGCGGCAGGGCGGCCTGCTGGTTCTTGAGAAAGGCCTCCGACCGGCCCCTGGGGTACACGAGCGTTTCCAGCGCCTGTTTAAGGTCCGGAGCGTTGCGTCCGATTTCAGCAAGGGCGTTGGCGTCGCCATCGAGGATGCGGTCGAATATCCGGTGTTCTTCGTCCGGATTGAGGCCCAGTTTTTCCACCAGGGCCTTGATGACGCCGGCGTGAGAAAGGCGGACCGTGACGTCGTTGAAATCGAAGGCGCCGAGGACGTCCAGGGATATGCGGATAAGTTCAGCGTCCGCCGCCGGGGAACCGATGCCGATGAGTTCGCCGCCGCACTGCCAGCGTTCCCGCGCCTTATCGCTCCCGTCCTCGAACATGAAAACATTGGTCGAATAAAAGAGCCGGGCAGGCTCGCCCGGCGTCGTTTCCGTGTAGTACCGGGCTACCGGTATCGTTCCGTCAGGACGGAGGACGACCCGTTCGCCGCTCCAGCCGTCCCAGTCCAGGAAGGAATAGACCTTGCCGAGCTGCGCCGGGGTCAATGTCCCCGCCGAGGTGAACAGGTGCAGATGCTCCAGCGTGGGGGTCCTGACCTCGCGGTAGCCCCAGTTGGTCAGGATTTCGCGGCTGGTATTCTCCACCGCGCGGAACTGCGCCATTTCTCGCGGGGAAAGGTCTCTCATTCCCTTGCATTTCCGGATTTTCATGCATTTCCTTCCGGTTTTTTTAAAAAGAAATCTACTAATAATGTACACTAAATCAACGTTCAGATTCAATTGGAGAAGGCAGAAGATACCTTCGATTTTGGGGTCCGAGGGGCAGCGAAAAAGGCTTTCGGACAGACCGCCCCACCCTGATATCCTTCATTCGCCGGAGGGACGGATCGATGATGGGTCCCGGACCATGGCCGGGATGACACCGGTGCGGGGCATGATTGCAGAAAGAGGCCTTTTGAAATTGATACAATTTACGCTACAATACCATTAACACCATGAAGATTACGAAATTGAGAATCGCAAACGTACGTAGAATTCTGCTGACGGTCGTGCTGGTGCTTTTAGGACTGTCCATCGGCGGCGGGGCGTTCGCCCAGGGGCCGCAGGTGGATGTCATCACCATCGATGGCATCATTAATCCCGTGCTGATCGATTACGTGGAACGCAGCATCGAACAGGCTGAGAATTCCGGCGCCGAGGCGCAGGTCATCAAGATGGACACCCCCGGCGGCCTCGATACCTCGATGCGGGAAATCATCCAGCTCATTGTGAATTCGAGGGTCCCGGTGGTCGTCTACGTTGCGCCGTCAGGCGCGCGAGCAGCCTCCGCGGGACTCTACATCCTGATGTCCTCCCACGTTGCCGCCATGGGCAGGGATACCGTGACCGGCGCCGCCACGCCGATTTCCATCGGTGACAGCGGTGAAGAAGCCCAGATGTCCGACGAATTGAAAGCCAAGGTCGTCAACGATTCCGCGGCCTACATGCGCTCTCTTGCCGAATCACGGGGGCGGAACGCGGACTGGGCGGAACGGGCGGTGCGGGAAGGTGTTTCCGTCACCGAAACGGAAGCGCTGGAAATGAACGTCATCGAGATCATCGCGCCGGACCTCGATTCGCTGCTGGCCCAGCTCGACGGCCGCGAAGTGACTCTTATCAGCGGCCAGACCGTCACCCTGGAAACGGCGGGAGCGACCGTCAACGAGATCGGGATGAAGGGCATCGAAGGTTTCCTCTATGCCATTTCAGACCCTAACATCGCCTATATCCTGTTGAGCCTGGCCACGCTGGGCATCATGGCGGAGATATTCAATCCGGGCCTTATCTTCCCCGGCGTCCTCGGCGGCATCGCGCTGCTGCTGGCGTTCTACTCACTCGGCATGCTGCCGGTCAACTACGCCGGCATCCTGCTCATCGTCCTGGCCGTCGGGTTCTTCATCGCGGAAATATTTACCAGCACGTTCGGCATCCTCACGGCGGGCGGCATCATTTCCCTCGTCATCGGTTCCATGATATTGTTCCAGGGGTATTCCCCAGTTTTCCAGGTCAGCCCGTGGCTGATCGCTATCGTCGTTCTCATCTTTGCCGGGGTCTTCATCTTCATGGCCCAGCGGGCCATCCATACCCACCGGACCCAGCCGAAGACAGGCAAAGAAGACCTCATCGGCAAGACGGCTACGGTCAAGGTGACGCTCAAGCCGGAAGGAACGGTGATGTTCCGCGGTGAGCGCTGGACGGCCCGTTCCGAGTCCGGCCCCATCAAGGCCGGGGAAGAAGTGGTTATCAACCGTCTTGACGGTTTGACCCTCTATGTTGGGAAAAAAGGTAACTGACCTGCTATACTATAGGGAATCCTCAAGGAAGGAGGCCGGTGTTTGCCTACCATATACATAGCTCCCTGGCTGCTGGCGATCATCATCATCCTCGCGGTGGTATTCATCGTCTTTGCCGTCATCTGGAGCGTCCGAGCGCACCGTAACCGGGTCGCGGCCGGCAAGGAAGACCTGATCGGCCATACCGCCGTCGTGGAAACAGCTCTCGACCCCAGGGGCACCGTCCTGGTGGAAGGCGAGCACTGGACGGCGATACTGGAGGCCGGGCGGGCGGAACCGGGCGAAGATGTCATCATCCAGTCCGTCCAGGGACTGAAGTTATCCGTCGTTAAAAAAGTAGAGGAGGTATAGGTATGAGTTATGTTGTCTGGATCATCATCGCCGCCATTGTCCTCGTACTGCTGGGGTCCGCTATCAAAGTGGTCACCGAGTATGAACGTGGCGTCATTTTCCGGCTGGGCCGGCTGGTCGGGGCCAAGGGGCCCGGCCTCTTCCTCATCGTCCCGTTCATCGACCGCATGGTCAAGGTAGACCTGCGTGTCGTCACCATGGACGTCCCTTCCCAGGAAGTCATCACCAAGGATAATGTGACCGTCCGCGTCAACGCCGTGGTATTCTTCCGAGTGGTCGACCCCGAATCATCGGTGGTGAAGGTACTCGACCATATCCGGGCGACGTCGCAGATATCGCAGACGACGCTGCGGAACGTCCTGGGCCAGTCCGAACTCGATGAACTGCTTGCCCAGCGTGAAAAGCTGAACCAGATGCTCCAGAAGATCATCGACGAACATACCGATCCCTGGGGCGTGAAGGTCAGCGCCGTCGAGATCAAGGACGTCGAGCTGGCCGAGGAGATGAAGCGCTCCATGGCCGCCCAGGCCGAAGCGGAACGGCTCCGCCGCGCCAAGATCATCAACGCCGAGGGCGAACTCCAGGCCTCAGAGAAACTCACCCAGGCCGCCCATGTAATCGGCTCCGAACCCACCGCCATCCAGCTGCGCTACCTTTCCACGCTTGCCGATATTGCTTCGGAGAAGAACAGCACGATACTCTTCCCGCTGCCCATCGAGATACTCAAGGCGTTCGGCGCCATGGCGGAAAAGAAATAACGCCAATCCGGTTTCACGAGAGGGGGCTTCATGCCCCCTCTTTTTTTTTGCATACCCTGCCCACCAGGACAGAAAAAGTCGGGACACGGGCGGCTGTATCTTCTATAGTAAGGATAAAGGAGATAGCGATGGACTGGACCGGGAGAATGACGGCGGTGATCGGTTACATCGAGGACAACCTGGCGGACGACATCGATTATGCCGAAGCCGCCCGGCTGGCAGCCTTCTCGCCGTTCTACCTGCAGCGGCTCTTCATGGTGATCACCGGCATGACGCTCGCCGAGTATACGCGGCGAAGACGTCTGACCCTGGCGGCAACCGAGCTCGCTTCCGGCACGGTGAAGGTCATCGATGTGGCGATGAAGTACGGATACGATTCGCCGGATGCCTTCACCCGCGCTTTCCGGGCCATGCACGGTGTGACTCCCCAGGCGGCGCGCGAGCCGGGGGTCAGGCTGGCGGCCTGTCCTCGCCTCTCCTTTCATATCGAGCTTAAAGGAGGAACGGATATGGATTACAGAATCGTGAACAAACCGGCTTTCCAGGCGGCGCTGACCACCCGCCGTTTCACCACCGTCAACGGGCAAAACTTTGTGGACATTCCCACATGGTGGCAGGATTTTTTGAATTCGCCGGACTGCGCAGCGATGACCACCCTGATGGGGGACGGCCCGGGGGCAGTCACCGGAAGCGCCATGCTGGGCCTGTGCTGGGGGGAGGCGGATGACATCGAGTTCTCTTATGCCATCGGCGTGGAACTGCCGGAAGGGGCTTCCGCAGGGAAGTTCGAGAAGAAGCAGGTCCCGGCTCAGCAATGGGCCGTCTTCAACTGCACACTGGACAACCTGCAGGACGTTACCATGCGTATCTTCAGCGAATGGTTCCCCTCCACCGGGTACGAGCATGATAGCGCTCCGGAACTGGAGGTCTACCTGCCGCAGAAACCAGGCCAGCCGATGCAGTGCGAACTGTGGATGCCGGTCAAAAAGAAGTAGCACGGCACATTGAGCAATCGAAAGGGGGCTGGTGACAGTCCCCTTTCTTTTTTGCTCCGTCTGACCTATTATCTTGCACAAGCGGGTCATGTAGGGCGGAGTGCCACTCCACAGGCTCATCATGACAGCGGAATTAATGGCGGACATCGCAGGCTCAGTCAGCCATACGGTCTCCGCCGTATCGTTTCTGAGTTATCCAATCTAAGGAACCACTAGCAAAGAAGAAAGGCGGACCGCACTTTCCATCGCACGAAAAACAGCAAAGAAAGGTGAGAATCCTACAGCCAGACCTGCTAGAGTATAAGCGGAGAGGAAGAGATGGACTGGTCCGAGAGGATGAACGCCGCCGTCGACTATATCGAGGAAAACCTCGCGGGTGAGGTCGACTTCAATAAAGCTGCCGATAAGGCTTGCTGTTCCCTGTTTCATTTCTGCAGGATGTTTCATGCCATTAACGAGGTCACACCGGCGGACTATGTCCGGTCTCGCAGGCTTACCCTGGCAGCTGCGGAACTATCGCACGGTAAAGTGCGAACCATCGACGTCGCCATGAAATACGGCTATGACTCCCCGAATGCGTTCACCCGCGCTTTCCGGCGGATGCACGGGATATCCCCGCGGTCTGTGCGCGTGTCCGGAGTAAACCTGGCCGCCCTTTCCCGCCTACGCTTCGACATTACATCTGCAGGAGGCAACATTATGAACTACCGGATCATCGAAAAACCAGCTTTCGAGATCATCGGAAGAGGAGAGAGTTTCGGGGTTGCCAATGGGGAATTCCAGGAACAAGGGCGCTCGTTCTGGAGAAAGTTCGTCGCTACCGAAGAATACAAGACCCTGGCAGGCCTGACAGGAGCTCGGCCAGGGCCGTTAACCATGGCGCCAGTCTTGACGGCGTATCTGCCGAATAAGAATGGCACCTGGGACCCGGTCCTCAATGTCTTCGGTGTGGAGAAGACCGAAGGTATGATCCCGGAGGGGTTTCAGGTTTACCAGATTCCGTCAGCCGTTTATGCCGAGTTCGACTGTACTTTCAAAACTAGTACGGCCACCAATAAACGGATTTACAGCGAGTGGTTCCCGGCTACGGGCTACGAACGTGATGATAAAGCCGATATCGCGTTGTTCTTCCAGGCGCCCTGGAGCCGCGAAATTTTTGTCCGTTGGTGGACCCCTATAATCAAGAAGTAGGGCGATCTATCGGACGTAGTTGTGGGACGGAGTGGAGCGCCAGTGCAACCCCGCTCAATCATGAAAGCCAGATTATTTTGCGGCGGATCGCGGGCTCAGTCCGCCCTACGACTTAACCACTGGATCCCGTGTCGGAGCACGGGATGGACACAGTCAATCCGGCTCATTCTACCCTACGGATTCTTCCGCAGAGTAACGTCTCCGGTTACCACGGTCTGCAGCGTGCCGTCCGCCAGACGGATGACGAGGGCGCCGGTTTCTTCAACGTCTTCCGCCATGCCTTCTACGCTGCCATTCTTCCAGGTTGCCGTGACCGGCTGCCCGAGGGTGACCAGGCTCTCCCGCCATCCGCGGAAGGTCTGCTGGTCATCGGTACTAATGTAGAGGCTATCGAACTCGGCCAGGACAGCTCTAATTATGTCAACCCTGGATACCGGTTTTCCGGCTTCTGCTTCCAGGCTCGTGGCAGCGGTCGCGAAGTCCCGGTATTGTTCCGGCTGGAGGCGAGCGTTGACACCGATACCCACTACTGCCACCGCCCGGCCGTCCGGGTGCAGTTCATTTTCGATGAGGATGCCGCAGACCTTTTTGCTGCTGATGAGGACATCGTTAGGCCACTTGATGCCGGCCTCCAGCCCGGTGATATCCCGGATGGCGTGACATACCGCCAGGGAGGCCATCATGGTCAGGTACGGCAATCGTTCCGTGGGAGGATACAGGACAATAGAGAGGGCGATGTTGCCTTCCGGGGCTTCCCAGCGCCGCTGGAGGCGTCCCCTGCCCTGTTCCTGGACGCCGGCGACGACCACCGTACCCTCCGGAGCGCTGTGGCGAGCTTCCTCGCGGGCGGTGTCGTTGGTGGAGGCGAGGCGGTCAAAATACAGTACATTACGGCCGATGACAGCGGCGGCCAGGCCCCGGTTGATTTCAGCGGCGGAAAGAATATCAGGCATGAGTACATGGTAGCATGCGGAAGGGCGGTACCGATAGGTGGAGTCGTGCTTCTGATGGAAATTCAAATAATCAGAATGAGGTTTATTAATGGCGGGTAAAAAAGGGGAAAGGGTTTTACCCGCCCTACGAAATTTGCTGGCGAGGATTTCCGCGGGCAAGATGCCCGCGCTACCCATTTTCGGTGGAGCGAACCATGACTACACCCGGACTTTGACGAAAGGCAGGATCTGGATGCCGACGTTGGGCTTTATCTCGAACTTGAAGCCTTCGTCCCCATACCTCCTGGCGCCAGCGAGCTTGGTCACTTCCAGCTTCTTGATGACACGCGGATCTATCTGCCCGTTTTCCAGGAACGGACTGTGGGAACGGAGCCTGAGGTAGTAATCCGAGACGGCGTAGGCGCGGCCCAGGGCGTCCGCTTCAAAGACATGGGTATCAAGCACCAGGACGATGCTTCGCTCTTCGCTCATCTCTTTACAAAGATAGAGAAAATCGAGCTTTATTTCCGGCTTGACGTGGTTGAGGAACCACGAAGGGGAATCGAAAAAGATGAGCTGATACTCCTTCGGCAGGCCGGTGATGTGATTGATCAACCCCTGGAGGGCAGCTTCCGGGTCGCGGATGATGGCCCCGGTACCGACACGGTAAATACGGAACCTATCCGCGATGACATCCCGGGCCACGTCGAGCCCGATGGTTTCCATCTGTTCGATGAGGGACTCGGCGTTATGCTCGGTGGAATAATAGACTGCTTTCGTCTCTTTGGAATTGAGAACGCCGTAGGCGATGTGCTGGCTGACCACACTCTTGCCGGTATCAGATTCGCCTTCGATGAGGAACAGGGACTTCTCATTGATGCCCCCGCCGATGGCGTCGGCAACGTCCTTGACGCCGCATATTCCGGACTCTTTCGTGGTCATGGCCAGCATGGTTGTTTCCTCGTCCGCCGGTATACTGTTCTGGTTTTCACATGATATACGCGCCAGTGTGACCCATGAATAAATATCTGCCGGCATAATATAAATTAACCATAAACATCAATTGACACAATCACGTCATACAGGATTTTTGACTTTGACCCAGGAATTGTTTAGAATTTACGGACATCTGATTCGCGTCCCGGTCGGCTATTGGAGGCCCTCGATGGGAAACGGAATCGACGTTCTTTTCTGGGATGCCTGGACGTGGCTGATCTTCGTCGGCGTTGGGTTGCTCCTCGTCCTTCTCGAGCTTCTCTTCGGCGTCAACACCGGCCTCGACCTCGTTTTCGTCGGCACAGCCTTTATCCTCGGCGGTCTCATCACCTTCGTGTTCCGTTCCTGGATACCACCCGTCATCGTTTCCGGCGTCATCTGTGTCGCTTACATCTTCATCGGGCGGAAGTATTTCCATCGCCGGATTGTCCCGCCTTCCGTAAAGACCAACATTGATGCCATCGTCGGCCAAACGGGCGTGGTGACCAGCCTCCTGGATTCTCCGGACCGCGCCCTGGTCAAAGTGGGCAATGAAACCTGGCAGGCGAAGTCTGAAGAGCCCCTGGAAGAAGGGGACCCGGTCACGGTACTTGGTATTTCCGGAGTGACCCTTCACGTCAGCAAAGAGGAAAGGAGCATCCCGTCATGAATCCCGGAATCATCGTCGTTATCGTTATTGTCGCCCTGGTCGCCATCGTATCCCTGATCAGGTCCATCGTTATCATCCACCAGGCGGAGAAGGGGCTGATAGAACGGCTTGGCAGATACAAAGAAACGCTCGAGCCGGGCCTCCGGTTCATCATCCCATTCATCGACCGGCTGTCCGCCCGGATAGACATGCGTGAGACCGTGCTGGACGTCGAACCCCAGGCGGTCATCACCAAGGACAACGTCGGCGTCACGGTGGACGCCGTGGTCTATTACTACTGTACGGACGCCAAGGCCGTCAAGTATGAAGTCGCCAATTTCTACATCGCCGTCAGCAAGCTGGCGCAGACCAACCTGAGGAACCTGGTGGGCGACATGACGCTCGATGAGACACTGGCCTCTCGCGAGCGCATCAACTCTTCCCTGCGCATCACCCTGGACGAAGCCACGGACAAATGGGGTGTCAAGGTAACGCGCGTCGAAGTGAAAGCGATCGAGCCGCCGAAGGACATCACGGACGCCATGAGCAAGCAGATGAAGGCGGAACGAGAGAAGCGCGCCACCATCCTGGAGGCCGAGGCTTACCGGCAGAAGCAGATACTCACCGCCGAGGGTGACAAGCAGAACGCCATCCTAGTAGCGGAAGGGGACAAGCAGGCGGCCATTCTAAGGGCCGAGGGCGAGGCCAAGGCCATCGAGAACGTATCCGTGGCGGCCGAGCAGTATTTTATCGGCAACGCGCAGATGCTCAAGCAGCTCCAGGTGACGCAGGCGTCATTGGAGAACAATACCAAGCTCGTCATATCAGACCAGTCGAGGCTTATCAACGTGCTGGGGCTGTCCGAGGCGCTGGACGGCAAGGCTCCGGCGGGAAGGGGAAACCGCTAAAAATATTTATCTTTCCCGATAGCTGAAAAAACCCTGAAACAGCGTCAAGAACGTGTTGACAGGCGTCATGCACTATGTTATTATAATTCTTGCGCGCCCAAATGCGGGCGCGTTCGTGACTTAACAACTGAATAGCGGAAGGAAGGTTCAACACTCTAGTTAAACACATAAAACTCGTTTTTTATTGGAGAGTTTGATCCCGGCTCAGGATAAACGCTGGCGGTGTGCTTTATGCATGCAAGTCGAACGAGCTACTTCGGTAGCTAGTGGCAGACGGGTGAGTAACACGTAAGCAACCTGTCCTCAAGTGGGGAATAACTCTGAGAAATCGGAGCTAATACCGCATGTGGATCGTCCTCGCAGGGGGATGATTTAAAGCCTTCGGGCGCTTAAGGAGGGGCTTGCGCACGATTAGCTTGTTGGTGGGGTAACGGCCTACCAAGGCGACGATCGTTAGCTGGT
>CAZQQL010000049.1:0-23447 GCA_964595455.1 uncultured Dehalococcoidaceae bacterium
GTCAGGACAGTCTGATCGGCAAGGAGTTGAGCATACATTTTTATCGCCCTGGCATGGATCAGCCCCCATTCGTTATCGGAAACCTCATCGGCGCCCTGGTAGCTTTCCAGGGCGGCCAGCAGCGCTTCCGCCAGGGCGGCTTCCACCATCTGTGCGTTACCAAGGTCGGTCATCGCCTGCAGGAGCGCATCATCGCTCAGGAGGTACGTATAATCCAATGGAGACAGGTAGATGAGGTGCTGAAAATCCGGGTTGGGCGGGTCCGCAGCGATACTTAGGAAATGCATGGCCAGGTTAAGAGACCAGGTCATTATGGATTCTCTGACATCAAATTTGAGGCCGGCCGCTTCCATGATGGCCTCTTTCATTTTGTCGGCGGCAAATTCTGCCAGACACGGCGCCGGGTTCAGAGCGCATTTGGCAAGGCTCGTCGAATCGTTGTACAGATCGAGTGAATCGAAGAGTATCTGCAGTTCGGCGGCCATCAGGAGCTGCACGCGGGCTTTTTCCTGGGCGGCCGTTTTGTTCCTCCAGAAGGATGCCGGCAGGGGAGGCACTTCTTTGTGATATTCGACCGTGAAGGCGGGATCGAAGATGCCATCGATGGTATCCACATCGCCATCCTGGCATTCGTCATAGACGATCGCATACGTCCCCGGATACACTTGGCCACCGGGATAGGTGTAGGCGATGGTCTCATTGAAAAAATAGCCACTGGAGCTGTAAGGTATGAACCGGGAACCGGTTACATCCGTCAAACCGCTCCCGACACCGACACTGCCGCTGGGAACTATGTAGATATCCACGAATGTACCTAAGGTGTCGTTATAACCGTCCGCACAACTGGTTACGATCCGGTGGGTGCCCACGCTGATATTGATAGGCTCATTCGGACCGAACGTGGAAGAGCCGCCAAAATCCAGGGTCTGGCCGTAAGGAGCCACCAGGTTGGCGATCTCCGTTCCGTCCGGGATATCGCCGGTAATCCGCGCAGTTCCGGTCCTCTCATTGTCCGATGGATCTGAAACCAGTTCACGGGCGGAAAGGTACTCCTGGTCTTCATCCGGCTGAGGTCCGGTCAATGCCGCGCTCGCGGCAATCAGGCCGGCCAGCAGTACGTCACCGGAGGTAGAGCCGACGTACCTGTTAAAGATGGAAGACTCGTCTCCGGTGACAATCAGCATCGTGGGGACACGAGTGACACTGTATTCTTTCAGCATTTCTCGATTAGCGGCACTATCTATGCGCAGGAAATTGAAGTCGTTGCCATAATCATGTTCAAGGGCGTCGATAACGGGGGCCTGTTCCCGGCAGTTGCCGCAGTCTTCGCTGTAGAAGTACATCAGGGTCGGTTTGACGGGGTCGATGAAGAAGTTGCCGGCGTTCGTTCGACCAACATCGATAGAATTTCGGCCGGCGGGCTCTTCGGCAGGTGGTTGCCGGAAGGACGCAGTTGAAGCGTGGGCTGCAGCGGGCAGGGATACGGTGAGGGTTACCAGGACGAGGATAGCGGCCCCAACCGGCCGGGCGGCTGTCACGATGCGAGTGGAGACACGCTTGAGGGAAATCCCGGCGGCGTGGAAAAGAAGATTTACCGATATTCCAGCCATGACAATGTTGGCGGCCAGTGATTGGGCGTGGGTCAGCGGTACAATATCCCCGAAACAACCGCACAGGTCACCGGAGGTCCCGAATAGCAAGGCATGGATATTGGCGGTCATGAAGCTGGCGATGGTAAGCAGTCCCAGCACTGGAACCACTTTACCGACAATCCCGAGCACCAACAAGATGCCGATGGCTATTTCCGCCCAGGGCAATGCGGCGGCATACACATGTGCTAAGCCATCCGGTAGAATACCATATCCCGCCACGATGCCGGCGAAAGCTTCTCCATGAGGCAGTTTACCGATCCCGGCAATAACAAAAACACCGCCCAGCAGCAGCCTGCACACTACTGCAAGCCAGTGCCTGGACAGGCTTTTCATTGGTTTATTCAAGAAAAATGCGAGCGGCATATCAACCTCCAGTTGTATTGGACCTATGCGTACGCGCCTTCAGGTACGTATCTTTGTTGAAGGAAAATGGTATGAAGAACAGTAATAAGATTGAAAGCAGATAGGACTGCCTTCCGGGTGGTGTACCTCCAGCGGGATGCCCGTTCCCAAGAACAAAAAGGGTAGGTACTTACGTACTATTCACTATAGTATTTTCGTCCTATTTCCGCGGGTAAGTCAATAGGAAAAAAATAAACAATCGGTTAGAAATGACCAGGTGAGGGAAACGACTCTATCGTCATATGTCTCTGGGAATAAATGGCAAATGGTCAAGGTATAGAGACTTTATAATAGCACATTGCCTTGATAAATCCTGGACGCCGCCGGTATACTTGAACCAAGCCAAAAGGGAATAACTGACCGCTTCGCTGCCGGGTGTTTGGGCTGACATATAAGAACCGCATGAACGCACACGAAGAAGAAAAAAACCAAGAGATGATTTCCGATCTAGACAAGGATATCCAGAGATTGCGCCAGCTGGCCCATTACGTCATCGAAGAACGTGAAAACGAAATACGCCGCCAGGCGAGGGAAGTACATGACAAACCGAGTCAGGTGCTGACCCAGTTGTCATTCCTTCTTTACCAACTGAAAACCGGGGTAAAAGACGACAGCATCATTCAGGAAGCTGTCTCGCTTGTAAAGGAGATATCAACCGAGATACGGCGGATCTACCAGGACTCCGGTATCGCCATGCTGGACCACGTTGGTCTGGAGGACACCCTGGAGTGGACCATCAATCGTTTTCAACAGACCAGCGCTATTCCTTTGCAATTCTATTATTCATGCGAAGTTGAATCCATTCCGCTTCCGGTCAGCCGGGCGGTTCTGCGTATGATAGAAGAATTTCTTCATCACTTGCAGGAGATAATCTCTCAGCCGTTGGAGGCAACAATTTCAACGACAGGGGATACCACCCGTCTCTACCTGGCTTTTACGATCCATGGTAGCAAGTCAACCGAAGATCTACTTCCAGAACCGGGTCTTAGCTTCATAATAGAACGTGCTCGTATGGCGAACGGCAGAGTCGAACCGGATCCTGCCAATCCCGGCTCCCTTCGTTTTGTCTTTTCCTTGACATGAATCCAGTCACAGGGAATATGCGGGAAAATCCCAGGAAACAACGTACGAATACGCATGGTAATTGGGATGAGAGCGGCTGAAAATGGTAAGGATGGTTAGCATAGTCCTTGCCGATGACAACCTCTGGTACCGTGTCCGTATCAGGACCCTGCTGGATACACAACACGACATGAATGTGGTTGCGGAAGCCGCTAATGGAGATGACGCCCTCCGGCTCGTTGATGAACTGAGGCCGGATATCCTGATCACCGACCTGGAAATGCCTGGGAAAAACGGTTTTGAGTTATTGTATCTGGTCCGTACCTGTTCACCTGAGACAAAGAGCATAATCCTGTCTGCGTACGGAAGTAAAGGTTACTTGAAAAAAGCGATCCATGCCGGCGCCCGTGGCTACTTAACCAAGGACCCCTTATGGGAAAACCTGCTACCGGCTGTCCGCACCGTACTTCAGGAGGGAGTGTACTTCAGCCCGCTGCTGGAATCAAGGGCTTCGGAGTTCCTGGATAATGGGGATTAGTCTTTCTCAGGTGTTTCTCCCAGAGATGTTCCGGATTTCCGCGGTTTTACCATCGGTTGTATCACATCTATCTGAATAGCCATGCGCATCAGTTCAGTCTGGTTGGCGGCGCCCAGCTTCCTCATGAGATTGGCGCGGTGCGTTTCAGCCGTGCGTCGGCTGATGACCAATCTGTCGGCGATCTGAGCGTTACTGTATCCCTGGACCAGGAGCTGCAATACTTCCCGCTCCCGCTCGGTCAGAGAGTCATAGGCTGTTTCTCCGTTTTTTCTGGTACCATCGATGTAGTAACGCAAGGCCCGCTCGGATAGAGATGGGCTGAGGTAGTGGATACCGCCGGCAGCTTGACGGATAGCAGTTTTAAGTTCTTCCGGTCCGCTGTCTTTGAGCACATAGGCCATCACTCCGGCTTTAAGCGCGGACTGAACAAAGACTTCGCTCTCGTACATGGAAAGGATGACCACTTTAGTATCCGGGAAATGCTCGGTAACGCGGCGAGCAACCTCGATGCCGCTGATGCCGGGGATCTCGATGTCCGTTACGAGGACATCCGGTTTCAATGTATCAACCAGGTTAAGTGTTTCCAGACCGTCACCACTCTCGGCAATGATCTTGAAGTCCGGCTCTCCTTCCAGCAGGGCGCTGACACCCCCCCGGACAATATGATGATCGTCCACAATTACTATAGAAATCGTCTGCATACCCCGATTATAGACCAATCGCCTGAATTTAGCACCCTTTACAAGCTGGACACCCGGCTGGTTTGAGATTACACTGGAAAGAGTAGCAGGAGTGTTCTATTGAGTGAGCTAATACTCGCAATCGATGACAACCAGCGGATTTTGGACCTGGTATCACTGGTTGTACGACAAGCCGGGTTTCGTGTTGAAACCGCAGCCAGTGGTGCGGAGGCTCAGGAAAAAATCACTATTGAGCCTCCCTCTCTCATTATCCTGGACATGTCCCTGCCGGATATAACGGGTAAGGAACTGCTCGCTGCCATCCGGGCATCGTCGGAAGTCCCTGTCATCATACTCAGCGCCATGGAAGTGGCCGGAGCCAGCGTCGTGAGATTTCCCAACGTACAGTTCATATCCAAGCCTTTCGACCCCTCTGAACTGGTTACGCGTATCAAACAATCTTTAATGGCCGGATGAATTGATTTACCTTCCTGTTTTCGCTGCAGGAACGGTGAAATAAAACGATGAACCCCGGCCTTCCTCTGAGTCCACTCCGATGTGCCCGCCCATAGCTTCGCAGAGGCGCTGGCAGACCACCAGTCCCAGGCCGGTACCTCCGGCATAGGATTTTCCTTTATCCAGTCTCCCGAAGAGCTTGAAAAGGTCTTTCTGCTGTTCCTTGGGAATTCCGATGCCCTTGTCACTGATGGTTACCCTGACCATATTGTCTTCTGTCGGCTCAAGGGTGATCTCAACCGGGCTATATTGTGGAGAGTATTTAAGCGCATTACCGATGAGGTTGTTCAGAATCCTTTTCAGTCGGACTGAATCGCCCTTGACAAGAGGAACCTTCCGGGTGTTTTCGAATATGGTTCGTTGCCTGTCATTATTGCTTAAGCCGGTGATAACTTCGTCGATGACGAGCGGAACTTCCAGGACTTCAGTTTTCAATTGCAAGCGGTCAGCCCGGGCCCGGGCAAGTTCGAGGAGGTTATCGAGTATCGTCCCCAGGTCTCGGGCTTCCAGGAAGGCGTTGTCTGCCAATTTAACAATATCTTCTGCTGGAAGTCCAGTGCTTGATTTCAGCATGAACAGGTTCCCTTGAAGCACCGTGAGGGGATTACGCATCTCATGTGAAAGCATTCCGATGAATTCATCTTTCAACTGGTCCATCTTCTTGACTATTTCCAGTTCATGATTTGTTTTCTGAAGTTCCAGTTCAATAAGCTTCTTTTCCTTACGGCCTGCGGCCTCACGGATTTCCCTCTGGACGGCCGGAGCGAGACGCCGGAGGTTATCTTTCATGATGTAGTCTTTGGCGCCCGCTCGCATCGCTCCTACCGCGACGTCTTCACCGACATGGCCGGATATCGCTATAGCCGGAGTCTCGATTCCTATTTCCCGCAGGTGGGAAAGGGCTTCAAGACCGCTCCATCCCGGCATGACATAATCACAGAGGATGATGTCCCATTCATCATCCTGGATAGCGGCATCGAGGTCTTCCAGTGTATCCACCCGCCGGTAGTATACCTCGTTGCCGGTCTTCTTCAATTCTCTGACGAGCAGGACGGCATCTGCCTCGGAATCGTCAATAAGCAGGACTTTTATGTTGTTCATAATATCGATCGTGCATTGGGCGCCGGCTGATTCATGACCAGCCAGTACAACCCGACCTGTTTAATAGCTTCGGCGAATTCGCTAAACTTGACCGGTTTTCGGATGAAGCTGTTAGCTCCAAGGTCGTAGCTCTTGATGACGTCACTTTGCTCACTAGATGTGGTTAATACCACAACGGGCAGGAATTTTGTTTTCGCCTCGGAGCGTATCCTCCTCAGAACCTCGAGCCCATCCACGCGGGGCAACTTCAGGTCCATCAACACCAGGACCGGCAGTTCTTCTACCGGGCATTCCGGGCAAGACCCATCGCCAAAGAGGTAGTTGAGCGCTGCCACACCGTCTTCCGCCACAACGATCTGATTGGCAATGTTCGCCTTCTCCAGCGCTCGTCGGGTCAATTCCACGTCTCTTGGATTATCTTCAACAAGTAGAATTCTTTTTTCGTCCATACTAAGGCTTTACGACAGGGTAAAATAGAATGTCGTTCCTTCTCCTTCCCGGCTTTCCGCTCGTATCGTTCCGCCGTGTCGTCGAATAACCCGCTGCACCGTCGCCAGCCCGATGCCTGTTCCTTCATATTCAGTGGTTTTATGTAGGCGCTGGAAAGGCTGGAAGAGCTTTCCGGTGTACTTCATGTCAAAGCCGGCGCCGTTATCGCGAACATAGTAAACGGGCTTGCCATTTTCAACTTTCATTCCTACTTCAATGTACGGAGCGGCGGCGTTTTTTGTGAATTTCCACGCGTTCCCGAGAAGATTCTCCATCGCTATTTCAAGTAGTTGCTCGTCTCCTGTGCAGGTAACGCCGGGTTGTATAGAGATTTTCATGGCTTTTCCGGGGTTGGTTTTCTCTAGATTTTCGATTATTTTTTCGGCCATGACGCTTAGATCGATGATCTGGTATTTCATCTCACTCCGCGTGATTCTTGAAAGGCGCAGAAGCCCATCGATCAACTGTCCCATCGTATCGCTGGCATCTTTTACATAGCCGAGGTATTGTTTACCCTGTTCATCCAGCTTGCCCCCATAATCTTCCAGCAATGCGCTGCTGAACCCTTCCATACTGCGGAGTGGAGCGCGGAGGTCATGGGAGACAGAATACGAGAATGCTTCGAGTTCCCGGTTCGAAGCTTCCAATTCCGTATTGCTCCGCTTCAAGACTTCCTGTGCCTGTACCCGAGTTGTGATGTCCCGGGAATAAATCCGGTATTTTTGCCTGGCAGGTGAAAATGTTACTGCCTGCTCATACCATGATTCACCGACAGGAATATCGCGCCGCGCGATGTTGCCCTGTTTTTTCTTGAGGGATTTTTGCACTCCTTCGAACCCGGCGAGGAAGGGGTGTTCGAGTCCTTGCTGTGCCAGGGAAGGAAAGAGCCTGCGCGCCTCCGGATTAAGATAGGTGATTTTGGTGTCCCTGTCCAGTTCCATGATGGGATTGGGATTCAGTTCCGGGAACGAGGCCAGATGCGAAATTTCTTCCTCGGCCTTTTTTTGTTCGGTGATGTCTGTCAAGATACAGGCTACGAAACCGGGGCGTGGTATATAGTAATGGCTGCGCAGGTATCTCCCAGAGTGCGGACTAATATGATCGACCAAGGAAGCTTCATTGGAACGAAGCACCCGGTTCATTGCCTTCAGCCATTTTCCTTCGGTTCCGGGAAAGAGCCCGGTAAGCGTTTTCCCAAGGGCTTCATCACGACTGATTCCCATGATTTGTTCGAAGGCAGGATTGACCTCCAGGAAACGCGCATCCGTTATCATTTTCCGGTCATATACCAGTTCAGCGAGGAAGAAGCCTTCATGCATGGAGGTAAACAGCTCCCGGTAGCGCTCCTCGCTCTGGCGGAGCTTCTCCTCTGCTCTTTTCTGCTCGGTGATATCGTTACCGATAGCAAGGATCTCCTTTAGATTACCTTCTTCATCGAATACAGCCTTGTTCGACCAATTAATGGTAGCGACGCTGCCGTCCTTTCGTATGTTTTCGTTCGTGATGCCGATGTAAGCCTGAGGATTAGCCACGATATCCTGCACTAGGTAGCCGAGGTCCCGTCCCGAGGTCTCCTGTTGAGGCAGAAGAGCACTGACATTCTTGCCAACCAGCTCCCTTTCAGTATATCTGAAGAACCGGAGGCCGTATGTGTTGATGAACGTTATAGCGCCGTTTCTATCCCACCGGATGATGATACTGTTGGCAGTTTCAACCAGTTCACGGATTTCCCTCTCGCTGGCACGCAGGGCGTCCTGCGCGGATTTACGCAGCATCGCTACGGATACCTGGTCGGCAACCGTTTTCATCAGTTCCAGTTCGTCCCGGGTAAATTCATTCCGTGACTTCGTCCCGAACGAGAGTGTACCGATGGTCTTGTTACCAACAATCAGGGGATGGCAAGCGTACGCCTGTACTCCGAAAGACCTCACCAGGCTGGCTCGTTCGTCATCGTTTTTCTGGATATCCTCGGAAATGATGCGCTTTCCATCCAGCGCCACGCAACCGCAGATCGCTGCACCCAGGTCCAGCCAGGCTATACCCAGGGCATCTTTCATCGAAATACCGGCGTAAGCGTTCAATTTAAGCCGTCCAACTTTTTCATTATGAATAAAGTTAAAAAAGACATCGCAGTCGAGATGGTTCATGACCTTTTCACCGATAGTCTGGATGACCTTCTCCGGGTCTTCAGCCGTTAACAGTAAGGAGTTTGCTTCGCTCAGTATCTCGAACCGTTCATGACTATTGCGGAGCGCTTCCTCGGCTTCCTGTGTGGCTGTCATGTCCAGTGTGGTCGAACCGATACCGATCACCTTGCCGGTCTCATCGTGTATCGGTTCCCAGTAAAACGCCAGGTACAATCTGCCGGCTGGATGATCGAGCCACATCTGTGTGTTCAGTTCGATGTCTTCTTCAATGACACGGCGTTTCAGCGGCTCTATTATTGCCACTTCCTCCCGGGTGAAAATTTCATCGTCGGTTCGTCCGATCATCTGGTCTGGCGCCGTTGATTTCTGGTTATATGCCCAGATGTATTTCAGATCGAGGTCCTGGACTGCTACCGAGACCGGTGAATCATGCATGGCCATCCGGAAATGCATCTCACTTTCCTTCAATGCCCGCTGTGCTTCGTATTCTTCAGTGACATCACGGTTAGTTGCGATGTAGCCGGTCACCGTACCCTGTTCGTCATTTTGCTGTATAATCCTGGCTTCGATGTTCAATCTATGACCATACTTGTTGAAATGCTCGTGATAACAGGAAACGTATCCTTCCCGTTGGAGGGCTTCTATCATATGATCCGTGTGTTCCTGCGTGAGACCATGATGAAGCAGATCCCAGGAAATCCGGCCGATAGCTTCATCGCTCGTCCAGCCGTATAGCGTCGCGGCGGCTTGGTTCCAGGCTGTAATCCGGAAATTGGCGTCGGTGGCGATGACCGCCTCGCTCATGTTTTCCCAAACGGCAGCCTGGATACGCAACTGTTCGGTTATTCTTCTCTGCTCGGTGATATCACTGAAAAGAGTCGCGAATAATCCCGGGGCCGGGGAATACGCGTGGACGGAATACCACCGGTCAAGCGACGCGCTGTAGTCTTCAAAGTCGGCGGCTTCCCCGGTTTTCGCGACCCTGCCGTAGGTTTCCATCCAGGACGGCTCCAGGGATTGAAGGACGGTGCGAGCCTTTTTACCGACAACTCCGGAAAGACCGGTAAGCTTTTCAAAGGCTGGGTTCACTTCCAGGAAGCGGTAATCAATTGACTGTCCGGCTTCATCATAGATCATTTCGTGCAGGGCGAACCCCTCGGACATTGTGCCGAAGAGGTTCCGGTAACGCTCTTCGTTATGACGGGCGATATTCCTGGCATTTTCCCGTTCGGCCACCTCTCGTTCAAGCTGCTGATTACCCTGCGTCAGCTTTTCCTCACTGAGAGTGAGCTGCCTGAAGAGCGTTTCGTAGGGGCGGCGAAGACCCGATTCTATCAGAGCCAGATAGACGAAATAGAAGGATACGATCTTCAACAGGTGCCCGATCATGTTGGCCACCCCATAAGGATCGGTGTATACCGTGAACGCTAATTCCGAAGCTATGGTAATGACGATGGCAGCCAGAATCGATCTGAAGACAGCCCGGTCGAACTCTTGCCGATGACGGTATAGAAGGAACCCGGCGATGACGAGTAACGCCGAGATGATGTACTCGCTGGTGACTTTAAAGGTCGTCAGCCCGACGCCTTCAATAAAGGCGTGAGGGAAGCTGTTCCACCAGAATATCGAGCAAAGAATTAATGCGCTTGCCAGGATGTAGCCGCCAAACGCGATGCTGATCCTCAATTTCCGGTTCAGCAGTAAAGGCGCTGCGAGGAGAGAAAGACTTTGCAGATAACGGGTAGCTATCCACACCTGAGTGGCTGGATCAGTATCCAAACCAATAATAATGCCCATACCTTTAAAGGTCAGCGTATGGATGGAATCCAGGGCGCCTATGAACAGATAAGCGATACCCAGAAACAGGAGATAGTCATTGGTGATGAATTTGCGGGAATTCCAGGCAACAGCGAAAATAGCGAAGGAAATAACGATGCTGAAACCTTCAGCAAAGCTGTGGAAAAGGAGATAATTGTACCGGCTTAAGAAGAAAAGGCCGGTGATGGCGAGTGCGCCGATAAGTATGAATAACGGATACCGGATCTCAGGTTTGAGACCTTCCCGCCGCGTATGTGAAATACCTGTATGCTCCATCCTATCATAACCCCACAGGCGGAACGGGAAGGGGCTCACAGCCCCATTCTAACAAGAAACCATGCGGCATTCAAAATCAGGTTCCGAGTAAGGATAAAGCCGCTGGTATCTTCGCAACAATAGTGGGCACTGGATCAAAGAAATGCCAAAAGGGTAAGATGCACGATTCGAGCTCGGGAAGAATGGCGGACCGGGTACGTCCGGGCGCTAGATTTTTTGTGCGCCCCCTGATATCCGCACGAGCCATATGGTAGCTTTATAGTCTTCCGGATGATACCTCCGGTTGACGGCCGACTCCACTTCTTCCCTTCGGCTCGTATCGATCAGGGCGAGGACGCAGCCTCCGAAACCGGCTCCCATCATCCTGGCGCCGTACACACCATCGAGACCGGCAACGATTTCAACGAGAGAATCCAATTCATCACACGACACTTCAAAATCATCCCGTAAACTGATATGGGATTCAGAGAGCAGCTTGCCTGCGGCAATATGTTCCTCCTGTTCCAGAGCGTGACACATTTTCGTGACCCGTTGATTCTCGTTGATGACATGTTTGAGTCTCTTGAAAGCTACACCTGAGAGGACCGGCTCTAACGAGGGAAGATCGCATGGGGTGAGGTCCTTGAGGTTGGTAATCTTCCTGTCCCTGAACACAGGGCGGGCCGCTTCCATGCCTGCTTCACATTCGGCACGACGTTGATTGTATTCAGAATCCACCAGGCCTCGCCTTTTTCCGCTGTTGATGACCAGCCAGGAACAACCGGGGAGACTTGCGTTCACATAGCGCCGGGTGAGGTCCGAACAATCTATCTTGACGGCGCAGTGCTCGCGGCCTGTCCGGGAAATCAGCATGTCCATGATGCCGCACTGAACACCGATAAAGTTGTTTTCAGCCCTCTGGCAGAGCAAGGCGGCCTCGTTGTCAGCGAGATGGAAATCGTTAAGGCATTCCATGGCTGTCAGGACTGCCATCTCCAACGCCGCGGATGATGATAGTCCGGAGCCTATCGGTATGTTCCCGCCGATGCAGATATCGAACGGAGTGGTGCGGTACCCAGCTTTCTGCAACTCGGACAGAACACCCATCACATACCGGAACCATCCGCCGGGATATTTTGGATCATAGTGGTCGAGGGGGCATTCCGAAGATTCCCGGTATGACAGGGAAAAAGCCCGGATTCTGTTCTCCGAAGCTTTACTCACCGCGGCAACGATGTATCTGTCAATGGCTGCCGGAAGGACCAGGCCGCCGGTGTAGTCAGTATGCTCACCGATGATGTTGATGCGTCCCGGGGCCGCGGCGACTGATTCTGGTTGACGGCCCCACTTCTCAACAAAAACCGAGGAAACATCCTGCTTGAGTTGCTCAAGGCTGCTCATTTCCGATACCCTGCCGGAAACCGTTGTTTCCATTCCCAGGCGGATGCGATGATGTCTTCCTGCGGCCTGAAGTCTTTCGGCAGTCCCAAGATGCTCTGAGCCTTGCGCGGGGAAGCTACCAGTACCGCACTATCACCGTCCCGCCGGCCAAACATGCGCAGGTCCGCCTTTTTCCCGGTAATACCTTCTACCGCTTTGATAACTTCCAGTACCGAATAGCCCTTGCCGGTCCCGAGGTTAAAGCAGTCCGAAGGACCTCCATAAGACAGGTAATCCGCCGCTCGAATGTGCGCCGCGGCGATGTCTGCTACGTGAATATAGTCCCGGACGCAACTACCGTCCCGTGTCCCGTAGTCTGTCCCAAAAACGGTAAATGGTTCATTGTCCATGAGGGCGTTCAGGATTCTGGGGATGAGGTGCGTTTCCGGGTGGTGGCTTTCTCCGCATGGACCGTATGCGCCCCCGGCGTTGAAATAACGTAAGGCAACGGAACGGAAACCGTACGCGCGGTCATAGTCTCGCAATACCTGTTCTACCACCAGCTTCGTATGGCCGTAGGGGTTGACCGGGCGCAGGGCGGCTTCTTCGGTCAAAGGGGTCATCTCCGGTTCGCCGTAGACTGCAGCCGTAGAAGAAAAGACAAGCTTATCCACATCGTTTTCCAGGAGGGTGCGCAGGAGACGGACCGTATTGACAACGTTGTTTTCATAATAACGGGCGGGGTCTTTGACGGATTCCGCCACCTCAATCCGGGCGGCAAAGTGCATGACGATATCTATACCGTCCGCGCAGATATCGCTGACCAGGCCGGCATCGCTGATATCCCCGATCGCCAGGCGAATGCCCGGTCCGATTGCTTCGCGGAAGCCGGAAGAAAGGTTGTCCAGTACCGTAACCCGGTGCCCCTTTTCCGCCAGCATCAGAGAAGTTACGCTGCCGATGTATCCGGCCCCACCTGTAACAAGGACATTAGCCATCCCTCACCGCCCTCAACTTATAGTGTAATGGAGAAAGGGATCTCAGGGTGCGTGCAGCCTTCTCCGGCGATGTTGGATTGATGATGTTGCCCCCGCCGGTCTCAAAACCGGCCATGTACTTGAGTTTATCAGCGCTGCGCATCGGGGGGCAGAATTCGATGTGGAAATGAAAGGGTTCGGGAGGGTAGTCATTGCCACAAGGGGCGTTGTGGAAGATGGTCACGTTGGGAAAAGAGATTTCGAAAAGGTTATCATACCGCACAACAACCTGATGGTAGGCTTCTGCGAGCGAAATCCTTTCCTGAGCCGAGAGGCCGGCAAGGGATGGGATATGGCGTAGAGGCGCGATTTGGACCTCGTAGGAGTACCTCGCGGCATAGGGGACATAGGTGATGAAGTCTTCATTCCGGTAGACTATCCTGCTGCCGTCAGCGAGTTCCTCCCGGACGATATCACACAACAGGCACCGTCCCTGTGTTGCCAAATAGGCGCTGGAAAGCTCGTATTCCTTCCGGGGGATACGAGGAACGAAATCAGTGGCGTATATTTGTCCATGGGGATGGGGGTTGGACACGCCGATGACAGCCCCTTTGTTCTCGAATATCAACACATACTCGATCCCCGGTTGAGAAGACAGTTCGATGTACTGCTCACGTAAGGTATTGATGATGCCGCTGAATTGTTCCAGGTCCATCTCCGCAAGGGTAAGGTCGTGGCGAGGGCTGAAACAGACAACCCGGCAGATGCCGTAGGCTGGTACCTCCTCCACAACCTCAGATTGTTTAGTCTCAGGTATCTCCCTGCTGAACGACGGGTAGTCATTATCAAAAACATAAGTGTCTTTATAGTCGGGATTGATGGCGCCGCCAGCCCGTGTGGCGACGGGACAAAGGTAACAACCGGGGTCGCGTTCGGGGAGTTTCATACTACTGGAAGCGACCCTATTGCCGCTCCAGGGGCGGTCGGCCGTCGTTTCGGCGATGATGACCCACTCCCCCGTCATTGCGTTCCAGCGCTTTTTTGGTTTAGTGGTGTTCAAACCTGCTCTTCCGGCCCTACGAATTAAAAACTTGCTTGTTTCGTACAATTCTAGCATCGTGACCTATCCGCAGTAAACGGGAATTTTAACTAACGGTTCCTTGAAGTACCGGATATACTGTGAGAAAATACATCCAAATAGCGAGGCTGCAAGGCGAATCACTAAAAATCAGGAGCATCGGAGGATACAGGTATGACCAGAAAAATTGAACCGATGAACGCACGGTGGCGGTTTTACCTCGGGGATATCCCGGGCGGGGAATCACCGGACCTGGACGATTCGAAATGGAGATTACTTGAACTTCCTCACGACTGGAGCATCGAAGGTCAATTCAAAGAAAACCGGGAAGAAAATAACACCAGTCACGAAAATTTGAGCCATCATATCGGGTACCTGCCCGGAGGCATCGGGTGGTATCGGAAATCGTTCCATGCCATGAATGATTTCGCCAACAAAATCATCACCATTCAGTTCGACGGAGTATACAGAAACTCGGATGTCTGGATTAACGGTTATCATCTCGGTCAACGTCCTTATGGGTACTCTTCATTCTATTACGAACTGACTCCGTATATATTGGCCGGAAAGAACAACCTGCTGGCGGTCAGGGTGAACAATACAGGGGTCGGCAGCCGGTGGTATACCGGCTCGGGCATCTATAGGAACGTGCAGTTGCTCATCACCGACAAGATTCACATCAAACCCTGGGGCACCTGCTGGACGACTCCGGAAATTCATCCGGAGCGGGTTGATGTGGATTTCAAGGTAACCATCGAGAATAGGACCGGTGAAAAGGCTCTGACTATCGATGTTGTTTCAGAAATTATTCATCAGGGTGATATGGTTGCCAAAGTCACCACACCGGTGACTCTGAAGTCCACAGAAACCAAAATTGAGCAACAATTCCAGATCGATAGTCCCAAATTATGGTCTCCGGATACTCCCGAACTTTATCAGATCAAGACATCACTCTACAGAAATGGACACTTGATTGATGAATATGCCACCCCGCTGGGCCTGAGGAGCTTCCGCTTCGATGCTGATACCGGTTTTTACCTCAACGGTGTGAACATGAAGTTCAAAGGCGTCTGCCTGCACCATGATAACGGCTGCCTCGGAGCCAAGGTTTACCGGCATGCTATTGAGCGCCAGTTGAAGATTTTGAAAGAAATGGGATGCAACGCGGTCCGTACCAGCCACAACCCCCCAAGCCAGGAGTTCCTCGATCTTTGCGATGAGAAAGGGTTCCTGGTGGTGGATGAATTGTTCGACGAGTGGACCGTTCCGAAGACACCATTCGGGTATACAAGGTATTTCCAGGACTGGTATGAAAGAGACGCCAGAGATTTCGTCCGGCGCGACCGGAACCATCCGAGCGTCATCCTCTGGAGCTGCGGCAACGAAGTGCCGGAACAGAAGACGAAAGAAGGGGTTGAGATACTCCGTGGTCTGCTCAAGGTCTTCCACGAAGAAGACCCCTCCAGGCAGGTTACCCTGGGGTGCGATAAGATGAAGGAAGCCAATGAAACAGGCTTTACCGATCTTCTGGATATTGCCGGATACAATTACTATGGAGATAGAGTAATTGGCGAAGGGAACAAGGACTACGCTTTTCGGTGCAGGTTTGATGAAGAACACGAGAAATATCCCAACCGGGTCTTACTAGGCACGGAAAACTGCTCGGCGTTCAATACTCGCGGCATCTATCGTTATCCCCTGGTCAACTCCAGGGAAGAAAAGAAAGCGGACGATTTTTACTGTTCAGCCTATGACGTCACCAGCGAAGTGCCGTTGATCATCCTCAAGACGAGGCCGTACGTATGCGGTATGTTTACCTGGGAAGGTTTCGACTATATCGGAGAGCCGACCCCTTACGTATGGCCGGCGCGCAGTTCGCAATTCGGCATTCTCGATCTGTGTGGTTTTCCCAAGGATACATTTTATCTTTACCAGAGCCAGTGGACCGATGCTCCGATGGTACACATCGTCCCCGGTAACTGGAACTGGCACAAAGACATGCAGATACCGGTATGGGTATATACGAACTGTGATTCCGTTGAACTATTTCTCAACGGAAAATCGTTTGGTGAGAAGGCAGTGGAGAACCCCGTGGGTACGCTGCACCTTACCTGGGACGTCTTGTATGAACCCGGAGAACTCAAGGCGGTGGGAAAGAGAAAAGGCAAGGCGGTAACAACGAATGCTATGAAAACAGCCCAATTCCCCCACAGTATCGAGGTGAAAACGGACAGGACCGGGATTAACAGAAATGATATCGCCTACCTGACAGCGTGTATTCGTGATATCGGTGGTACGGTGGTCCCTACCGCGGATAACCTGGTGAGGTTCACTATCGAAGGACCGGGAAAAATTATCGGCGTAGATAACGGCAACCCAATCAGCCATGAACCGTTCATCGATGAACAAATTCACGCTTTCAACGGGTATTGCCTTGCGGTAGTACAGTGCACCGGAGACTCGGGGGCGATCAACATCAAGGCGACGTCCGCCGGTTTGAAAACCGCTGAAGTCCGCGTATCTGCCCAGGCCTGAGTCAATAAAAAAAAGCTCTTCCGATCTCCGGATAAGAAATGCGCAGAGGAAAAAAACGAGACCGGAGCCCCGTTATTGGCCTTTTAGTAGTATCTCCGGTCCCGCGTATTCCAGTCCACCGTGTTAGTCTCATATATAGCAAACGGCATACTGATGTAGCCGCCGTCGATCACCAGTTCGGTGCCATTGACATAACTGGACTCGTCAGAAGCCAGATACAGGACACCGTAGGCGACGTCTTCCGGGGTTCCCATACGCCTCAAAGGATTCGTTATGGACAGCATTTCGATGGCGTGGTTCACGCCGTCTTTGTCCACCATCTCGGCCAGTTTCCGGAAAAGCGGCGTGTCGATATTTCCCGGATGTATGGAATTGAACCGGATTTTGTCACCTGCATAGATGATAGCGTCCGCCTTCGTCATTGCACGCAGGCCGCCTTTGCTGGCATCGTACAAAGGCACATCGGAAGCCACGATGCTGTAGATCGATGCTATGTTGATAACGCTGCCCGGACCTGTCTTCAGAATATAGGGCGTAGCGTGCTTGGTGCAGATGAAAGCTCCTTTCAGGTTCGTATCCATGACCTGATTGAAGTTCTCGACAGTGTTCTTGTGAGCGGCGCCTCCGCCCATCCCGATGCCGGCATTATTGACCAGGATATGGAGTTTGCCATACTTGTCGTAAAACCCGGAAAAGGCCTTCGCGATCTCTTCCTCTTTGGAGACATCCGCATGGGCGTACACCGCTTCCCCGCCTTCACCTTTGATTTCATCGATCACTCTTTTCCCATTCTTGTCATCGATATCAACGATGCCGACAGAAGCGCCTTCCCGGGCGAGAAGCTTTGCTGTCGCTTCACCAATGCCGTTCGCGCCGCCGGTCACGATTGCTACTTTACCTTTTACTCTATCCATGTCGGTTCTCCTCTGAAAAATATTACACCGGTGTAAAGGAGTTTCCGCCATCGAAACCGGATCTCAATGCTTCGTCCATATTCAATGGCGGATATTCCTCAGAATCAACATGCTTTCAACCTTTGGGTATCGAGCAAGGAATTAACGTCCAGGTTTATATGTAACGTGTTTCCGGGCCGGCTTCCTCCGGCCAGTGGAATGATGGTTTAATCCCTTCATCCTCATAACCGGCATCCATGAAGATAGTCCGCGTCCATTGTTCCTTTGGTATCATGTCCCGGAAGGCTTTCTCGGTATGGACAGTAGACTGGTTAATAGTAACCAGGAGGAAAGGCCGGGTGACCTTCTTGATCGTCCAGGGACTGTGAACGAAGTTCGCCGGGAGGTAGATAATGGTGGATTGGGTGATGATGTGTTTCTCCATCTCCGGGCCCACACACATCTCGACTTCGGCGCCCAGGTCCATGGGATTGTCCGGATCGGTCCCAAGATGCATCATCAGTTCCGGATATTTGTGCATATGAGGACCATGAGATATCTTGCCCCAACCATCCGGACCGTAAGGACCGTAGGATTTCGGTCCTATCCAGAAGACCATGTACCCGTTACTTCCTTCAAACTTCTTGCCGTCAATAAAGCCGATCGCCGGCATCGGTCTGGCTGCCTGGACTTCAGGGGCAGCGCCTGAAACGAATAGATGGTCATATTTGTTTGGTGACATGGTTTTAGTTACTCCTTCTGTATTCTCGTAATGATTATCGGTTTATTCCAGACCCGGGATGGATAATTTGAACGGAAGAACATCGGGCAATGAATTGATGGTTTTCCCTTTGGTCAATGTCTGAGGCATAATCTTGGCGAGATCTTCCGGCGTGAAGCTGCCGTCTTTATAGAGAACACCCTTGACCGGGGGCGGCTCCTCGAATATGCCGACGTGGCCGTTGTATACCTCGAAAATACAGCCGTTGATGTGCCCGGCTTCTTCACTGGCCAGATACACCACCAGGACCGCAACGTCCGCCGGCCGGTTTTCTTCAAACTCTTTGATCTTTAACGGGGCGCCGCGCCATGCAGCAATAGGGCGGATGACGTTACAGGTCACGTTGAATTCCGCCATGTCCCGCGCTACGGCGCGGGTGAGGCCGGTTATTCCTTCTTTGGCAGCGGAATAAGCCACACCGCCTTTCATGCCCAGACCGTTATGGGAGGAAGTATTGATGATGCGGCCGTATTTTTGTTCCATCATTTTCGGTACGGCGGCGCGCGTGCAGTTGAAAGTGCCGTAGAGATGGACTTTGATCATCTGGTCCCAGTCCGCGCTGTCTATCTTGTAGATAAATCCGCCCCGGATGATGCCGGCGTTGTTGACGAGGATGTCGATACGGCCGAAGTTATCCAGGGCGGTCTTGATGATGTTCGCGCCGCCTTGTTCCGTGGCGACGCTATCGTAGCAGGCGACCGCTTCTCCGCCGTTCTTTTTAATGGTTTCTACCACGAGGTCGGCGGGATTACTGGATGTCCCTTCACCATTGAATGAGGTGCCGATATCGTTGACGACGACTTTGGCACCTTGCGCCGCCATTCCCAGTGCATGGGCCCTTCCGAGCCCGTTGCCAGCTCCGGTTATGACTGCTACCTTATCTTTGAGCATATGTCCCATAACAAGCCACCTCTTCTTCGAAGAACCGTGTTAATTCTTGAGATACTCTATTAGAGAGTTCCTCTGAGCCTCGGATCAAGGGCGTCACGGAGACCGTCGCCGACCATATTAAAGGCGAACACCACCAGCATGATAGCAAGGCCTGGGACGAACGATAATAAAGGATTGGTCATCAGGTATTTAAAACCGTCGCTGACCATGGCACCCCAGGATGCAGTCGGGGGGCTGATGCCGATACCCAGGTAACTCAAGCCGGCTTCCGCCAGGATAGCCGCGCCTATCTGCATGGTTACCAGTACAAGAAGGGGCGGGAACGAGTTAGGCAATATGTGGCGGAACATGATACGCCATTGGCTGCTCCCCATTGACCGGCCAGCCATGACATAATCGTTTTCCTTGATAGACAGTACCTGCCCGCACATCAAGCGGGCGTATCCCGGTATCAAGGCGACCCCGAGGGCGATCATCACATTCTTGAGACCGCCTCCCAATAAACCGGCAAGAAGGAGGGCCAGCAATATCATGGGAAAAGACATGAGGGCATCTACGAGTCTCATGATTACAGCGTTCACCCAGCCTCCCAGGAAACCAGCCATCATACCGGCGATAATCCCGATAACAGCGGCGATACCAAGGGCTACGACGCCGACCATAAGCGACATCCTGGCGCCGTATATCAAGCGGCTGGCGGTATCCCTACCCATGAAATCCGTGCCCAGTATATGCTTGGCAGAGGGCTGCTGTAGTATCTCCCCCAGGCTCTGGGTATTGGGGTTGTAAGGTGCAAACAATGGCCCGAACGCTGATACGATAATGAAAAGCGCTAGGACAACCAGACCGAAAATCACCAGGCCGCGTTTGAGAAACACCCGCAAAAACCGCTGTGTTTCGGTGATACGTCGCGTTTCAAAAGAGACGTCTGTAGTTATCACTTCTTGGGTCATAATACCGTCACCTGAATATATCGGAATTTTGGTTTAGTCATATCTGATTCTCGGGTCCAGCCATCCGTACGATAAGTCAATAATGAGATTGGAAAATACGATAATCCCGGTCATGACAAGCGTAATACCCTGGACATAGGTATAATCATGCTGGAACAGGGCATCCACTGCCATGCGGCCCATGCCCGGGATATTGAATACCTGCTCGATCAGGACAGAGCCGCCGAAGATCATTGCGATTCCCATACCAGCTAATGTAACGATTGGGATTAGACTGTTTTTCAGGGCATGGCCTATGATAACGGCCCGTTCAGTCAAGCCTTTTGACCAGGCGGTGCGGATGTAGTCCTGCCGCAGGACTTCCAGCATGGAGGACCGTGCCTGCCGGGCATTACCCGCAATAGAGAAGATGGACATGCAGAACACCGGCATTATCAACTTCTTCGTACTCAACCAGAAGTCATCAAAAGGAGAGGTAAAACCCTGAACCGGAAGCCAGCCAAGCTTCACGGCAAACAGCCAGATCAGCATAATACCCAACCAGAAGATCGGAACGGTAATACCCAGATTTGCAAGAGTCGTCACAACTGTGTCCAGCCAGGTACCGCGGCGGATGGCGCTGATAATGCCAGCCGGCACGCCGATGATGATACTGACCAGAAATGCGAGCGCGCCGATATATATCGTAATGGGGATACGCCTGGATAGCTGATCCATGATCGGTGCCTTGGTCATGATGGATTCTCCGAGATTACCGCGGAAAACGCCCCCGAGCCAGTCAAAATACTGGACTGCCATCGGCCGGTCAAGGCCGGCTTCATGCCGGAGGTCATCGATTTCTTGTTGAGTTAAGTTCTGCAGTTGATTGGGATTGAAAAGCATAAAAATCGGGTCGCCGGGTAACATACGCATACCGACGAAGACAAAAACGGAAACGATCAGTATTACGATGACTGCCTGTACCAATCTGCGTACGATATAAGCTCCCATGATTCTCCCCGACTATGACTGTCTATTATTTTTAAACGGTGTTTCAGGACCGGTTTGGCCGGTCCGGGTCCTTGAAGCACTAACCAGAATCTCCGCTACTGGACGGCATAGAATGTCCCCTGGTTTGCATCAGGGATATTTTCAACATAAAAGGATGCGGTGTGTACGGGAGCCCGGGAATACCGGGCTCCCGCGTTTAGTTCAATCAGTTTTTACTATCTATCCAGCCAGCAAATTTCAGGAGACCAGAAAGACCAGTCAGCGAAAGTATTTATACCGGAATCTTTCACATCAGGGTGCAGGATAGATCCCATGGCGTTGGAGTACAAGGGTACCAGCCAGCAGTGGTTGTACAGATCGGTGATGATCTCATCGCTGAGGGCTTTAGCCTTTACGGGGTCCTGCTCTGTAAGAGCGCCATCAATCTTTGCTAAAACCTCGTCAGGAAGCACCATACTCTTATTGAAGGTGCGATTAGGCCCAAAGTAGGAGTTAAGGGAAGCCGGGAAGCTATCGGAACCGATTGCGTATCCCACGTTGATCATTCCATTCCAGCCAGCCAAGGCGTAGTTCCAGAATTTCGCGTTATCAACGGATTCAAGTTCAACGTCGAAGCCGACATCTTCCAGGTATTGCTGAATGGAAAGAATCTCTGGTTCAGAGCCGATCGTGATGATATTCAGTTTTACGCCGTTCGGATAACCGGCTTCAGTCAGGAGTTGCTTCGCCATCTCGGGGTTGTAATCCCGGGAAGGCAAGTCGGCGTTAAAGGAAGGATTGTACGGAGGCGACCATTGGTTGGTGGGGACCAGGTAACCGTAACCGAGCGCATCGCACATGGACTGTTTGTCGATGGCGTACTCGATCGCCATCCGGATCTTGACATCATTAGTAACAGCGCCTTCATTGGCGGTATCGAACAAGAGGAAATCGGTGCCGCCGAATTCATGCACGACGTTGAATCCGAGGTTCTTCATGTCATACAGGGTCTTGCCCTGCTGCAGCCCCCAGACATCGCCTTCTCCGGCCTGCATGGCGGATTGTGCGGTGAGGGTTTCTTTTATGGTGATCATGTCTATGCCGTCCAGGTAGGGTTTGCCTTCCTGCCAATAATCATCGAAGGCCCTGAGTTTCATGGTAACATCAAGTTCGAAATATTCGAACGTGAAGGGGCCGGTGCCGATGGGGTTTTCCTTGCACCATTCCTCACCGCCGTTCTCACCACCGTGCGCCTTGTAGGCTTCGACAGAGGGGAAGGCCATACCGATGGACCAGAGGGCGCCCCAGAAATCAGTCCGGTATTGTATGAGGTGAAGGCGGATGGTGTAATCATCGATGATTTCCCAGCGGTCCCAGAATTGGCCGGTGGCGCCGCCTTGCGCTTTCATGATATCGCCCTGGAATTTCACGTTTTCAGCTTTGAACGTGCTACCGTCATGGTATTTGACGCCCTGACGTAGATTGAAGGTGATGTATTGTTTGTCCGGGCCCCATTCCCAGGACTCGGCCAGCCAGGGAATAGGCTTCCAATCAATACTTGGTTTGACCAGGGGTTCGAATACCAAAAAGTTCATCCAGATCTTCTGGAAGTTGGCGGTATCTGCCGGCCAGCCGGGGGTAGTAGTGGGAGAGTAAGGATAGATGTACTGCAGGATGCCGCCCCTCTTTATGCTGGAAACAGGGGTTGGCGTGGTGCTCGTGGTTTCCATTGGTTTGACGGTGGTGATGGAGGTTGATGTGGTGGTCTTGGATGTCGTGGTAGTAGTCGCCCCTGGTTGTGTGCTGGAGGTGGTCGTGGTAGTATCTCCGCCGCATCCGGTGAAGATAAGGACGACAGCCATAAATACAGCCAGAGGTATAAGTACCTTCTTCATTTTTTCTCCTTTCATGAGGTCCCGATATGATTAGGTTATTACCTAAAGAGCTGAAGATTTGAGGTTCAAACGTGCGGATATGGTGAATAGGCTCTTAATACTCTATTAACTCACCTCCTTGGAACGTCTATTGCCTAATTACAGGGTGACCCTGAAACATATGATAGTCGTTAATACGTGCCTGTTTCAGCTTTTCATATTTTGAAAACCAAGTTCCACTAAATATATCGGATGGTACTCAATTTGTCAAGTTTGTCCCACTAGGTTGCATCGTTCTTTGCCATCGGGTTTTCGTTACCCGGCGGCGAACCTCGGTTGAAAATGGTGCACAAAACTGTATGATACTCCGACACCCGGTTTTTCCCGCCGGGAGTGCTTTTTGAACTAGTTCAGAAAGATAAGTGACACTATAATGGTGTCATGAAGATCAAGAGT
>CAZQQL010000050.1:0-23271 GCA_964595455.1 uncultured Dehalococcoidaceae bacterium
CACAGCCGTCTCCTGGAGCGCGCCGCCAAGTACGCTCCGGAATACGGCGGCGGGTCTCTGACGGCATTGCCCATCATCGAAACCCAGGCCGGCGATGTCTCCGCGTACATCCCCACCAATGTTATTTCCATCACCGACGGCCAGCTCTACGTGGAAGCCGACCTCTTTAACGCCGGCATCAAGCCGGCCCTCAACGTTGGTATCTCGGTCTCACGCGTCGGCAGCAAGGCTCAGACGTCGGCCATGAAAAAGGTCGCCGGCCGGTTGAAGCTGGAAATGGGCCAGTACCGCGAGGTTGCCGCCTTTGCCCAGTTCGGCACGGCGGAACTGGATAAAGCCACGCTCGCCCAGTTGGAGCGCGGTCAGCGCATCCAGGAAATCCTCAAGCAGGACCAGTTCGTACCGGTGCCGCTGCACCGGCAGGTCATCATCCTTTACGCCGTTACCAACGGGTACCTGGATGATGTTGCGGTAGACCGTGTTTCCACGTTCGAGGTAGAAGTGATGCCGTACATGGAAGCCAATTTCGCCGACCTGTGCGACACCATCGAGAAGGACAAAGCCCTTAGCGCCGAGAATGAAGCAACGCTCAAGAAGGCCCTGACCGAGTTCAAACAGGGATTTGGCAAGTAGGGTGGGTGGAGCCGAAGGCGCAACCCACCAGTATAGATAGTAAGTAACGAGGTAACCATTGCCGGATATTCGTAAAGTACGCCGCCGCATCAAGGGCGTCCAGAACATCGCCAAGATAACCCGGGCGATGGAGATGATCGCTGCTTCCAAGATGCGCAAAGCGCAGGAACGCGGCCTGGCCGGGAGACCGTACTCGGAGAAGATCGAGCAGGTCATCGCGGACCTGGCGGCCCTGCCGGAAACCGGCCTGCAGCATCCCCTCCTCCAGTGGCGCCCGGAAGAAAAAGTAACGGTGGTGCATATCACCCCTGACCGCGGACTGTGCGGTGGACTCAACGCCAACATCAACCGGTCGCTTTCGGCGTTCATCCTGGAACAGAAGAAGCCCGTTGAGGTCATCGCGGTAGGCCGGAAGGGAAGGGATTTCGCCCACCGCGCCGGCCTGGATATCGAGGCAGAATTCACCGGCCTTGGAGATGCCCCCTCCTTCCTCGATACGCTGCCCATTTCCAACATCATCATCGATGATTACACCAGCAGAAAAACGGATCGCGTGCTCCTTTCTTACACGCAGTTCATTACCACCATGGCCCAGAAACCGGTCATGAAGCAGTTGCTGCCCGTCGAACCCGCCGTCATTCCCGGCGCGGAAAACGTCGGCTACATTTACGAACCGGACGCCACGGCCGTCCTCGGGACGCTGCTGCCGCGTTTTGTGGAGATGGAAATTTACCATGCCATACTGGAAGCCATCGCCAGCGAGCAGTCCGCCCGCATGGTGGCGATGCGCAATGCCACGGACAGCGCCCAGGAACTGACCGCGGAACTGACCCTTCTCTACAACAAGGCCCGGCAGGAAGCAATTACCACGGAACTGCTCGATATTACCGGCGGCGCCGCGGCGCTGGAAGGTTAACATAAACTAAGGTCTGTCACTGCGAACACAGTGAAGCAGTCTCTTGCATCGGGCAGGCCGATGATTGAGATTGCCGCGCCCTGACGGTATCGGGGTTCGCAATGACAATCTGACACGAATGAGGTTGAAATGGCTACAGGCAAAGTAACACAGGTCATCGGGACGGTGGTGGACATCGAATTCCCGCCCAACCAGTTGCCCGCACTGTTCAATGCTATCGAGATTGAGACCGGCTTCGGGAAGATCGTCCTGGAAGTGCAGGATCACCTCGGGAACAACTGGGTCCGCTGCCTGGCGCTGTCTCCCACGGAAGGCCTGGCCCGGGGTTCCGACGCCGTCGATACCGGCGCCGCGCTCAAGGTCCCGGTTGGCCGCGGCACGCTGGGACGGCTGTTCGACGTCATGGGCACGCCGCTCGATAACCTCGGCGAAGTGAAGGCGGCCGACCACTGGCAGATCCACCGATCTCCGCCCAGCTTCGAGGAACAGGAAACCAGCACCGAGGTCCTGGAAACCGGCCTGAAGGTCGTCGACCTTATCGTGCCGTTCACCAAAGGCGGCAAGATCGGCGCGTACGGCGGGGCCGGCGTCGGCAAGACCGTCATTATCCAGGAACTTATCCGGAACATCGCCACCGTCCATGGCGGTTTTTCCGTGTTTACCGGCATCGGAGAACGCTCCCGTGAAGGCAACGACCTCTGGCGGGAAATGGCGGAATCCGGCGTGCTGGAAAAGACCGTCATGGTCTTTGGCCAGATGAACGAGCCTCCGGGCGTCCGTCTCCGCGTCGGTCTCACCGGCCTGACCATGGCCGAATATTTCCGCGATCAGGAAGGGCAGGACGTCCTGCTCTTTATCGATAACATCTACCGCTATACCCTGGCCGGTATGGAAGTCTCGGCGCTGCTCGGACGCATGCCGTCCGCCGTCGGGTACCAGCCGACACTGGCGACGGAAATGGGCGACCTCCAGGAGCGCATCGCTTCCACCAAGAAGGGCTCGATTACCTCTTTCCAGGCCATTTACGTACCGGCTGACGACTATACCGATCCCGGCGTGGTGACCACCTTCGGCCACCTGGACGCCGTCGTTGCTCTGGAGCGTTCCATCGCCGAACAGGGCCTCTATCCGGCCGTGGACCCGCTGACTTCCACATCACGTATTCTCGACCCGACCATTGTCGGTGAAGAGCACTACCGCGTCGCCCGCGAGGTACAGCGCGTCCTGCAGCGCTACAAGGACCTCCAAGACATCATCGCCATCCTCGGCATGGAAGAACTCAGCGATGAAGACAAAACCACCGTAGCCCGCGCCCGGCGCATCCAGAGGTTCCTTTCCCAGCCAATGTTCGTCTCCGAGGTCTTTACCGGGCGTCCCGGCAGGTATGTCAAGACGGAAGACACGGTGCGCGGCTTTGCGGAGATCCTGGAAGGCAAACACGACAGCCTGCCGGAACAGGCATTCTACATGGCCGGCACGATAGAAGACGTTCAGGAAGAAGCCCGCAAACTGGGAGCCGTATCCAATGCCTAAGCTGAAGGTGGAGATCGTCACCGCGGAGCGCATCGTCTACTCAGGAGAGGTCGATGCCGTCGTCGCGCCCGGCAGCGAAGGCCAGCTTGGCATCCTGCCGCATCATGCCCCGCTGATGACGTCTCTGGTGGCCGGGGAACTGGTGCTGCGTACCGGCCACGAAGAAGAAATCCTGGCCATATCCGGCGGCTTCATAGAAGTCAGGCCGGAGCGCGTGATCGTCCTCGCAGACCAGGCGGAGCGCGCGGAAGAGATCGATATCTCCCGGGCCGAGGCCGCTCGCAGGAGGGCGGAAGAACGCCTGAAGCAGGCCCCTTCCGGCACGGAAGAAGACCGCGCCGATGCCGCTTTGAGACGCGCCCTGGTACGCCTTTCCGTTGCGGAGAAGGTTAAGACCCGCCGGGGCGGCAGGGTGTAGCGCCTGGTGTCTGCAACCTGAGATCCTGTAGGGTAGGTAAAACTCTGTCACCTTTTTTACCCACCGCATTAAGAATCAGCGGCGGATACAAATCCGCCGTTTTCTTTTACCGTAATTAAAAATGGTCTTGCGGTGTAAATCCGTTTTCGCTTTTCTACAAACATGAATGGTCCAGGGTAGAGGGGGTGGAGTCGAAGACGCAACCCACCAATCACTTTGGGATGGGAGCGTGATTACGGATGAAGGCTACTTCTGTTTCTTGACGTTGAGGTCCAGCAGACCTTCTATGGCTTCGATCGTTATCTTCCGTGCCGCCAGGTCGATTGACATAATGACAGGCCCGATGAAGGGGATGAGTATCTCGCCGTTTTCACCTTTAACGATGAGATTATCGTTGGCCGACCCGGCGAGGACGTCCCTGACCGGCCCGATAACGTCTCCGGTGGTGGTAATGACATCGAGGCCGATGAGATCGTCGTAATCGTATAGTTCATCCAGTGAAGTATGTGACATGGTGAAAAACGCGTTTGTATCAAGCATCTCGGGGGAGCGAGAGGCGCAAGAAGAACAAGCCGGGAAGTGGGACGGCTTCCCGTACGGGTCCGGAGACCTGTTTGGTTCGGGCTACATGATTTCCAGTCTGACGCGGGTAGCAGCTTTGGCTGCCTTGACCCTCAGAAGGGTGCGCATCGCCTGGGCTATCTGCCCCTGTTTACCGATGATCCGGCCTTTGTCATCATCAGCGACACGCAACTTCAGCGTAATGCCATCTTCGTTGGTTTCTTCTTCGACGGTCACTGCATCGGGTTCATTGACGATGGACTTGGCGATGTACTCCACTAGGTCTTTCATGCTTTCTCCTTGACCGGTTTAAACTTCTCCAGAATACCCGCCTTTTCGAGCAGTCTGGTAGTGGTTTCTGATGGCTGGGCGCCCTGCCGTAGCCAGTGCAGTGCTTTCTCCTCGTTAATGGCGATGGTGGCCGGTTCGGTCATGGGATCGTAATGGCCGATTACCTCAACGAAAGCTCCGTCCCGGGGAGCATTGATATCTGCAACAACCAGTCTGTAACTGGGATGTTTTTTCGCACCTACACGCCGAAGTCTGATCCTGAGCATTTATACCTGCCTTTGCTGAGTTTGATATACGTTCCATATTATGCACCATAAGCCTCATGCTGTCAATGGCCGTCATAAAAAGTTAAGACTTTATTGTGATATTGGACGGTACGGGACTATAATCAGGTCATGCGCCTGCAATCCAACCACGAATGGAACGTCACGACAGCACGCGCCCGGGAGATCCAGGAAACGCTCAAGGGCCGCATCTCCTGTACCGGGGACGTCAGCTCCGTCCGCCATGTAGCTGGGATCGATGTGTCGGTCAACAGGTTCGCCGGGAAGGGGACGGCGGCGGTCGTTGTACTGGCGTATCCTGAAATGTCCGTTGCAGAAGTCAGTATCGTGACGGACGCCATCACCTTCCCGTACGTGCCCGGTCTGCTGACGTTCCGCGAGGCCCCGCTCGTCCTGAAGGCCTGCAAGCAACTGGCGGTCGGGCCGGACCTGTTCCTGGTGGACGGGCAGGGGTACGCCCACCCGCGCCGCATCGGGCTGGCTTCTCACCTCGGTCTCTGCCTGCAGACCCCGACCATCGGCTGCGCCAAGTCCCGGCTCATCGGGGAGTATGACGTGCCGGAAGATGCCGCGGGGAGCGTCTCCGACCTTGTCGATAACGACGAGGTTATTGGCAAGGTGCTCAGGACGAGGACCGGCGTCAAGCCGCTGTTCATATCCGTCGGGCACTCTATCAGCCTGGATGCGGCGGTCCGCTGGACGCTGGCGTGCTGCCGCGGCTACCGGCTGCCGGAACCTACCCGGCTGGCCCACCAGGCGGCCGCCGGGCGTCTGAAAAAGTGACACTTTATACTTGCCGGATAAACCGGCCGCGCGGTAGACTTTAAGAAGAACCTGTCGGGCGGAGAGAGAAAAAGATGCAGGAACTATACGATACCCTGAACAACTTGCAGGCCAGGATTGCGATGGCCGTGGAGCATCTTTGACATCGCCGCCCACGAAAAAGAGATCGAAGAACTGGAAAAACAATCGTCCGTCCCGGATTTCTGGAGCGATCAGATAAACGCTCAGGCGGTCATGCGGAAACTGGCCCAGAAGACCAAATCCGTACAGGAATGGCGGGACCTGGAAAAGCGGCTCCGCGATACCGGTGAACTGATCGAGCTTTCTGAAGAAGACGAGACCCTGCAATCGGAGATCGGAAAAGAGCTCGACAAGCTCTCGGAACAGCTCGATGACCTGGAGTTCAGGCTGTCATTGAGCGGTGAGTTCGATGCCCGCAACGCTATCCTGGCCATTCATTCCGGTGCCGGCGGGACGGAATCACAGGACTGGGCGGAGATGCTGATGCGGATGTACCTCCGGTTTGCGGAAAGGCGCGGGTTCCAGGCGGAAATCCTGGATTCATCGCCGGGGGATGAAGCGGGGATAAAGAACGTGACTATATCCATGAGCGGGGATTACGCGTACGGGTACCTCAAGTCCGAGCACGGCGTCCATCGCCTCATCCGCCTGTCGCCGTTCGATGCCGATCACGCCCGCCATACCTCCTTTGCCCTCGTTGAGGTCATGCCGGAAGCCGAGGGTGACGTGGATATCGAGATTGCCCCGGACGAAATCAAGGTTGATACCTACCGCTCCAGCGGTCCCGGCGGCCAGCACATGCAGAAGACGAGCAGCGCCGTCAGGATCACCCATATCCCCACGGGGCTCGTCGTCACCTGCCAGAGCGAACGTTCCCAGCACATGAACAAGGACTTCGCCATGAAGATCCTGCGTTCCCGTCTGCTGGAAAAAGAGATAGAAAAACAGGAAGAAGAAAAGGCCAGGCTCAAGGGCAAACGTATCGAAGCCGGCTGGGGCAACCAGATACGCAGCTATGTGCTGCACCCGTACCGCATGGTCAAGGACCACCGGACGGATTACGAGACCGGGAATACCGAGGCCGTCCTGAACGGAGACCTGGATGGCTTTATCGACGCCTACCTGCGCGCGTCGATGGGGAGCGAAGAAGCGTGAAAAAGAAGATAGTTATCAGTATATTGCTGGTGATTCTGGCACTCGGTGCGATTGTACCTGCTGCCGGCGGGGCGGAAGACCTGGCCCTGCAAAGTCTCGATCCCGTCGTCGATTTTCCCATGGGTATCACCTTCTCAGCCTCTGCCCAAAGTCCGGCTGATATCGTCGATATGCGTTTGCACTACATGGTCGAACGACAGGGGTTCGCCCGTATCGTCTCCGAGATAAAGCCATCCTTCACGGCCTCCCGTTCCGTTACGGCAAGCTGGGTCTGGGACATGAGAATGACCGGCGGTATGCCGCCCGGCACGAGCATCGATTACTGGTGGACGGCTGTCGATGCTGATGGTACAGAGCAGGAAACGCTGCCCGGTAACCTGGTGTTGCAGGACAACCGTTACGACTGGGAAAGCATCACCGAGGGCATGGTGACGCTCTACTGGTACAGCGGCGGGGATGACTTTGCCGGGGAGCTGATGGATGCCACCCAGGACGCTCTGACGAGGCTTTCCGATACGGCGGGCGCGGAACTGGAAGAACCGGTCAGCCTCTACATCTACAAGGATTCGGCGGCGCTGCGCGGCGCGCTGATTTTTGCCCAGGAATGGACAGGCGGCGTTGCTTTCACCCAGTACGGCGTGGTGGCTATCGGTATCGGCACCAGCGCCTCGGAACTGGAATGGGGCAAACGGACCATCGCCCATGAACTGACCCACCTGGTAACGGCGCAGGTCGTTGCCAACCCCTACGGGGACATGCCTACCTGGCTCAGTGAGGGACTCTCCATGTACGCGGAAGGCGACCTCCAATCCACGTTCACCAGTGTGTTCGAGTCCGCGGTGGACAGCGGTTCGCTCATCTCCGTCCGCAGTCTCGCCAGCCCTTTCTCCACGGACGATATCAAAGCCTATCTTTCCTACGCCGAGAGTTTCTACATCGTGGACTATCTGATCGATACCTACGGCCGGGACAGGATGCTGGAACTGCTGGATACTCTCTCCCGGGGGACGACGTACGATAACGCGCTGATGCAGGTCTACGGGTTCGATATGGACGGGCTCAACACCGAGTGGCAGTCACAGGTCGAAAGCATGGTTTCCTGATCTGCTGCCGGGGATGTTAACGCGTTACCCGCCGGCGGATGGCGGGACGCGCCCGGAGAGCTGTTTTCTTGGCCTCTTCCACCGCGTCGCGGAATTCCTCTTCGGAATATGTCGCGCCGCACTGCAGGCACTGGATGTAGGTGCCGTAGACGTCGGTTTCCAGGGACAGGTCGCCCCGGCATCGCCGGCAAGCTTTTGACCTGACTATTGAAAGCATTTTCTTTCCTCCCTGAAAACCGTTGTTTGTTGCTATCATAATAGGCTCTGATTGCCCGGTTGAGAATCCAGAATACACCCATTCCCGTGATTGACCGGCACCAATTATCGCGTGGTGGTTTCTACCCATGCAGGTTCTGAAACACTGACATCATGGGCCCGGTTACAGCTTGCTAATTTCGTAACAGCATGTTAGACTGGGCCAGCATGAACACACCGGAACGCTTTTCCTATGATTCGATGACCATTCATGACCTGCCAGAGACGGAACGCCCCCGGGAGCGTCTGCAGAGGCTCGGAGCGGAAGCGCTCTCCGCGCAGGAAATCCTGGCTGTTATTCTCGGCCGGGGCATCGCGGGGGAATCGGTTATGCTGACGGCGCAGCGGCTGCTCAGCCAGTTCGGAGGGCTGAAAGGTATCGCCCTTGCCACGCTGGAAGAACTATCGACGGTCCGCGGCATCGGCCTGGCCAAGGCTGCTCAGTTGAAAGCCGCCGTGGAACTGGCGGCCAGGGTCAACTCCCATGCGGAAGAAAACGGCAAGACCATCGTCAAGACGCCGGAAGATGTCACCGGGTTGGTGGGCAACAGTCTCCAGGAGAAGAAGAAGGAATATTTCCTGGCTATCCTTCTCGATACCCGCAACCGCCTGATACGGGTAGCGGAGATTTCCATCGGGAGCCTGGACAGCAGCATCGTTCACCCCAGGGAGGTCTTCAAGGAGGCCCTCGCCGCCAGCGCTGCCGCGGTCATCTTCGTCCACAACCACCCGTCCGGGGACACTGAGCCTTCCGGGGAAGACATCAAGGTCACCAAGCGTCTCAAGGAAGTAGGGGACATTATGGGCATCGATGTCCTCGACCACGTCATCATCGGCGGTAAAGAATACCGGAGCATGAAGCGGCAGGGCCTGTTCTAAAAGAACAGGCTAAAAAATCGATGAAAGAAGTGGTAACTTTTTTCGATAACTGGCGTTATAGTAGGTAGCCCGCCCTACGCGGACTGCCTGACAGTTGTTCAACCGGACGAGGTCTGCATGGTCGTATCGTTAGCTGATCCTATCAACTGGATAGCGCTGCTGCTCCCCGTGCCCGTTGTGGCATTACTCGTCTGCCATCATACCCGCAAGACAGGGCGTTCCCGCAAGGCTTGCCTGTGGTGGACGATCGGCTCTTTCTTCCTGTTCCCTATCGTACCCATTGTTTACATCGTCACCCGAAGGGGTACCAAAACGAGAGACCTGCCTGAAAACGACAACAACCTCGACTACGGTCGCAAGTGATGCCGTGTCATATCAGGAAAGCGGCTGTAATCGCGGGTCTGCTCCTGCTGCCGGTGCTGTCCTCCTGTATGTACGTCACCGGGGATTTCGGGGAAGAAACTGAGGCTGTATCTCAAGGCGTTCCTGTGGAAGTCAAACTGAGTGTGGGAGGTCCCTTCCTGCCCGGCGAGGAGATCATGTACGGGATCGGTATCACCAACCATTCGTCCTCCAACCTGACCCTGGCCCCGTTAAGCGCTCCTATGACCATAAAGCGGATTGAGACCGGTGAAATTGTCTGTTCGTCGGGCGGCGGCAGGGGGAGTTACGTCCTGGACCCGCGATTTCCCTTCTTACCCTCCAAGGGACTCTGGGACCAGCAGGACGATAATGGTCTTCAGGTAGCTCCGGGGCATTACGAGATGACCCATGTTTATACGGTCGTAAATGAGAACGACTCCCGATCGTATTCGGTCACGGCGACGGACGATTTCGTTATCGCCGAACCCGACGCCGCCATGACCCTGGACCTCACGCCAAACCTCTCGCTCTCCAGGAACGGCATGAGCGTGACCCTGACCCGGCTTACGCTTAATGCGGTCAATGGCGAGGTTACTTTTTTTGGCACTCCTCCCGGATATGATCTCCCCCCTCCCGAGGCGTATGCGACGGACTACGAATGGTATAATGATTCGATAACGTCCTACAGCCGGGAAGGGCAGGTTGTCACTGAACGCAGCCACAGAGGTATCTGGAACCAGAGTGGCATTGAGGCGACCTGGGACATCGGCCCGGTACAGCACGGCACACGGGAACTCACGTTCATTGTCAACAGGTTTGCTCGGCAGGAAGGCCCCTGGATATTCACCGTCAGCCTGGAGTGACAGATTCGGTGACCACGAAGGTGATGAGAAGGGTACTATGAAAAGCAAAGGTCTTTTGTACTGTGTTTTCGGGGTTATCGGCGTGGCGATGGTGGGGATTGGTTTGTGGCTGTTGTTTTCTTATTGACCGGTACCCGGGTCGGCGAAAAACCGCACGAAAACGGTAACGCAAAGGCAGGAGCGGCTTTAAAGCATCGCCCTCAGGTTTATTCGCAGGACATGAAATAAAGAAGGAAGCGCCATGGAGACACTTCCTTCCTGTCGTTAACTAACTATTCAGCGCTGCACTTGCACTAGTGTTCGGCGCCGGGGCCTTCCGCTACCGTTGGCTTGTTGGGGTCTTCCGGTTTGCGGACATACTGCGCGGTCAGGGCGATGTCCATGAAGACGATGGGTTTATTGATCTTGCGGAATTCCAGCGGCGTGTGGACCATGCCGGCCGGAACGTGGACGAAGCACGTCTCGGTGATGACGAGCTTTTCCTGTTCGCCTTCCGGCCCGAGGTAGAGCCAGACTTCCGCGTCGAACTCATTGACCTTGGTCGCATCAGCGTTCTGGAAAGCCAGGAACTGGTCGAAATCATGGGTATGAGGATCGTTGATCATCAGGAAAGGCTCGGTCACACAGAACCAGTCCATGCGGTACCCGGAGTTCCATTCGCGGCCCCAGATATGGAATGAGGGGGCGGTAAGCTGGGGGTACAGCTTGGTGAAATCGCCCACTGGCTTGCTTTTGTAGTATTTGGCATACTTTTCGGAAATCATCGCTTTTCTCCTTATCTTGTAAATACTGGTAAAGATTATACGGCGTTCAGTGCAGATTATTCAACCGCAACTACATAAGGTCGCGGAGATACCTTTTCAGGAAATGGTGGGCCAGGGACATGATGATCGTGCTGGTAAGGACGGCCGCCATGACATCGGTGGAAAAACCGGTGATCGCGACGCCGAGGGCCGTTCCCGCGGCGGGCGGGTGCTCGAAGTCGAGCGCCACCATCGCCCAGATGGCGATGCCCACGGCCACGGCATAAACACCGTTGGCAATGACCACGCTTCCGTGCGGGATGGCGGCGCAGGCGGAACCGGCAATGAGGCCGATGATGTGCCCGCCGATGACGCGCCGGGGCCTGGCGGTTGGGCTCTTCGGCATGGTGAATACGATGAACGCCGTCGCTCCGATAGAGGCAATGACCACCGCATTTTCCAGCGTAAGAGCTGTCAGTATCACGAAAACCACTACTGTGGCGAGAAGGCTTTGATAGAGATAGTGCTTCCAGAGGCGGGGGAATTCGGCCCGGATTCTCCGGTAACGGCGTATGATCCAGGCGATGACCGTTCTCATGATGATAATCTATACCCACATGTATCATACATCTTCATCTGCGGTCGTGTACACCTACCTGCCCGCCGCCCCGTATGATAAGATATCAGTAGACACGAGGAGAACTTGTTTTCATGCGAATTTTCCGGCTTATCATAATTGTAATGATACTTTCGTTGTCCCTCGCGATAACCGGCTGCCCGTCACCGACCTCCACGGTTTCAGAAACTACTCCGCCCGGCCGTACCGTGCCGCCGGCATCCGGCCCGCTCCGGCTCTACGGAACTGACCCTTATACCCTCGACCCCGCCCAGGCGGCGGACATGAATTCGCACAGCTATATCGTGCAGTTGTTCAACGGCCTTGTCCGGCTCGATGACGACCTGAATGTTGTACCGGACATCGCTGAAACATGGGATATCAGCACGGACCGGCGTAACTATACCTTCCATCTCCGCGATGACGTTTATTTCAATGACGGCCGCAACGTGACCGCACAGGATGTCAAATACTCCTGGGAACGGGCCTGCAAACCGGGTACGATGTCTCCCGTGGCGGCTACCTACCTCGGGGATATCGTCGGGGTAAGGGACATGCTGGCCGGAAACGCTTCATCCATCAGCGGTGTTACCGTTAAAGACGACCGGACGCTGGAAGTGACCATCGGCCAGCCCAAATCGTACTTTATCTCCAAGCTTACCTATCCCACGTCCTTTGTCGTCGATCGGGAGACCGTCGAGGGAAGCAGTTCGTGGTGGCGGACGGACCCCAACGGTACCGGGCCTTTCAAATTGGCGGACTGGCAGTATCAGTCTTCCATTACGCTGGAGCGTAATACCAACTATCACGGGCAGATAGCGTCCCTGGAGCGGGTGGAGTTCACGTTATGGAGCGGCATTCCGGTCAATCTGTATGAAGAGGGTGAGATCGACGCCGCTGATATCGGTGTTTCCTACATCGACCGGGCCCGCGATCCCGAGGGCGCCTTCGCCGGGCAGCTCTATGAGAGCCCGGAGATCAGCTTCTCCTGGATCGGGTTCAATACCACCACCGAACCGTTTAACGATGTCCATGTCCGCCGCGCTTTCACCATGGCCCTGGACAAGAACAAGATCATCTCGGTGATGTTCCGGGACCTCGTAGCTAACGCCGGCGGTGTTTTACCGCCCGGCATTCCCGGCTACAATGAGGACCTGCAGGGTCTGGAGTTCGATGCCCAGCAGGCCAGGCAGGAACTGGCGGCGTCCAGATATGGCGGTCCGGAAGGCCTGCCCGATATCACGCTGACCACCTCCGGTTACGGCGGCAACGTGTCTGCTTTTCTGGAAGCGGCCGTCACTCAATGGCGGGAAAACCTGGGCGTGGAAGTGACCATACGCGTCCTCGATCCTGACTTCTATATCTACAATCTCAAGGCGGAAAAGGACGAGATGTTCGATATCGGGTGGGTGGCGGACTATCCCCATCCCCAGGACTTTTTGGATATCCTGTTCCGTTCCGGCACGGAGAACAACTTCGCGGAATACTCCAATCCTGAACTGGATGCCTTGCTGGATGAGGCAGCCGTGGCCGCGGATGAAGCAGCCAGCCTGGCGCTCTATCAGCAGGCGGAGCAGATGCTCGTCGATGATGCCGCCTGCCTGCCGTTATGGTTCGGCCAGAACTATTACCTGGTCAAACCGGACGTGGAAGGCTACGAACTGAACGCCATGGGACTGGTCCCGCTGGAAAAGGTCAGCATCCGCGATTAGCGGACTTGTGCTGTACAGGATAAGGATGCCCTATCTGCAAGCCCGGATGGATAAGGGCATACCTTGTAAATGGCGGAGGGGGCGGGATTCGAACCCGCGGTTGGCTTGCACCAACAACGGTTTTCAAGACCGTCACCATAGGCCGCTCGGACACCCCTCCATGATGGCCTACCACTATTATTGCCGGAAGCCGGCAGGTTCGTCAACACGGCTTCTAGCGCTTCCATAAGGATGTGCACCATTTTCTACCTTATCTAGATAATCACGTGCATTGGGGTACCGATTTTGGACCGGCCTGACCTTCGTTAAGGACGGGTCATTTCCAGTGAACACTGAAATCCGTTTTCTTGGCATCTCCAGATGCTCACCCGTAAAGTGCTATCAACGGTATCGTGTTTGTTCGAATTCATAAGTCCCCTCGGCTCTATTACCATGGGACTGAAGGATCGAAAGGCTGAGGGGACGGCAAAGAGCACTGCGCAGCAGTTTAATATACAATCTTTTCCCGGATAATTGGCTATATGAAAAAGAGTGTTGTTACACTGTTGATATTTGGAGTTACCCAAAACCAGCCGTACCGGCGCTAACATTCTTTCTCATATATTGATATATCTCAGTCCTTCCGGTCCTTCAATTATGTTAAAGGAAAGGCTTGCGTATGAACAAGACGATTCTGGCGGGTGGGTGGGATGTTGACAGGAAGACAGAAAAATGGGGAGTATAGCATGAAAAAATTACTTGCATTTGGGATAGCATTGGTCCTTCTTCTGGGACTCTTCATCGTTGGCTGTAATGGAGAAGGAGTCGCCGGGGGGCCTGCTATCGAGATGATCTCGGCTGAAGTTCAGGCCGGGGAACAGCAGGAAGAGACCGAGACCGAGGCGACCACTGAAACGGAAGCCGGTTCAGAGTTGGTCCCGGGCGCAACCGAAACTGAAACCATGGAACCAACTGAAACTACCATGACTGAGGAAACGACGGCTACGAATGGGGAAGCAACTGCTGCGGCGACCATGGCCGGTGAAGGCGGCATGAACGTCGTCGTCAATGTCTCGGTGGCTAACTTTGAAATGGTCTCGGCGGTTGGTGAAACAGATGGCGACGGCTACATTGCTTACTATATGGATGAATTCCCCGCCGGCATTACCAGTGTACCCGGTATCGAAGTTTCACCCACCCCGGAAATGTCCGCTGGAGAACCGACAAATGAAACCACCGAAACCAGCTATACTTTTGAAAACATTGAACAGGGCGTCCATGTCTTTGCCGTTCAATTGGTAGATACGAGCGGGAATCCCCTGTCGCCTCCGGTGATAGCTGCTGTGGTCTTGACCGTTCCGCCGCCCGAATCTGAGGAGGAAACGGAAAGCGCAACCGCCACGGCTGAAACAACTGATACTCTAGCCCCGTAAAGCATAAACCACGAGAGGGGCCGGCGCTCTTTCCCGGTCCCTCTCATTCCTGCTCAGGAAACCCCTTGGGGGGTTTTGTTTCAATTCTCCGCTGCTCTTTTGGGCTGCGGCCGTTCTGCTACATTGAAGTTGATGGAAGCCATTTCCAGGCCTTCTATCACCGCCCGTATCGAATAAGAACCGTACCGAGGGAACTCCACGTTGCCGAATTCCATTACCACCCGTCCGACCGCCTCGGTTGAGTTTTCTTTTGGCTGGACGGGAATGTTGGCGTTCAGCGCCGGTATGATGTCTTTACCGTCCTCATCGATTACATGGATGGACATTTTCTTGGTACCGATCTCGACAACCGAAGCCCGAAGCTGCATGACCAGGGAAAAGTGGGCATGCTTGAACGGGACCTTGGGAGCGTATATCGTATCGAAACCGATCCCGAGCGCATTGATCTTGGGGCCTGCCTGGGCGTAATCACAGATAAAGGCGAAGTCGATATTCAAAAGGTTACCTCCTCTAAGCTTTGAAGGAACGCGGATGTTATATTATTACCCTGTTTGAGGTCATCGTCAAATGATGAACTGCCGGGAAAGACTCCTTCCGGCCGTGAGGAGGATAGAAAAACGCCTCAAAAAGAAGCGCCGGGCTTCTGGAATCCGGGCTTGACATCGTGATTACGGCAGGGTATAAAACTGGGTAAAGGCATTTTTCCGGTAACGGCAAGAATCTGCGTGGAGGTCGATATGGCGCATCCTTATGAATACAAGGTCCTGGTGGAATACATAACCCCTGAAGAAACCGGGAAATATCCCCATTTTACCCACGTGGAAGATCAAGAGGGCTTCACTAAGACACTGCAAGACGTCTTTGAGCACCTTCCGGCATCGATACCGGAGGGCTGGGAAGTGAACTCCCACAGCCTGAGTATTTCCCGGAGTACCGTTATTGTCACGGTACTCTTGAAGAAAGCCAGAAAAGATTGACGGCTATGAGCTTGTTTGCCGGTGGTTGACCGTAGAGCCGCCGGTTATTTCATATTGACGGAGGAGCGGGTCTCCGTAGTATTCCAGGTGGGAAGCGTCCCTGAGGTTCAGATCGAGCATCGACGCAATGCTCAACGATGCCTGGCTGGAACCGCTTAACTTCACCGTGGCGGTATCGACGGTGAAATCCGCCATATCGAACCGGCTCTGCCCGGAACCGTTAAGCTTGATCGTTTTCGCGGAACCCTGAAGCTCCATGGAACTGGAACCGCTGAGGCCCAGGTCTCCCGATGACATGGTGATCATACCTTCAACTTCGCTTTGACCGGTCAGTTTGAAGGTCGAAGCCCCGGTCACCATGTTTTCCAGCTTCACCGTGCTGCCCCCCGAGAGCTCGAGTTCGATTGCCTGACGGTCGTTGAAACCGGAAACGGCGGCGCTCGTCATCCCGGATATCTCCAGGCGGCGCAGGTCGGGCAGCGTGATGATCGCCCTGCGCACGGCGTTGGCGTATTCCGGACCCCCGTCCAGTCCGAGTGTGAGGATTTTTCCGTGCTGCTCGATGATGAAGTATTCCTGGAGGGCTTTATCGAACGTGACATTGATGCTGAAAACATCGCCCCTGGTAATGGTCACGGTAAAACCGCGGGTTATCTCGATCTCCGAGAAATCCTCGTAGGCGAAGTTGACATTGGTCAGCGCTCCGGCGGGCGTGACCGCCGGCTGGCAGGCCCCCGTAATGAAAAGCGTCAGGCAGAGCATGAACACCGGAAACAGGAAGGGTTTCTTCATCGGCTAGTTTCCCGGTGTCTTCAGGGTGCGGCGCAGCTCGAAGATATTGAACACTTCGGTATCCGGGCAGGAAACCGTGATGACGTCCGGATCGCGCTGCCAGGGGAATGTCCCGCCCGCGGCAAAGGTCTGCGCCACGGGATATATGGTATTCCAGGCCCAGCTGCACATGCCCGGGGGCGTCATGTAATCGAACTGCCACTCGTCTCCGATCTGGTGGCCGCAATGGCATGGATTCTGGTTTCGGATAAGCTTGATGGTAACGTTGTATTGCTTTCTTTCCATTGCCTGATCGCCTCCCTTGTAACTGTCAGCGCCATTATACCCTGAACAGTGGGAAATGACCAAGAGAGAAATCCCGGCGGGGGCAATACGCCGGGATTTCCCTGTCAGCCTTTAAACAGCCGACCGCCGGAGAGCGACGATCCCGGTCAGTACCAGACCGGCTCCAATCACGATGTTGACAATGCCCAGCGTGCGTGTCAACTGGGACAGGCCCGCATTGGACCGCGCCAGTCCCAGAGAGGTCCTCTGCAGGGTGAGCCAAGTGTACATATCGCTCGGCGCCTGGCCGCTCTGGATGGCCGCTCCTTCCGCAGCTGCCATTGCCATCTGGTTGGCCTTCACGGTCTCATAACGCGCATCGAGCTGGTCCAGGGGCAGCGGTGCTATGGATTCGGCCACCTCATCCTCCGCAGAACCGCTGCTGATGGTAAAGATGATACCCAGCACCATGCTGGCAAGACCGAGAATGACCACGACGACAGATAGTATTTTCATGCTCCTCCCTTTTACCTAGAACACCTAGGTACCTAGAATTTCTAGGTATCATAGGAGAACACGGTAAAAAAGTCAAGCATGACTGACTCAAAGGAACGTCTTGAAATCCGGAGCAGGGCAGTGTCATACAGGCTGGTTTACCTGATGACGGACGTACCCATGAAGTCACGGAGGACTTCCGGTACGATGACCGTACCGTCCGGCTGCTGATAGTTCTCGATGATCGCTATCATGATGCGCGGCAGGGCCAGCCCGGACCCGTTCAGCGTATGGACGAACTGCGGCTTGGCATCGGGAGCGGGGCGATAGCGGATGTTCGTCCGGCGCGCCTGGAAATCCCCGCAGTTGGAGCAGGAACTGACTTCCAGCCATTCCTGGCAGCCGGGCGCCCAGACATCGATGTCATAAGACTTGATGGCCGTGAAGCCTAGGTCGCCGGTGCAGTGCTCAAGGACGCGGTAGGGAAGTCCGAGCTTCTGGCAGACCTCCTCGGCATCGGCGGTGAGTTTCTCGAGCTCGTCGCGTGATCTCTCCGGCGCGACGAATTTGTACATCTCCACTTTGTCAAACTGGTGGCCCCGTTTGATGCCCCGGGTGTCCTTGCCGGCGGACATCTTCTCGCGCCGGTAACATGGCGAGTAGGCGCAGTAGTTGATGGGGAGGTTTTCCGCGTTGAGGATCTCGTCGCGGTGGAGATTGGTCAGCGGTATCTCCGCGGTGCCGATGAACCACATGTCGTCTTCGGCATCGAAGTAGATGTTATCGATGAACTTCGGCAATTGCGCCGAACCTACCATGCATTCTTTCTTGACCATGGAAGGCGGATAAATCTCGCGGTAGTTCTGATCTCTCGTATGGACGTCGAGCATGAAGGTGATAACGGCGCGCTGCAGCCTGGCGCCGAGACCTTTGAGGACGTAAAACCGGCTGCCGGATATCTTCACGCCGCGGTCGAAATCGATGGCGTCCAGCTTTTCCCCGATGGTCCAGTGCGGAAGCGCATCGAAGCCGAATTGCTTCTTCTCGCCCCAGGTGCGGACCTGGACGTTTTGCGTATCATTAGGGCCGATGGGGACGTCATCCTGGGGTATGTTAGGCACTTGAAGGAGCAGCCCATCGAGCTTTGTATCCAGAACGCGTACTTCCTCTTCCAGGTTCTGTATTTCGACCCGCAGTTCGCGGCCGCGTTCCTGGGCGGCTTCCCGCTGTTTGGATAACGATTTTCGTTCCTGGCGGAGCGCGTCCAGTTCCCCGACCTTTTTCCGGCGGAGTGCATCGAGTTCGATGATTTCATCCACAGGGGCGGTATCATTGCGGTTGGAGACCGCTCGCCGTACCAGGTCAGGGTTTTCTCGCAGGATTTTAATGTCGATCATGGCGCGCACCTCCAGGAATCAGAGAAAATGATACGTTATCAGTATCGCTTGCCGGAGACAAAGCTGTCAATACCTTCTTGCGTAAAGCCGCCGTTACTGATTGGTGGTGAGTACTTGGAAAATGGGATGAATAATGTATATATCATGATTGTGTTATCCATTAAGTTTCGGTATAATGGGCGTAATATTTTACACCCGTCTGGACCGGGTGAACACCGGAAAAATTCATTTGTTTTATAACGGAGTCCGGTGAACAGCTACGTGACATTCTACCACCTCGCGATGGTCACCTCGTTGCTGGTTTCTGTAGCAGTCGCACTACTGATGTGGCGCTACCGCCGGTATCCAGGCGCCTGGAACATAACAGCGTTAGCCGGGGCGGTCTTTCTATGGACCGCCTGTTTCCTCCTCGAAGCCAATAGTACCACTGTTGACGGACAGTTATTTTTTACCGGCATCGCCTACATCGGTTCCATGTCCGTACCCCCTCTCTGGTTCATCTTTTCCTACAAATATGTCGTCGGTGACGGGCGGCTCAGTCGGAAGCACCTCGTCCATCTTTTTATCCTTCCACTGGTTGTCATCATTCTCGTTTGGACGAACAACTGGCACCATATCATGTGGAACAATATCCGGCTGACAGAGGCTGACGGTTTTATTCTCACGCTCAAGGATTACCGTTTCGGTTTCTGGATTGCACTCACCTACAACTATATCCTGGTCGGGGTTGGCATGGGTTTACTGATTCATCGTTTGTTCGTTGGTACTCCCTTGTTCAAGCGGCAGGCGATATCATTGATAGTTGCGATGGTGCTGCCTCTTCTGTGGAATATCATCTTTGTGTTCGATATCTTTGGATTGCCACATAAGGACCTCACGCCCGTGATGTTTGCTTTTTCCGGCCTGGCCCTGGGGCTGGGTTTCGTGCGGTTTCAGTTGATGAAAGTAGTCCCGTTCGCCTATGGGTTCGTCATCAGGGGGCTGAAGGACGGGATTCTATTGTTCAATCGTGAAGGAGTCCTCATCGAAGCCAACGATTCGGCGTGCAGAATGGTGGGGATTGATAACCGCAGCGTCGGGCATTCGATCGCTGGACTGGTTGGCAATTATCCGCTGCTCAGCAAGGTGAAACTGCAGGAAGGGAACAGAGTGGAGGCGGTGGTCCAATATCCCGGCGGCGTCGGATACTATGAAGTGGAATCTGTCGCCCTGCATGAAAAACATGGACGTCTGGCAGGATGGTCGGTGAGTATTCACGATATTACCAGCCGGAAAATAGACGAGCAGCGCCTGGCGGAAGCTTACGCCAGGGAACAGGAACTCCGGAGGTCACTTGAGGCTGAAGTCCAGAAACGGGCCAAGTATGCCCGCGCCCTCGTCCATGAACTTAAAACCCCCTTGACGCCGATTATCGCTACGAGTGAAATCATGATGACCGAACTCCGTGAGGAGCCCTGGGCCCGGATGGCGCGCAACATCCACCGGGGCGGTCGCAACCTCAACCGCAAGGTCGATGAATTATTGGACCTGGCCCGCAGCGAGATCGGAACACTTAAGGTTGATGTCACGGACATTTTTCCATCAGATATCATGGAAGACGCCGTCAGGGAAATGCAGCCTGCCGCCGAGCTCCGCAAACAGCGGCTGGAAGTGCAGATAGAAACCCCGCTGCCGGCCATCAAGGCTGATAAAGCCAGGTTACGGCAGGTCATCTGCAACCTGGTCGATAATGCTTTCAAGTTCTCAAGGGACGAGGGGTGCGTTGTCCTGCGGGCGCGCTACGAGGATGATAGGCTGGTGGTGGAAGTGGAGGACAATGGTCCCGGCCTGACCGAGACCGAGCAGTCCAGGTTGTTCCAGATATACGAGAGGACTGATACGGACCGGAGGCGTTTGAGCGGCCTCGGGCTCGGGCTGGCATTAAGCAAGAGCCTGGTGGAACTCCACGGCGGCACAATCTGGGTCAAAAGCCGGAAAGACAGCGGCAGCACCTTCGGCTTTGCGGTACCCGCAAAAGGCCCGGTCAACTGATAGTAAAACCATAGGGCTGGCTCCCGGTGACACTGGGCAGCGCCGGCAGCCTGGAACAATCAACATTGGACTTCGTATTGTCATTCCCGACTTGATCGGGAATCCATCTCTGCCGTTCTTTCAACTATGCCTTAGCCGTTGATGAACGTGTCAACATGATGTCTTGTCTATCTGGCACCAACCGGCACACAGCCGGTACAGCTTTGACCTTTGATCTGTGGTTTTGAGTTCTGGGTTCTGTACTTTAAGTTAATCCCGTTATCCCTTTTCCTTCAACTGGGGGAACAGGATGACCTCGCGGATGGATGTCTGGTTCGTCAGAAGCATTACCAGGCGGTCGATGCCCACGCCCAGGCCGCCGGTCGGCGGCATGCCGTACTCCAGCGCCGTCAGGTAGTCTTCATCGATGGTCCATTGCTCGGGATCGTTGCCGTGGCGGTCCCGCATCTGTTCCTCGAACCGCTGCCGCTGCTGGATGGGGTCGTTGAGCTCGCTGTAGGCGTTGGCGATTTCCAGGCTCCCGCCGACGACCGCCTGGAACCGTTCCACGACCCTGTCCTCACCGGGCTTGGTCTTGGCAAGGGGAGACATCGAGACCGGGTAATCGTACACAAAGGTCGGCTGGATGAGCTTCGGCCGGACATGGGTCTTGAGCAGTTCGTCCACCAGCTTGGCCCAGTTGAGGTTCGGGTCCGCTTCCAGTCCGTGGGCGCGCATCTGCTCCCTCAGTTCATCAGCCTTGGGAAAAGCGGCGAAGTCGATGCCGGTATATTCCTTGACGGCGTCGCGCAGTGATATACGCTTCCAGGGTGGGGTAAGGTCGAAGGTATGCTCGCCGTAGGTGATCTGCACGGTGCCGAGCACCTGCTGCGCCACGGTCGAAACCATTTCCTCGACCATTTTCATCACGTCCCGGTAATCGGCGTAGGCCTCGTAGCTTTCCAGCATGGTGAATTCCGGGGAGTGAGTGGTATCGATGCCCTCGTTCCGGAATATCCGGCCTATCTCGTAGACCTTGTCGAACCCGCCCACGATGAGCCTCTTGAGGTGCAGTTCAAGGGCGATCCGCAGGAAGAAGTCCCGGTCCAGAGCGTTGTGATGGGTGACGAACGGCGTCGCCAGAGCGCCGCCGGCCGCCGGGTTGAGGACCGGGGTCTCGACTTCCAGGAAGCCGCGATTGTTCAGGAAATTGCGTACGGCGGCCACGGTCCGGCTGCGCACGGTGAACAGGTCCTTTACTTCGCTATTGGCAATGAGGTCGACGTACCGCTGGCGGTAGCGTGTCTCGGTATCGGTGAGACCGTGCCATTTTTCCGGGAGGGGCCGGAGCGACTTGGAGAGCATGACGAAGTCTGAGACGCTGATGGTCGGTTCGCCGGTACGGGTCCGCAGTACTGTGCCTTCCACGCCGATGGTATCGCCGATGTCCAGGTCCTTGAAGAGTTCCGTCTGGGCTTCGGTGAACTGGGCGTTCCGCATCAGGAGCTGGATGCGTCCGGATCCGTCCCGCATGTCCAGGAAGGATGACTTGCCCATCTTGCGCATGGCGGTGATCCTGCCGGCTGAGCGGAGCACTTCTCCGGCCGGGGTAACGTCATGGGAAGCTTCCCCTGCCTTTTCACGGGCTTCCAGCAGGGCGATGGCTTGCGCGGCGGTATGGGTGCGCTTATAGGTGTTGGGATACGGGTTTATTTTTCGCCCGCGGAGACCTTCCATTGTCTGCCGGCGTTGCTCGTTGATGTCATCCATTCGTGAAGGCATGTTGCCCATCCAAAAATAAGAGTAGCCGGGACCGAATCCCGGCCTTTTTCATTATATAGGCAAGGGCGCGGTACGGTAAAGTAGCGTAACTGCGGGGCTGTTGTCATTGCGCGGGCAAAGCCCGAAGCAATCCGGCCCTCTCCGGTTCAATCCGGTCCCGGAGTCTGCTCCGCCGAAGCCTGCGGTGGTCTCTCCGGCGCCTTCAGATGCGCCATCTGCTCCCGCAGGTTGTCCAGCCAGGCCGCCGCCTTGATGTCCCGTTCCAGCAGGTACCGAAAGTAACTCCCGATGAGGCTCTCCAGTTCGCGGGTGATGCCGGCGTCCAGCCGGACGCGGGTAGCCTGTTCGTAGCTGTTGGCCTGGAGGAACCGCAGCACTTTCTGGGCGTTGAGCGTGAGTGGCTGGCTGTAAGGCTGGGCAGCCCGGCAGGTGCAGCAGAGAAGCCCGCCGGCCGGGGCGTTGAAATAGTTGGTCTCAGGCTCCAGTGGCCGGTGGCAGACCACGCATTCCCGTAGCTGGGGACGGAAACCCGTCTCTTCCAGCAGGTGAAGCTCGAAATAGCGGAGCGCCAGGGAAGGGTCGGCGCCTTTACTGAGGCGGGACAAGGTAGCTACCAGCAGGTTGAAGAGCGGTTCGTTCTCCTGGTGTTCCACGGTGAACTGGTTGACCAGTTCCGCCAGGTACAGGCCACACGACGTCAGCCACAGGTCGTCCTTGATGGGCAGGAAGGAGTGGATGGTTTGCGCGCCGATGATGGTATCGATGTTCCGTCCCCGTGCGAACGTTACCGTGCTGTGGGTCAGCAGTTCCAGGTGGCCGGCCATTTTGCTGTTCGTCTTGCGCAGGCTCTTCCCGAACCCCTGTATCTTGCCCAGGCCTGGGGTGAACAGGGTCAGAATGCTGTCCGCCTCGCCGAGTTTCGTCTTCTTGATGACGACAGCTTCGGTCTGATATTCGCGCGGTTCCGCCATACTTCATTATCGGCAGATTTTCAGGCTATTTGCAATAATTCA
>CAZQQL010000051.1:0-22980 GCA_964595455.1 uncultured Dehalococcoidaceae bacterium
ATAATGAGCGGTGACTGGAGTTCAGACGTGTGCTCTTCCGATCTAAGGGCGGCATGGCGCTCCCGCCGGACGCCGCCGGGGCCTGTGAAGCGCGCGCCAACACCCTGGCGGACACGGTGAGGCAGGTCTACGGGGCGGACGTGGCGCTCGTCATGGACGGCTACTGCATCCCGGAAGGGAACGGCATGAAAACGGCCAGTTTCATCATCGTGGACGCGGATGGCAAGCGCGATCTCCGGGCGCTGGATTTCCCGGGACGGCCGCAGCAGTACATCCGGCGGGCGATCACCTTTGCGGTCGCGCACCTGATGGACCGGCTCAAGGGACCGGCGGAGGACTAACACCGGGTTACACATGTAGCCGTTCTGATACTACTGCCCGCGTTACGACAGCTCACAATGACCTGAAACAGGGCCAACATGATGGTCCTCTGGATCCCGGCTGTTGCCGGGATGTACTCCCTCCTGGGTAGTGAGGGATTTCCTGCCCTTTCAATAGGCAATACTGCTAATAGTCTATCCCGTTGTAAAACGGGATCCAGTAGTGTTCGTCTGGCGGGTCCGTTCAGGTGCATGCATACCTGGACAAGCCCAGGGTGACCGGGGTATAACTGGGTCCCGGATCAGGTCCGGGACGGGGATGCTCACGGATTGCTTCGTCTCGATACTATCGGGACGAAGCAATGACAGCCTTTGGCTGGCCTGCCCTTCGACAGCTCACGATGATCCGAAACAGGGCCAACATGATGGTCCTCTGGATCCCCGGCTGTTGCCGGGATGTACTCCCTCCTGGGTAGTGAGTGATTTCCTGCCCCTTCAATAGGCAAAACTGGTATTAGTCCATCCCGCTGTAAAACGGGATCCAGTAGTGTTCATCTCACAGGTCCGTTCAGGCGCATGCATACCTGGACAAGCCAGGGTGACCGGGGTCTTCGGGACTCGCGATGACAGTCTTTGGCTGGCCCTTCCTTCAACAGGCTCACCACGAGCGGCTCGCAGCAGGGTATCGCTGCCCTCAGGTCTTAGAACTCGTCCAAAAGTCCTGCCAGCTTCCGGGGATCGAGGTCCTGCTCCACGAGCGTCTTTTCCTTCAACTGGGGCAGCCTGTCCTCATAGACCGCGCGTTCTTCCCGGTAGATGATGCCGGTCGGAATGCGGTCGCCCCATTCCATGGCTTTCTTCCAGGCGGCGGTTTTATCCGTCGGGTCGTGGCCTTCATCCTCGACCTTGTAGACACGTTCCTTATACCACTTGTAGGTATTGATGTGATTGAACGAAACGCACGGCTGGAGGATGTCGATGAGCGAGAACCCGTGGTGCTTGATGCCGGCTTCGATGAGAGACGTAAGCTGCGGTGCGTCCCCGGCGAAACCCCTCGCCACGAAGGAGACGTCCGAGGCCAGGGCGATCTCCAGGGGATGCATCGGGTCTCCGGCTCCCAGCGGTGTGGTCTTGGACACGAAGCCTTCATCACTGGTGGGGGAGGCCTGACCCTTGGTCAGGCCGTAGACCTGGTTGTTGTGGGCGAGGTAGGTGATATCCGGGTTACGCCGCATAGCGGCCAAGAGGTGGTTCCCGCCTTCGCCGTAGGCCCCGCCGTCGCCATCGATGCCGATGACCGTGAGGTCGTGGTTGGCCAGCTTGGCTCCGGTCGCCGCGGGCAGGGTGCGTCCGTGCAGGCCGTTGAAGACGTTCCCTTTCGTATAGTGTGGCAGCTTGGGCCCCTGGCCGATGCCGGAGACGAACAGGACCTGGTGCGGTTCCAGCCCGAGGTTCACCAGCGCCTGTTTGACCGCCTTGAGAATACCGAAGTTCCCGCAGCCGGGACACCACGCGTTCGGGACGGTTGATTCGTAATCGGTTTCGGTTACCATGAGTTGACCTCCTTGCGGACGCTCCGGGCGATGATGTCCGGCGTGAAGGGCCGGCCGTCGTATTTGCGCACCGATGCCCTGGCTGTCTTCCCCGTCTCGCGCTGTAGCAAGTGCTCCAATTGCCCGGTGGCGTTGCCTTCGATGACGATAAACTGTGGCGTCTTCTCCAGGGCATTGGTCACCGCCGTGGTCGGGAAGGGCCAGACCTGGTTCAGGTGCACTGTATTGACGGGCAGATTGTACTCCTTGAGCATGTCCACCGCTTCACGTATCGCGCCGGCGGTGCTGCCCCAGCCGACCAGGGTAACTTCGGCGCCGTCCGCGGTGTGCACCGACGGACGCAGCGTGTCCCGGCGCAGTCCCCGTGCTTTTCTCATACGCTTCTCCACCTGCCGGTTGCGGGTGTCCGCGTCCTCTATCATGTGGCCGGCTTCGTCATGTTCATCGGAGTCCGTTACGACGAGCGCCTTGCCACGTCCCGGAAGCGCCCGGGGGGAAACACCGGAGCGGGTCACCACGTGCCGTTTATAGTCCGCGTATCCGTCTGTGCTGCTGTCCGGGATGAGTTCCCCACGGTCGATGACGACGTTCCCGAAATCGAACGGTTCGATGGTGGCATAAGACGTCGCCAGGTAGTGATCGGACAAAACCAGGACCGGCGTCTGGTATTTTTCCGCCAGGTTGAAGGCGTTGACGCCAGCCTGGAAGGCTTCCTCATGGGAAGAAGGGGTCAGCACGGCGCGGGGGAATTCACCGTGCCCGGCGTGGAGAGCGAACCACAGTTCCGCCTGCTCGGTACGGGTCGGCAGGCCGGTAGCCGGACCGGGCCGCTGCCCGAGGAAAGCCACGATGGGCGTCTCCGTCATGCCGGCCAGCGCCAGGGCTTCCACCATCAAGGCGAATCCCCCGCCGGATGTGGCGATCATGGAACGGACGCCGGTATAGCCGGCCCCCACCGCCATGTTCATGGCGGCAATCTCGTCCTCCACGTGGACGGCGACCGCTCCGTACTTCCGTCCTGTATTGGCGAAGAACTCGAGGATGGAACTGGCCGGGGTCATCGGGTAGCCGGCGATGAACCGGCAGCCGCCCGCCAGCGCGCCGATGGCAAAAGCGTCGTTGCCGTTGAGCAGGACACGCTCGGCGCGGGAGCCGGGGTCGCGGTAGGCCGGGAACGGCAGCGATGCCCCGCTCTTGCGGGCGAAGTCGTATCCCGCCTGGGCCGCCTTGATATTGTCTTCGACGATCTTCTCGCCGTGGCGACCGAACTCCTTCTTCAGGGCCGCCGCCAGGACATCGAGTTTGAAATTGCCCAGCCCCAGCGCCGCTCCGGCGGCCACGGTATTGGCCATTATCTTGTTGCCGGTCGTTTCATCGGCCAGTTTGATGAGGGGAACGTCCAGGTACTGCGGGCCTTTGAGGTCGATCTGCGAGGTCTCGGCGTCGAAAATGATCTTGCCGCCCTGGACGAGTTCCTGCCGGTGGAGCTCGACGGTCTCCCGGTTGAGGGCAACGAGGATATCGAGGCCGGGATTGATGGCGCGGACGTTCTTCTTGGCGGTGCGCACCCGGAAGAAATTATGGCCGCCCCGGACGCGGCTCTCGTAGTCCTGGTCGGCGAAAACATGGAGCCCGCCCAGGGCCAGGCTCCGGGCGAGGATCGCGCCGACGGACTGAACGCCCTGGCCGGCTTCACCTCCCACCATGATAACAGCTTCGTCTCTCATGCTCCACCTCCGTACTGCACATTGTGCAACTAAAAAAGCGCGTTTTCAAGGGCAAAACGGGAGTATTCAGCGATGGAAGGCGCTATGAGCGTGGGTACGGTGCAGTTTGACGACGTCTCTGCGGGAGGCCATGAACGCGGCTTCGGTCCCTTCGAGAGCAGCCAGTCCCTTCCGGTTGAAGGCAAGGCAGGTCTGGAAAAGACCGAGGTAGTGGGTGAAAATCAGTTCCGGAGGCGATGTATGGAGATCGATCCCGAACTGTAGCGCGGCGTGCTTCATCTGCGTGAATGACAGCAGGCGGCTGAGGGCCTTCTTGACGGTCGGGAAATGGCCCTCGTGCAGGTACACGATGAAGTCCCGGTAGAGGCCGTATTCTTCCGGGGCCGTCAGCCGGCAGGTCCTGAGCTGGAACTGGAGGAGGACGGTATCCACAGAGGGCATGGGGGTGAAATCGGTCCGGGAGAGGTGGCAGACGACGGTACTCCAGAACACCGGGTGGACGAGGAGGGACTGTAATGTTTCGCGGGGAATGCCGGTGTACTTCTCCGCCGCCTCTTTCTGGATGACGAGGAAACAGTCCTCCGGCGGATTAACGGCGAAGAGCACCTTACGGATGATATCGGCGGTGTGAAAGAACGGGATATTGGCGAAGACCTTATAGGGAGCGCGTACCGGCAGGTCGAGGTCCAGGAAGTCGGCGCGGATGACGGTCAAGCGGTCATCGGGCGTAAGGGACAGGCATCGCCGGTACTTCCGATCGTCCTTCTCCACGGCGATGACGCGGGCGCCGCTTTCCAGGAGGATGCGGGTAATGGTCCCGGACCCGGCCCCGATGTCATACACCACGTCCCCGGCGGTGATGCCGGAACGCTCGATAATGCGCCGCACCAGCGGGACATTGGTCAACTCCCGCTGGGAAAATCTTATATCCGGATATTGGTTTCGGGACCGGTCCACTGCTCTCCTCTGCCGTACGGAATAGGTACTGCGGATGACCGCCAACGGCAGGGGAACCGGTTGTAAAAACGGATAAAGCAGGCAATTAGTAAGCCAGGAAAAGCGTAATCCTGTCCGGGAAGTGAACGACGAAAAGGAGAACACTTTACAGAGAAAACACGCCGGCGATCCGCGGACAACCAGACGGAATAAGGGCTGCCGTGTGCGGCCTAGGCTATTCTCTGCTTCTCGATTAACACAGTGGTGTTCTCCCAGTAAAAAGCGTGACGGTCAACAGTGTACCACAGGCAACCGTTACAATCAACACAATTGCTTAGCATTTACTTAATTTTACAGGAATATTTTTGGTTGTGAACTAATTTTTCCTCCAAAAATAAGACTTTCAGGCTCGAAAGCCGTTAGCGTGACGACGGGCAGGCTGATATAATGAAGGCAAACTTGAGAGAAAGCGGTGTGCTTCATGGAAGAAATGGTCGTCCGGCGGATCAGGGAAACCGCCATCAAGGTCAAGGATAATGTTGAAAAGGTCATCGTAGGGAAAGCGGAGGTGGTGGAGCTTGCCATCATCGCGCTGCTCTGCGAAGGCCATATTCTTTTAGAGGACGTTCCCGGCCTGGGCAAGACCGTGCTGGCCAAGTCCCTGGCCAAGTCATTGGGCTGTACGTTCCACCGCATCCAGTGTACCCCGGACCTGCTGCCCTCGGACATCACCGGCACCTACGTTTTCAACCAGCGGACCTCGGATTTCGAGTTCCGCCCCGGCCCGGTCATCTCGCAGGTAGTCCTGGCGGACGAGATCAATCGCGCCACGCCGCGCACCCAGTCCGCGCTGCTGGAAGCCATGCAGGAGCGCCAGGTGACCTCGGAAGGGGAGACCCGCCCGCTGCCCCGTCCGTTCCTCGTCATGGCGACGCAGAACCCCATCGAACTTGAAGGCACCTTCCCGCTCCCGGAAGCCCAGTTGGACCGCTTCCTCGTCAAGATAACCATGGGTTATCCGAGCATGGAGGATGACCGCCGGATACTGGCCCGGTTCCGGAAGAGCGACCCCCTCGACGAGCTTCAGCCGGTCATCACCGCGGAAGAACTCATTTCCATGCAGCACGATGTGCGGGACGTCCACGTGACGGAGGACGTGGAGGACTACATCGTACGGCTCATCCACGCCACCCGCCAGCACGAAGACGTGGAACTGGGCGCCAGCCCCCGCGCCATGCTGGCCCTCTATAACGCCACCCAGGCGCTGGCCGCCCTGCGCGGGCGCGATTATGTCATCCCGGACGATATCAAGCAGCTCGTCGTGCCGGTACTCATTCACCGCATCATCACCCGCTCGGAAAGCCGGCTGCGGGGACGGCGCATCGAGGCGACGCTGAAACAGATCATGGACTCCGTCTTCGTGCCGGTGGAAGCCCAGGAAGCCGTCGGGGAAGCGTAGTTCATGCGGAGCGACTACTGGCTGTTCCTGGCGGCCGTATTACTCATCATCAGCATCGCCATCCATCAGGTCCCGCTGGCCCTGGTTTCGCTGCTGTTCCTCCTCACCGGGCTGGTCTCCCGGCTCTGGGCGCGGTACTGCCTGCGGCGACTCGATTACAAGCGCCGCCTGAGCCAGGACCACGTTTTCTTCGGCGACCAGATTTCCTTCGAGATCGAGCTGACCAACCGGAAGTTTTTACCGCTGCCCTGGCTTCATATCGAGGACGAGCTTCCCGAACAGGTGACCCTGCTCAAGGGCAAGACGGAGGAAAGCGCGGAAGACCGCGTCATCCTCAATAACATCATGCCCATCAACATGTACCACCGCGTCACGCGGCGGTTCCCGGTGCTGTGCGATCAGCGGGGCTGCTTTTCCTTCGGGCCGACGCGCCTGCGTTCCGGCGACCTCTTCGGGTTCTTCCGCCGGACGATGATGATAGATACGACGAACACGCTCATGGTCTACCCCCGGCTCGTTCCGCTGGAGGACCTCGGCATCGCTTCCCACCAGTTCTTCGGGGACATCCGGCTCCGGCAGCACCTGTTCCAGGACCCGGTCCTGACCGCCGGCGTCCGCGAATACGCGCCGGGAGACAGTCTGAAACGGATACACTGGAAGAGCACGGCGCGGGTCGGGCGCATCCAGACCAAGCAGTTCGAGCCGACCACGACGGTGGACATCAGCATCTTCCTCGACGTGCGCACGCTCAAACCGCCGTACTGGGGCAGCATCCACCAGCTCCAGGAACTCGGCATCATCGCCGCGGCATCCATCTCCCAGGCGGCCCTGGAGTGGGGCTTCCGCGTGGGTATGTACGTCAACCAGATCACCCGTTTCTCCCGAGGGCTGGTGCGCGTGCCGCACAGCCAGCACCCGGCCCAGCTCGAACGCATCCTGGAGTCCCTGTCCCAGGTGCACCAGGTGGAGAACATCACCGTCTCGAAGTACATCCGGCAGGAAGCCGCGGCCCTTCCGTTCGGCAGCACTATCCTGGCGATTTCCGCCCAGCCGGACGAGCCGCTGATCAACACGCTCATGGACATGCGGCGGCTGGGACGAAGTGTCGGCCTGGTGCAGGTCGGCGGCGAGATTCCTCCCGCCCAGAGGGGCCTGTCCGTCTACCATATCACCGATGAAGCCGCCTGGAACGTCGTGACGAAGATCGGCTTGAAGGAAGTCGAATGACGGCGCGTGACTCCATAAAGCGGTTCGACTGGATGGGCGTCGTCCTGTACCCGCTGGCGGTCATCCTGATGGAGTCCTTCTGGGTCTACCCGTGGCTGGCCTGGATCGGGGGCTGGCCGATGTGGTCGGAAGCCCGCCCGCCGCTCCACCTGATATCTGTCGTCGTGACACTGGTGCTGGGCCTGGCACTGACGCGCTACCTGGCGGACCGCGAACACTGGCGACTGGCCTGGATACGCACCGCCGTCATCGGCAGCGGCATCATCGTCTTTGCGCTGGTGCTGCGGCTGGAATACCCGCCGCCGGAAGGAACGGGCTGGTTCGCCCACGTCGGCAACCTGTTCGCCGAGCTGGTCGGCAACCCGAGCACCTTCATCCTCGGCCTCGCCACGCTCATCTACCTCTGGTGGCGGGGCATCAACCTGGGCGGGACGACGTCCTACTTCAGGGACATCTACCGCTCCTTCATCCTCGGTATGGCGGCGCTCATCGTCCTGCTCATCGTCTGGCAGATAACCGCCGGTTCGGACAACTTCTCGGCGCCGGGGGCCGGCATAGGCTGGAACGTCATCGCGTTCTTCTTCTTCGGCCTGCTGGCCATCGCGGTGTGCCACCTGTACAACATGCGCGCGACGATGGCCAAGGAAGACGCCGCCCAGACCTCGGTGTGGCGGTGGCTTTCCATCATGCTCGGCGTCATCGGCGGCATGGTGCTGGTCGGGTTCGGCCTTGCCGCGGCGTTCTCGCCGGAGTTCTTCGATACAATCGGCGGCGCGATGCGCGGCATCGGGTGGTTCTTCGATAAGGTCATCGAAATCATCTCTATCCCGCTGAACTATGTTTTCGAAGCCATCTTCTGGATTCTCAAACTCATTATCAGCCTGCTGCGGAACGAACAACCGGGCCAGGAAGGTTCCGGCAACATGACCCAGGGCGATATCTTCGGGCAGGTGGAGACGATAGGGATACCGGCGGCGGTGGAAGAGGCCATCAAGTGGTTCATCATCATTCTTCTCATCGCCGCTGTCGTCTACTTCCTGGCACGGGCGGTCACCCGGTTCATCAACAGGAAGCAGCGGGAAGACGTGGATGAGATCAACGAATCGGTCTGGGACATGGCCGACCTCAAGGGCGATCTCAAGTCCATGCTGGACGGCCTCAAGGACCGGTTCACCATCAAGCGCAAGCCGCGCGAGCACTGGGAAGGCGACGACCTCTCCGGCAACCTGGACATCCGGGAGATCTACCGGCGGATACAGCGTGAGGGCGTGAAAGCCGGGTACCCGCGCAAGTCCCACGAGACGGTGGAGGAGTACGCCCGGCGCATCGGGCGGTACATCCCGGAGGTCGCCGCGCCGCTGGAAGACATCGATGGCGCGTACGAAAACGTCCGCTACGGCGAATCCATCCTCAAGGACGAGCAGGTCCGGGGCGCGAACTCCCTGTGGCAGGAACTGCGCAGGCTGCTGCGGAAGGTCAGCGGGGAAGGGTAGCGGGCCGAGGGTAAACAACGAAGCCTCAGCTATAAAGCTAAAATAAACCGCTTTGCTTCGTCGAACGAATCATGTTCAAACGGCCAATATCTTTTCTTTGCTCCTATGCCTAAATGCGGGCATGCCTCTTCACGGGATGCAAGGAAAGCTTGAACTTTCGATTTTGACAAATTCTTTGGCATCGTAGTTAAGATGCTCTTCAAACACTCGAAGTAAGCAGTTATGCATTTGGCCTCGGGATACTCCGCGACAGATTGCAAACATAAATCTTCTAGAGTTCCGGTTCTGTTGTAACAAGGCCAAAGCATTACTATGATTTTCGGATTCCCGGCAGTGATCTCACAGGTCTTAGAAGGTACATTCAAACCGTTTGTTATTAAGGCATTGCTTATACTCTGAAAGGTACTAGAGCAATCTCTATCACTATCTTGAATGATCCCCAAACTCTCGACTATCTCAAAACCTGGAGTCTTTATCAGAGCAGCTAAATGATTTGCCCATTGAGTATTTCCTTGGAATTGTACTACTTGGATATCATTTAAACCCAAAAATGCGATGAGTTCACTTACTAAATACTCATCGTCATAACCCTCTACAGTAATTACTTTCGTTGCTTGGATTTCCATCGCGATTATCGAAATTCTAGTTCACTTTCTAAAGCGGCTTCCAGCGTAGTATGGTTATAACTTATAGCTCTCGTTTCTTCTTTCATCTTTTCAATTCTATAGTAACGAAAGTCATCCGCAATATTATTATTGAACGCCTTTACGGCAAATCGAACGCACTCAGCACTGTGAGTCGTAGCAATAATTTGGACGTTGTATTGATTGGCCAAACTTGCGAGGGCTTGCCAGATTTTTGCCATCACCGAATAATGAATTCCATTTTCAATCTCGTCAACAAGCACCAATCCGTTCTCGGCTCTCAATATCGCAAGAATAAAAGTTAACCAACGTGAAAGGCCATCCCCCATTATTTGTATAGGTAGCAAAGTACCAGTGCCAGAATCAACCCAAATGGAAGGGATGTTTCCACGAACAATAACCGATATCCTCTTAACCGAAGGTTCCATTGTTTGAAGCAGACTTACAATCTCTTCTTCCTTGCCGATTATTTGTAGTTGACCTAAACCCTCTATTTCCTCCTTACCTAATGTCCTTTTTGATACTAATAAACGACCCAAAGCTCTTTTCGGTTGTTTCTCATCTCTTAAAAACCTGACTTCTTCGGGTGTAAATTGGGCGATGGAGGAGCCTAATTGTCCATTTTCATCATAGTCGACAACGATATCTCTGGATATACCTTCTAAAGGTAAGCCTGCTTGCTTACTCTCTTCATCCTTTCCATTTTCTTGCAATGCCATTGTTGAAGCTTCGCGTGTATAAACAACTTGTTTACGGTATCCATATACGCTATGTTCACTGGATAGCTCCATTTTTTCACTTATATCAAGATTCCGAAATATTTCTAGACAAGGTACACTTGGGTTAATTTCTGATATTCCTCTGAATCGATTGAGCCTTATCGCTAATTCAGGAATTAGACCGTGATGAAACCAAATTGCTTCTAATAACGCTGTCTTGCCAGCGTTATTCTTTCCTGAAATCAAATTGATCCTACTCAGATTACTTAAAGAAAAATCTTTAAAACCTCGAAAATTCCGCACTGAAAATAAACTATACATAACTACTAGCGACCTATCCTAATGATAAAATAAGCATATTATAAATACTGCATATTATCAATCTGATTGAACTCTCATTTTTCTAGATGGAGTATAAAAGTGACAAAACATCCTTGACAGATAAAGAACGCATGTTCTATAATCTACCCGCAACATACTCGCATCAGGCGGGAAAGGAGGAACCAACTGAATATCGGGCGCCATACCGGAAAAAACCGGGTATGACGCCGCCGGAAAAAGGAAAATCGCAGCGCGGCTTTCCAGGGTGAAGTACGGTCTTTAATAAATCCGGCCCTGAGCGTGAGAAGTGGTGGTTAACATTACTTTTTACAAAACGAATGACCCCTCCTTTGACACTCCCGCTCCTGACCCTCCATAATGGAACCGTGCCAAAGCCGAAAGTCATTATCTTCGATCTCGATGATACGCTCATCGCCTGGAGTTCCGCCACACCCACCCTCTGGACCGACCTCTGCCGGGAATACGAGGGATTGTGCGGCGTACCCCATGAGGAGCTCTATCGCGCCATCCGCGAGACCGGGGACTGGTACTGGAGCGACCCGGAACGCCATCGCACCGGGCGGCTGGACCTCTTCAAGGCGCGGCGGATACTGGTCGGAATGGCGCTTCAGAAGCTGGGAATCGGGGACGAAGCCCTCGCCCACAAGCTCGCCGACGAGTTCAGCCATCGCAGGGAAGTCGCGACCAAGCTGTTCCCGGAAACCCTGGCAGTATTGACCCTGCTCCGCGAGCGTGGTTACAAGCTGGGGCTGATCACCAACGGGGCTGCAAATATGCAGCGGGCCAAGCTGGAGCGGTTTGCCCTGGAGCCGTACTTCGACTGCATCGTCATCGAAGGGGAGTTCGGGACCGGCAAGCCTGAACCGGACGGCTTCCTCCACATCCTCAACGCTCTGAACGCGACCGGCCGGGAAGCCTGGATGGTGGGGGACGACTTGGACCGCGACCTCGCGCCGGCAAGTTCGCTTGGCATCTTCACCGTCTGGCTGGACAATGCCGGGAACGGTGTCCCGGCGGACAGTAAGGTGAGACCGGACCGGGTCATGCGGGACATCGCGGAACTGCCGGGGCTGCTCGAAGCGGCTTAATAGCCGCTATTGGGGCGGGACGCCGCTCTCCAGGGCCAGCTCGTCGAACAGTTCGATGACCACGGCCGGGCAGAGATTGGCCTTCTGAACGATGTCCGAATAGAGTAGTGTGCCGTCCTCGAGGTAGATCTTCCGTATCGTCTCCTTGATCTCCGTGCGGGGTATCTCGTGGAAAATGACGGCCTGCTGCCCGAGCTTCTGCTCCAGTTCCGCCAGCCGTTCTTTGGTCTGCCTCAGTTCGTCTTCGAGGGCGAAGTAATGGTTCACCATGCGTGAGGGGTGGAAATACGTTCCGTCCGGCATAATAGGCTCCTCCGCGGTCTGTTTCGTTACTGTTATTGTACCACCTGCCGGCCGATAGCGGCATGGGCTTTTTCCAGGGCCGTCCGCAGCTTTTCCACGAACCCGTTCTCGACGGCCTGCCTGGCCTGGCTGATGGTGTGCATTATCTGCTCGGCGGTGCTGTCCGGCGGGGCTACGGTCGAAACGCCGTTAACTCCCCACAACGGGCCGCGGCCGACGGCTTGAGAGGGGCTGATCAGTCCCTGGAGTTTCTGGGCGGACTTTTTCAGTTCGACGGGGTCGATCTTGTCCTTGAACTCGTTGGCCAGCCACTTGCTGACGGCCCGGCCGAGTGCCCCGGTGAGCTTGTAGAGCACGTCCCCGGTGAAGCCGTCGGTCACCAGCACGTTGACCCGGCCGCTGATGATATCCTGGCCTTCCACATTGCCGGCAAAGGAGAGGCCGCTCTTTTTCAGCAGGGCAAAGGCTTCTCTCGTCGTATCAGTGCCCTTGTCCGCCTCCTTCCCGGTGTTCAGGAGGCCGACGGAGGGGTCGTTGATGCCGAGGAACGTCTGGGCGTAGACGCACCCGGCTGCCGCGAAATCAACGTAGCTATAGGGTTGGACGCCGATATTGTTGCCGAGGTCCAGGACGACGGTCTTCGGGGCCAGGGAAAGGAGGATTCCGCCCGCGATGGGGCGTTCGATGCCGGGCATGGTGCGCAGGTACTGCATGGCGGCGACCATCGTAGCGCCGAGCACGCCGGCGCTGACCACGGCATCGGCTTCCCCGTCCCGGACGAGACGTGTGGCAAGAGCAATGGAACTGTCCGGTTTTTGCAGGACGCCGAGTATGGGGTCTTCACCATCGACGAGCATCTGCGTGGCTTCGACGATGCGAATGGAAAGACCGGTCCTGTCCAGGCTGACGAGGATGGTCTCAATGGCGGGCTTGTCCCCGACGAGGAGGACCTTTACCCCGAGTTCTCGGGCGGCTTTCACCGCGCCTTTGACGGTCTCCACCGGGGCATTTTCTCCACCCATGGCATCGACCGCTATCCGGAGCGGCCCGGGACCCTGAGTTGTCATCGCTGACCCCCTGACTACCAGCTAAGGCTGATGGCTTTCTGGGTACAGGCGGCGCGGCAAGTCTGCCCGTTCTTCTGCCGGCAGGCTTCGGCGCCGGGGCAGGAGAAGGAGAGCCGTTTACGGAGGTCTTCCCGGACGATGGCCGTCGGGCGGCCGCCGTTCTCGCTCATCATATAGATGCCGGCGGGACAGGCCTCGATGCAGTCCCCGCAGCCGTTACAGAGTTCGGTATCGATGGTGATGAAATACTCGCCGGTACCGTCGCTGTAGCCGTACTGCACCTTCTTCATGGTCGCGCCGCCGCCCTTGAAACGCTCCTCGGCATAGAGAGCCGCCCCGAGGGCGCCACAGAGCTGGGGATCATCGCAGAGCATCGGCTTCAGCCCGACCTTCTCCTCCAGCTTGGCGACCATGCCCTTGTTCTTGGAGATGCCGCCGGTGATAGCGAACTGCTCCTGGATGGTGACCCGCTTGAGCAGGTTCAGGGAACGCGTGGCGATGGCCTCGTTGAGGCCGGCGAGGATGTCCGCCTTGGCGACACCCTTACGGTAGTAGCCGAGGGCTTCCGTCTTGGCGAACACGGCGCAGATGGTGTTGAAGGGGATGGGATGCTTTGACTGCAGGGCTACGTCGCCGACCTCCTCCAGCTTCAGACCGAGGACGTCGGCGATCATTTCCAGGAAGCGGCCGGTGCCGCCGGCACACTTGTCGTTCATGACGAAGTTGGTCACATCGCCGTTGGCGTCGCAGTTGATGGCCTTGCAGTCCTGCCCGCCCATGTCCAGGATAGTGCGGACGCCGGGGAAGTACCAGGTGATGCCTTTGGCATGGGCGCTGATCTCCGATACGTTCTCCTGCGCGAACGGGACGAGGACGCGGCCGTAGCCGGTAGCGACGGTGTAATCGATGTCTTCTTTGCGGATACCGGCGCCTTCCAGCACAACGGCGAGGAGGGACTCGGAGGTACGGACGCTCTCCGCGCCGGTATCGCGGATGGCGGATGATGCTATCTTGCCGTCCTTCATGACGACGGCCTTGGCGGCGCGGGAGCCGATATCGATGCCGGCGAATATCATGCGATGGCTCCTTTATCGATGGCTTCCTGCGCCAGGACGGCGGCACCGGCGGCGGCGACGAACTGCGGTTCTTCCGCGATGAGCACGCCGAACCCGAGTTCCCGCTCCAGTGCATGGACGATGCCGCGGTTCAGGGCGACCCCGCCGGTCATGGCGACCTCCCGGGCGATGCCGACACGCTTGCACATGGACATGATGCGGGAAACGACGGAATCAAAAATACCCAGGGCGATCTCCGCCTTGGGCGTCGGCGGGACGCGGTGGATGTGGGAAATGACTTCAGATTCGGCGAAGACGGCGCAGGTAGGCGTGATGTCCGCGCCCTTCTCGGCATTAAGGGAAATCTCCGCCATTTCCTGCAGCGGGACTTCCATCAGCTTGGCCATCTGCTGGAGGAAGAGACCGGTACCGGCGGCGCACTTGTCATGGTTGGCCCAGTCCGCGACGCGGCCGCGGTCGTTGATCTTGACCACGGTGCTGCTCTCCGCGCCGATATCCACGATGAGCCGGGCGGACGGCAGCCGGTACGCAACGCCGCGGGCGAGGCAGGTGGTAATGGCCTTCTGCTGGTCCTTGAAGGTGATCTCCTTGGCGTTGAGGCCGGTAGTGACGATGCAGGCGTCCCCGTTAAGGGATATCCCGGCGAGGCGGGTTGCTTCGTCCAGGGCGGCGCGGGCGGAGGTCTCGGCCTCGTCTCCGGAGGGGACGAGCGCGGAGGCCAGCACGCTGCCGTTTTCCATGATGACGGCCTTGGTAGTGAGGCTGCCGATGTCTATGCCGATCGCTTTTTTGGTCATTTGATGGAATAGTGCCGCTCGTGGTGAGCCTGTCGAACCACCGGCGCTTACGTCGTTATTCAGTCTCTCATCCTTCGACAGGCTCAGGATGAGCAGATCACTATTTTAACGGTCCTCCAGCAGTTCGAAGAAGCGCTCGAGCTTTTCGCGGAACTCTTCCTGGCTGGTGACGGTGGGATCCACCACGTCGCAGTCAAGGGTAAGGACGGGGACATCAGCGTCGTTGAGGGTGTCCTTGAACAGCTTGATCGTGGCGCATGAATGGCGGCAACCCACGTCCGCGTAGTAGATTGCTCCGTCTACTTTATAGTCTTCCACGCATTTTGTAATACTGCCCAGGGCGCGGTCGTCCATGGGGCCGTACATCCGGGCTTCCGGTATCATGTAGGACTTCTCGGCGACGCTCTCCAGCGGCTTCGCCGGATCGAGTTTTCCCTCGCCCCAGTAGGTGAAGAACGGCTCGATGACGCTGACCGCACCATATTCGATGGAAATCTTCTCCAGGAAGGCCATGAGGTACATGGGCGGGATGAACAGGCTCATCAGACGGAAACGCTCGTCCGGGACGGCGCCTTTATGCTGGTTCACCATTGATTCGAGTTCACCGAGCAACGTTTCCAGGTAGGTGATGGCTTCCGGCTGGCCGGGGAAGAGGTAATCGATGGTGACCAGTTCCAGGAAACCGGTCGGGGCCAGCGGCGTCGGCACGGCCTTGCGGAGTTCGTTGACCTTGCGGACAAGTTCGATTTGCCGGTCCATCCGGGCGACGGTCTCGGAGAGCCTGTCCCAGTCCATCTTCCGGCCGGAGTGCTGCTCGAGGAAATCCACCATACCGCGCAGTTCCCCGGCGAGGTAGGCCTTCTCGTCCGCGGAAGCCTGGAAGGGGCGGTCGATGAAATACCCGGGGCAGTCACAGAGTTCCATGATCATCTCGCCGCTCTTGGCGGTGTTATCGCAGACCATGTTGGACCACAGCATGACGTCCGGTCTCGGCAGCGCCTTCTGGGCGAATGCCCCGGCAAGGCCGCGATGAGGCGTACAGATCTCGGAAGCAAGACCGAGGCTGGAACCGGCGGACAGGATGTCGCTGCACTCGCCGGTAAACAGGGACGTCATCCAGGTGGTCGTTTCCGTGTGCATCGGGACGAGTCCCATGGCGTAGATGATCTCCGAGGGGAAGAACACCGTGTGCGCGGCGATGAAGTCGCCGTTCTCTCTGGCGTTGAGAAGGCGGGTAAAATAATCGATGAGCATCTGGTAATAGAGCACCTGGGATTTGCGAGCGTTGGGATTGGCGGCCGTCATCCGCTTGATCAGGCGGCAGGCGCGGATAATGGACATGACCTTGTTGGGCATCGGTGTCGTCATTTCTTCCTCGCCTCGATCATTTCAAGGAATGCCTGCACGCGGGTGGCGATCTGGCCGGAACCGGACGTGCCGAACTCCAGGTCCAGCCCGAGGGTGGGAACGCCGATGTCCGCCAGGCGCTTTGTCAGCAGGGGAAGGTCGTGGGCGTAGGGGACGCAGTAGCGGACGATCTGGCTGACGACGCCGTCCACCTTGAACTCCTTGACGTAGTCGATGATGCGGTCGAAGCGCTCATCAGACGGGAACATGCGGGCGCAGGGAAAGTTGTTCAGGTAGCGGTAGGCGAGGGCTTCTTGGACGCTGGCAAAACCTTCCAGGTTAACGAGATCGCCCCAGTAGCGGGTGCTGGTGCAGAGTTCGTCCGTCACAACGAGGCCGCCCTCGTTCTCGATGGAGGCGATGAATTCCGCATTGGTCAGGACACTGCCGGTCACCATGAGGCGGGCGCGGCCTCGATACGCGTTGTCGGACGCGGCCAGTTCAGCCAGGAGTTCCTTCATCCACTCGTTGAAAAGCTCCTTGGGCATGCGGTAGCTGGCGTTGGAGACCTCCATGGTCTCGGCGCCGGTGATGGGCGGCGCGTCCTTCTTGCGGAACTCATACAGGGCGCGGAGCAGGCGGCGCGATTCATTGTAGAGGAGGATGGAATCGCGGATATTTTCGTCAGGTATTTTCTCACCGAGGAACTCTTCGAGGTGCTCCTGGAAACGGGACACTTCGGTGGTATAGAGGTTCAGGGCGGCGTCCGTGTACTTGCGGGGGACGGAAATGACGTGATGGAAGGGGGTACCGATGTAGCTGCGCCAGACATCGAAGAGGCGGCGGGCGCCGTCGCAGGTGGAGCCGCCGACCACGCCGTCGAGGAACGAGTACTCGCCGCTGAACCCCATCTGGAAGCAGCTCCGGGAGAACGAGCAGTTATTGACATAAAGATAGGCATTGCCGTCGTCGAGGTCGGTTTCTTTATCGTAGCCGGTAATGCGGACCGGCAGGATGCCGGCGGCGTGGAGGACCTCTTCCGGGACGTAGGTGCAGAGCCAGCCGAAGACCTTGTTCCCGCTCGCCTTGTGTTCCTGTATCTGGGCGGTATGCGGGAACGTCCGGTTGATCTCCTTGAATTTTTCCAGGGTTTTGAGGCTGGTATTTTTACCGGTAATCGCCATGACTCTAAATCGTTGCTATCGAAGGCCCGATGAGACCACGTTTCTGCTCTTATTCTTGTTTTCCAGTATAGCCAAGACGGGTTCTATTACGCAAACTGTTTGGTATGAAACCACCTCCATCCTCCTTTCGAAAGGAGGACGAAAGACTTTATTTACCGGTACTTGGCGGCAACTCCTTGTTTTATATCTGTTGTAAAGTAAATCCTACCCCACCTTCCTTTTCAAGGAAGGCGATAGAGTACTATTGACGGGCTTGGCGGCAACTCTGTTATTTAATGTTTTTATTTTCGGAGGTACGGATTCTTCGCCCCGATAGGATCGGGACTCAGAATGACAACGAGGCTCAAGAGATAAGGTAGCCTCCGTCCACGACGATGATCTGGCCGGTGATGTAGGAGGCCATGTCCGAGGCCAGGAAGAGGGCCACGCGGGCGATGTCGTCGGCGTCACCAAGGCGGCCGAGGAGCATCCGGGACATGAAGCGCTTGAGTTCCCTGCGGGCTTCCGCCGGTGATTCGGTGGTGCGGTTCTCCGGGGAAACGCCGGATGTGATGGCCTGGGTGAGAATGGCGCCGGGGGCAATGACGTTGACGCGGATATCGTATTTGCCTAACTCTTTAGCCAGGCTCTTCGTCAGCATGACCACGCCGGCTTTGGAGGCATCGTAGGCGGACATGCCGGTGGAGGAAGGGTGCAAGGCTTCGATGGAGGCGAGGTTGATGATGCAGCCGGGTTTGCCCGCGGCTTTCATGACATCCGAGACGTACCTGGTACAGAGGAACGTGCCGGTCAGGTTGACGTCCAGCACCTTCGTGAAGTCGGCGGCAGTGGTCTCTTCCAGCGCCTTGCGGGGGTAGATGCCGGCGTTATTGACGAGGATATCGATGCCGCCGAGCACATCCGCAGCGCACCGGACCATGCTCTTGACACTCTCCTCGTTGGCAACATCGCAGTAGCCGGAGCGGGCGCAGAAGCCCATCTCGATGAAGTTGACGGCGGCAACGGCGGCTTCGCGCTCATCGATGTCCGCAAGAAAGACGGCCGCCCCGGCCTCCATCAGCCTCAAGGCGATGGCGTGACCGATACCGGCAGCGCCGCCGGTAACAACGGCGGTCTTGCCCTTGAGCGAAGTCAGTTCCTGGATCGGCGTGTAATCAGGCATAGTTACCTTTACTACATTTGGGGCGGATGCATCGTATATCTATGTAATATTAGGAGGTCAAAGGTCAAAAGTCAAAGTCCCGCCAGCTCTTAGGTTTTACTTGTTTACCATCATGACGCTAATCCAGTCATTGAGATCGCCACGTCCTTCTGCGGAAAGACTCGCGATGACGTGTCTGCTGACACGGGTTGCCGTACCTGCGATGACGGAGTACAATCAATGTCGATATACGATAAAGGAGGTAAGCATGAATCGAGAGCAATTTCTGGTTTACATCGGCCATTTCAACAACAAGCGGTACGAGCCACTGACAAGCTACTTCGCCGATGACATCACGGTGGAGTACTTCGATGACGCGTATGGTCCATACGCACCGGCGAAAATCCTGCACGGCCGGGCGGAATTTATCGCCAACTACAAGGCGCTCCATGCCCACACGCGGGAAATCCTTGAACTGGGCGACTTCATGACGCAGGGCAACCTGATGTTCGTCGAGCTTTATACCGAGTTCCATACCTTTAAAGAAGACCCGACGGGTAAATGGAAAAAGGGCGCCATCACGATCATGACAAACTGGGTCATGTACACGATGGATGAGAACGACAAGATGAAACGCATCCGCATCGCACATTTCAGGAACAGCGACCCGAAGACGGCGAAATATTCCGCTGAATCATAGCCGTCTTTCATTGCAACATATCGTTGTCTGATGTAATATTTACGCGAATTCGTACCGGGAAAGGAGTCCGAAGCATGGTCGTCAAGAAAGAGTTCGCCCATTTGATCAAGAACATGGTTGTCAAGGATGCCCCGGTGGGGCTGTACCCCGATAAGCGTGTCTGGATGGAAGCGAAGGACATGGAGGGTTTCAACGCCCACTTTTCCTTCGGTTATGTCAAGAAACCAGTCACATTCCATCCCATGGAAGGCGCTCTCGTCCACCCCTTCGATGAACTGCTCGTTTTCGAAGGCACCGACCGCTCCAGTATCTTAAAGCTGCACGCTGAAGTCTCCATCGAGATCGGTGAGGAACGGGAAGAGCATACTTTTACCGACCCAACCGTGGTGCTCATCCCGGCTGGTACGCCCCACGGACCGGCGAAGGTCAAGAAGCTGGACATGCCGATAGCGCACTACAGCATCGGGCTGGGACCGGAGTACAAGGCTGAGGCCATACCGGCTTCCAAACTCGGCAAAACGACGAAAGGCACCAAGTACCAGCGGCTCATAAAGAAAATGATCACGACCGTCGAAGACAAGGCTGACGAGGGCCGGATGCCCGGCGTGATCGGGCGGGACGGCATCATGCGGCCGGCGGAGTTCGGCGTTGGGCCGGGCAACGGCGACCAGATCGTCTGGCTGTACGGGCCGGACCTGGAAGGCTTCAAGGTCAACTTTACCTGGGGCTTCTACAGCCGGTGCGGCAAGTGGCACCGCGGCGGTGAAGCCCATACCCACCCGGAAGCGGAAATCCTCTGCTTTGCCGGCATGGACCCTGATGACCTGAACTACCTGGGCGCGGAACTGGAGCTGGGCATGGGGCCGGATTACGAACGGCACGTGTTCAATAAGCCGACCGTGGCCGTTTGTCCGGAGGGTTTCCCGCACCTGCCGCTGATAACCCGCTGGGTAGACAAGCCGTACGCGTTCATGGTTATCTGCCTGAGCGGCGAGCATGCTTCGCCGTGGGTTGAGGCTTAAAGCTAAAACTGAGTCTCCGCTCGTCCTTCGATAGGCTCTGGATGAGCGGAGACTTCCTGTACGAAACCCATCCGTATTCAATAGAATGGTTTCTCCTCATTGAGGTGTAGAGAATCACCTGATGGGTAGCGCGGGCCTCCGTGCCCGCGGATCGGCAGGGACGCCGGTCACACCCGATATCGAGTATGTGCATCTGTGAGGTTAGAGCGAAACCCACCCCGGCCTCCCTTTCGGAAGGGAGACGATAGCAGGAAGCGGGAAAACTTTGTTTGCATTCCCGGGGAACTCAGGAGAGTGTAGTATCAAATACCGGAAATTTGGTAAACTCGACTGGCAAATCTCGGCGCTGGGGCTGGGCACGCTGTGTCTGCCGGCGGACGATAATGAGGCGAAAGAGGCCGTGCGGGCGGCGGTGGAGGGCGGTGTCAACTATATCGAATGCCGGTATAACGAGCCTGATGAGGAGGAGCGTATCTGCCGCCTTGCGGGGGAGACGGCAGGGGCCGATGTCAGGGTTTGTGTGAAGCTGCCCGCGCGCCTGGATATTACGCCGGGCGATATACCAACGTTCATTGAAAAACGCGCCGAATGGCTGCGGCGAGGGTCTGTCGATTTCCTCATGGTAGACGGGATCGACCGGCAGACCTGGCCTCTCGTGAAGAAATCGGGTATCCTGGCGGCCTTCGAAAGGGCTGTGGCCGAAGGAAACGTGGGCGCCTTCGGGTTTTCCTTCCGGGACCAGTTCCTGTACCTCCGCCAGGTCGTCGATGGGTACGATGGCTGGTCATTTGCCGAATTTGCCTACAGTTTCATGGATGACGATCATCTTCCCGGCACGAGCGGGCTGAGCTACGCCGCTCAGAAGGGGCTGGCGATCATCGCGGCGGAACCCCTCAAAGGCGGGCGACTGGTACGGAATGTCCCGGACAACATAGCGGCGATGTGGAACACCGGCAGGGACCGTTCACTTGCCGCACGGGCGTTGGGCTGGGTCTGGCACCACGGGCAGGTCAGCACGGCGGTCGTGGATATGAATTCCGTTGCAGAAGTTCGGGAGAACCTGGCGCTGGCGGAGGAGGCCCGGGAAGGCTGCCTGTCCATCCGGGACGAAGTGCTCGTCAGCCGGGTACGGGACGCTTACCGGGGGCGGCGCCCGGTGAACTGCGATACCTGCCGCGCCTGCATGCCGTGCCACAATGGCATCGATGCCCCGCGCATCTTCGAACTTTTCAACGATGCTGTGATGTACGGGAACCTTGATATCCCCCGGCGGCTGTACAGACTGGAAGGCCATGACGTGTCCCTGTGTGACGAGTGCGGTTCCTGCGCCCGCGCCTGCGGGCGGAGCATCGCCATTCCGGAGCGGATAAGGGAAGCGGACCGGCTGCTCGGGAAACAGCAAGCATAACCTTTCCAGTCCATCCACATTTACACCCCTCAAAGGTACCATGTAACAATTAGGCATATAGCTACGTTGTACACTGTGAAACAATCATGGAGGGGTGGATATGAAAAACCACATCATCAGCAAATTGCTGGCCGGCCTGGTCTGTTTCAGTCTGCTGGTTCTGGTCCTCAGCGGCTGCGCCGGTACCACGGCCCCGGCTGCGACAACGACCGCTGCAGGTACGACCACGAGTGCATCGACAGCATCGATAACGACCAATCCCACGACCACGACCGGCAACAGCGAGACTGCCACCGGGACGATCACGGTATATGTCACGGATGCGCCGCCCGATGAAGAGATCACTGCCGTCGTCGTCACCGTATCGGGTCTGCGGGTACACCGCGCCGAGACCGAACAGGAGCAGCAGCAATCCGGTACCGGCAACCAGACCCAGGAACAGGAACAGCAGTCAGGGGACGGCGGGGAATGGATAGACATTCCCATTACCGGCAACATGACCACGTTCGATCTGCTGCACTTCAGGGACATCCAGGCACTCTTCGGCAGCGCCAACGTAACGGCCGGGAAGTACACCCAGGTCAGGCTGGCCGTCGATGCGGCGCAGGTATCTACGGCGGACGGGCAGACCCGCGATGCCACGGTGAACAGCGGCGAAATCAAGATCGTCCGGCCGTTCGATATCGTCGAAGGTGAGACCACCGAGCTGCTGCTGGACTTCGATGCCGAGAAGTCGGTCATCTTCACCGGTAACGGCAAGGTCATGATCAAACCGGTCATCAAGCTCTCTATCGACGTGAAACACCAGGGGCAGCCGGATAACGAACAGGAAAACGGCGATGAAGACAACCAGGACGAGAACTGCTACTGCTTCAGCGTCTGCTGTGACGAATTTGCTGCTCAGAACGCCAGGACCGGGAACATTACTGTCCCTCTGGGAGAGCAGTTCACGGTGAGCCTGTGCTCGAATGCCTCGACCGGGTATCAGTGGAATGAGGACGTGCCGTTTTCCGTCAACGGGACGGTAGTCCAGACCAGCCATGAATATGTCGAACCCGGCAGTCAGGGCAATGGCCAGGGGCAGGGGCAGAACCAGGTTGGTGAGGCAGGACTGGAGCAGTGGACGTTTACCGCGCAGGCCGCCGGGGAAACGGTGCTGTACTTCGAGTACGGCCAGCCCTGGGAAGGCGGCGAAAAGGCAACCTGGACGCTCGTACTTACCGTCACCGTCCAGTAACACATACAAATTCTTTTCAGGCCCCGTCCCGGCGGGGCCTTTCTTTTTGAGTCCTTCCCGGAAACGATTTATACTTGGACTGATTCTACCGGTCCGCATTACAAGGAGGGCTCATGCAGGTTCTCGATCTCGGCGGCGCCTGGACGCTGCACCATAAGGGCGAATCCGAACCAATTCCGGCCACCGTTCC
>CAZQQL010000052.1:0-22971 GCA_964595455.1 uncultured Dehalococcoidaceae bacterium
ACCGGGCTGAGATTGACAGCTTGCCGGGGCCGGACTCGGTGCCGGGAGCGATCATGAGACGGACGATGCCGCTGCCATCCCTGGCGAAGATGGAGGCCGTACGGGTAGCCCGCAGGAAGTCCGCCACGTTGACTATGACCCTGGTGGCGTAGCTCTGCGGTATCAACTGCCCGTAATTGGGGAACGTTCCCTGAACGAGCTGGGAGACCAGCTCCGCGCTCTTGGTGCGGAAGAGGACCTGGCTCTTGCCGGGATTGAGGGTGATATCGATGGGTTCTTCCTGGTCGCCGACAAGCCGGTTCAGTTCCGCCAGGGTGCGGGCGGGAATAATGACCTCGGCGGTTTCCTTGACCTTATCGGCGAGGGGCAGCTTGTAGACCGCCAGGCGGAACCCGTCCGCGGCGGCCATGGTCAGGGTGTTGCCTTCGAACTTGGAACTGACGCCGGTCAGGACCGGGCGTGACTCTTCCGTCGCGGCTGCGAACACGACGCGGGCGATGCCCTGCCGCAGTTCGTCCACTTCCACCTTGGAGCGGATGCCGTCATCGACGCCGGGAATAGGCGGGAAGTCGCGGGCGTCCACGCCGCTGATGCGGGCTTCGAACCGGGCGCATTTCAGTCCGAGCGTTTTGGTCTGCTGGGAAAGGTTCATATCGATCGTATCATTGGGCAGGGAACTGACGAATTCCGTCAGCAGCCGGGCCGGGACGGTGATCGAGCCTTCTTCTTCTATCTTGGCGCCGATCCAGCAGGAGATGGCCATCTCCAGGTTCGTGGCAACCAGTTTGAGGCGGCCTTCATCCGTCGCCAGCAATACATTGTTGGTGATGGGCAATGTCGTTCGGGTAGCAACCGCCCTCCCGACGATGTTGAGGCCCCGGTTGAGGTTTTCCTGGAGACAAGATAATTTCATGCTGCACCCCCAATGTACTTGGTGGATTAGTATACAACATTAACCACTCAGGGTTCAAGGCCAATAATGACTGCCGGTGTATACGTCCTTTTTTTCCTCTTATTGAGAAGCCGAAAAGGGCCCTATTCGAGGTCGATGGTACCGCTCTTGCCGCCGCTCTTGTGCACGAGCCGGATATTTTCTATTTTCATGCCGCGGTCAACAGCTTTGCACATGTCGTAGACGGTCAGCGCCGTCACGGACACAGCGGTCAGGGCCTCCATCTCGACGCCGGTCTTGCCGGTGCATTCCACCGTCGCGGTTATCTCTATCGAGCTGTCTTTCTCGTCCGGCTTGAACTCCACCGCCACACTGCCGATGAGCAGGGGATGGCAGAGCGGGATGAGGTCCGGCGTGCGCTTAGCGCCCATGATGCCGGCGAGCTGCGCTACGGTCAGGACATCGCCCTTTTTCACACCGCCGCCCATGATCAGCCTGAACGTTTCCGGCTGCATCCGCACGAGGCCTTTTGCGATGGCTGTGCGCACGGTATCCGCTTTGGCGTTGACGTCCACCATGTGAGGTCGGCCGGCGTCGTCGATATGCGATAGTTCCGCCATGTTCAGCCCCCTATGTGCGAGAACGGTCTGTGCTGGCGCCCGCCGCCTTCAACGAGCTGGTGACCGGCAGGCTTGGCCAGGATGGCCGCCTGGATAAGGTCTTTCAGTTCGTCGCGGGAAGCACCTTCCCGGAGCGGCCCTCTCATATCTATTTCCGTCTCCCGGAGCAGGCACGGCATCAGTTTGCCGTCCGCGGTCAGCCGGAGACGGTTACACTGGTAGCAGAAGTGTTCGGTGACTGGAGTGATGAAGCCGATGGTGCCGCTGGCGCCCGGCAGCTTGAAGTACTTGGCCGGCCCGTTGCCGACGCTGACTTTAAACGGGGTCAGTTCCCCGAGTGTCTCGATGTGTTTGCGCATATCGGCCACGGACACGAGGCTGTGTTGACCGTTTCCCCCGTCGGTGACGGGCATGTATTCGATGAAGCGGACGTGCCAGCCGTCTTCGAGGGTCTTGCGGGCGAAGTCGACGATCTCATCCTCGTTGACGCCGGCCATGACGACCACGTTGATCTTGACCGGTTCCAGTCCGGCGTCGTGGGCGGCCTCGATGCCTCGAAGCGTATCTTCCAGGCTGCCGAGGCGGGTAATGGAACGGAACTTCTCCGGATTGAGGGTGTCCAGGCTGACGTTGACGCGGTCCAGCCCCGCTTCCTTGAGTTCATCGGCGTATTTGGCGAGCAGGATACCGTTGGTGGTCAGGGAGATGTCGTTGATGGCGTCTATGGCGGCAAGCTGCTTGACGAGTTCTGACAGGCCCATCCTGACGAGCGGTTCACCGCCGGTGAGACGTACTTTATTGATCCCCAGTTCAGTGGCCGCCTTAACCACGGCGATGATCTCTTCGTAGGAGAGGATGTCCGCGTGGGACATCATCGGCACGCCGCCCTCAGGCATACAGTAGACGCACCGCAGGTTGCAGCGGTCCGTCACGGAGATGCGGAGGTAGTTGATAGGGCGTTGAAACGTATCACAGTATCCGGTCATTCTCGGTTCCTCACCTGTATTATACAGGAAACCGAGGGTGGGAAGCGAAAATGTGAAACCAGACGGGCATTCTTACGCTCAGGCTATTCAGTTTTGATGGCCATAGTTCACCTTGATGAGCCGCTACTGCGGTATCCTTTGGGACGGCGGATTAGTGTTAGACCTCCTTTAAGTTAGTACATATGTACGGAATACCAGTATACCGCACGGTACGGCGGGTTGTAAAGGGTGTTTTGTCACTTTTTTTTAATCGAACCGTTATGGTGAGTTGTTAGAAGGAGAGGTACCCACGGACCGGCTCTTTACCGGCCAGCGCCTGGATGAAACAGGCCTTTACTTCTACAATTCACGGTATTATGATGCACTGATAGGGAGGTTTATCAGCCCGGGTATTCTAATTGCCAGACCGTGGAATCCGCAGAATTTCAACCGGTACAGTTATTGCCTGAACAATCCGTTGAAGTATAATGACCCAAGTGGATACCTTGAAAGTGGCGATACAATAACGATCGGGGACGTTACGTACACAGTTTGCATAGATGAAAATGGATATAAATTGATTGCCCCTGATGGTAGTTCAACACCGTATTATCCAAGCCGGGAAGCCTTACTCGAGGCTTGCGGAGAACAGGCTCAATTTTAGGAATAATAAACGATGATGTTGCTGTTGATTATTACATCTAAGAACGGAATGGGATACGACAAATATGACCTATGGGATAGCTCCCGAGGTATTTTAATCAACAACAAAGATGAATGGTTCCTATGGGAGACACATGACGAATTCAGTAGAGGTAATGTACTTTTGTCTAAGCTGGCTTCAAATAATAGTCTTGTCGACCGGTATTTTAACAGAATGCCGTATGTTTGGCGACTTTATAGTCCTCCAAAACCAATGACCTTCGCTGATGCGCTAAGGCATGTGGCAAATGGTATTGATATTTTCGGTAGGGGCAAATTTCCTCGGATATAATATACGCTGCATTGTTATTTGTAGGAGTAAGTCTAGAACAGCAGGCTGGGGAACATTGATTATAGTGGCAGCCTTTGCCGTAGGACCTGACGGCCTTCGGGGGATAGCTGATTGGCTAGATGCGCAACAATGAATTCAGAGGGCACATGAATTTCGATGGAAAAATATTAATATTAGGTATCTTGATGATATACGGTTGTTTTTACACATATAGAAGATGGGCTAGATCGACAAACTCTTCCCATAGAAAACAAATAGTAGCAATAGGCATTCTTCTTATTATTTGGATTACCAGCTGGATAATGTTTTTGTTTTATAATTCACTACCTTTGTTTTTGTTTGGTTTTATTCCTCTTAGTGCGTATTGTTATTTATTTATGAAGGTTAACAGAGAAGAGAAAAAAGACGAAAAGGACTGATCGGTATATAGACCTTTGTATTCGCTTAATCAGTAGAGTCACTGGAGAATGAGATAACTGGCCTTTTACTATTGCATCAGCATTATAAAAGACGGTTCTGGATCTATCCACGAATATGACCCGCATCGCTCCCAACGGGATGCGGGTCAAAGAAGGCCGCATCAACCACTACCGTGACGGCGTCGACGGCAAGGGTGAAGATTTGGTCAGAGGCTGCAAATGCGCCATAATCGGTTGGAACTCCCGGCTGCGGATGCAGCGAAGCCGTACCCGCCCTAAAGGATGGCAATGTATGCTATTATACTATTGGAGAATATCCGGAGGCATCGGATATGGAAACAAAACTAAGAATGATTTACTGGAAAGGCGACAAATTCTGGGTCGGCAAGCTGTTGGAGTATCCTGATATCATGACCCAGGGCGAGACGTTGGAAGAACTCGAAGAGAACATGAGGGATGCTTACTTGCTCATGGCTTTAGAGGATGTACCCGATAGTCATGAAGTCAAGTATCTAGACTTGAAAGTATGAAGCGCAAGGAGCTTCTTAAAAGACTCTCTTCAGCGGGCTGCATTTTTGTCAGGCACGGCGCCCGCCATGACCTCTATCAGAACCCTGTCACAGGAAACAGTCAAGCCATCCCCAGACACGATGAGATTGATGAAAACCTCGCTAAGCATATTCTTAAGAGACTCACTTAATCCATGCCTCAAACCAACCCCGCCCTTCTCATCATAGATATGCAAAGCTGGTTTTTCCGGACTGCGGCAACGCAGGCGAAGCTGCCGGGACTGCTGGCCGGCATCAACGAACTGGCGGACTTCTTTCATGAAAAAAGACTGCCGATCATCCACATTCTGACCGCGCACGAGGCGGACGACACCGGTGACCCGCCCGGGGAAGCCGAAGAAACTCCCGGCATTCACCGGCTTGAAACTGACATATTTATCACCAAAACCCATCACAGCGCCTTCGTCAGGACGGGGCTGGAGGACTGGCTCTGGGAGTTGGATGTGAACACCGTGGTGCTAGCGGGTTTTTCCACGAATGCCTGCGTAGGATTGACAGCCATCGACGCTTACGAACGCGACTTCATGCCTATTCTGGCGGGGGATGCGATACTGGGCATCGATAGGGAGCAGGAGGAAGACACGCTGCGGGTGCTGGAGCAGGAGTATGGGGTCGTGCCGGTGAGTAATGCGCGGATACGGGAGATACTTTGGGGAAGGTTGATTTCATGAATAGTCACGAGCCTGAACAAGAAAACATGAAACCATCAAAGAAGATCGACATCCATGAGCTAGTGTCCCGAATTCCGCCTGACTACCAGCCGCAAGAACTGGACTGGGGACCGCCGGTTGGCAGAGAAGTCTGGTAAAGGGATCAACTCTCGCCTTTGGCGAGATACCCCTCACCTTAATCCTCTCCCGCTACCTCACCCCAGCCCTCTCCGTTACGGAGAGGGAGTAAAGAGGTCAAGGTTGTTGGGGAGAGGAGACAGAGGAAGGATGCCGCGGGCCAGATGCCCGAAGAACCTAAAGGCGCTTCCGTTTCCACAACCCGATCTTGAAGTACGCCGTGAAGCTGAGGGCCATGACGATAGTGCCGATGGCGATGGCCCAGTAAGCCCCGTTGACGCCGAGGCCGGTATAGCGCGTCAAGACGAACGCGAGCGGTAACTGTACACCGAAACCGAGTAGCGTTACGAGCATGACCGGCATGGTGTCACCGGCGCCGTTGAGGCACTGCTGCAGGACGACTTCGAGACCGGAGAACAGGAAGGTGAGTACCTGGATCATGAGGAACACCTTACCGATAACGAGGACGTCCGGCTCGTCATTGAAGATGCGGAGGACGTTCTCACCCCAGAACCACACGACGATCGAGGCCAGTACCGCGACCACCGTATATGACGCCACCCCAAGCCAACCGCTCCTCTCGGACCGCGCCGGCTGGCGCGCCCCCAGGTTCTGACCTACCAGCACCGCAGCGCCCTGTCCCAGGCCGGAACCGGCGATGTTGACGAGCATGGTCACCTGGAGAACGAGCGCGTGGGCAGCCATAGCAAGGGTGCCGAACGGCGCGATGAACCAGGTCAGGACCACCTGCCCGAGGGACCTTTCTATGCCGGTGATCGAGGCCGGGACCCCTACCTTGATGATGCGCCAGATCATTTTGGGATCAGGGCGGAAATTGCGGAACGTCAGTTTCAGCCGGGTGCGGCCGCTGAGCAGGAACCAGAGCCCCATGGTCGCGCCGATGGAGGCGGAGATGATGCCGGTGTAGGCAGCCCCAGCTGTCCCCAGGCGCGGGAATATCCACCAGCCGAAGACCAGGAACGGGCAGAGGACCAGGTGGACGATACGGTAGACCAGAGCCACCTTCAGCGGACCAACGGTATCACCCGAAAACTGCATGGTGCCCTGGTTCTGCCATATCAGGCCCATCGTGATAATGCCGATGAATTGTATACGAAGGTATGGCGCTCCTTCCGCGACAGCTTCCGGGGCCAGCCCCATGACCCGCAGGATAGGTGTTGCGAGCAGCGCTCCGATAGTACCTACCACGGCGGCGAAGCCGATCGTTACCACGTAGCCCTGCAGCGCCACGTGGTTGGCCATCTTGTAGTCTCCCGCGCCGACGAAGTGTGCGATCATCGCCCGCGTCCCCATGTCGAGGCCCATCTTGAACGCGTCCAGGAGCTGGACGAGCAGGTACGACACGGCCACTCCCGCGACGGAGGCCGACCCCAGCCGCCCGACCCAGAACATGTCGATGATGCTGCCGGTGCCGGTGAGTATGTTACCGATGAGAAGGGGCCAGGACAGGGACAGGAGGTTTTTAAAGATATTGCCCCTGGTCCAGTCCCGCCCGCGCGGGATGCCTATTTTTTCGGTCGCGGTTGTGCCGTCGTCGGGAGTTGTCACGTTGTCCTGTTGCCGCCTGGTCCGGTCGGATTGTCTGCAATCAAATTCCAGCCGCTTGCTGGAAGGTCACCAGCCTGGCGGAGGGGCTTCACGTTTGAAAGGTCTGAAACGACCGAAAAAGCCCGGCGGACTCCCTCGGTCTCTGATGCAGCAGTACTTTTCTGAAGCTGCAACGTACCAGACTGACCAGACGGTGAAAAAGTGTTCTCTGGAATTATATACCGTCAGGCTGAAATAAGGAAACAAGCCGGCATACCTGCCGATATCTTTTTGCGGATATCGACAGGCATATCGAAAAAAAAGGACGGACTATACCGGCCTGCTTTTAGTCCCTTCTCCCGAAGCTCATGATGGGCGAGAATTCGGTTGCGGAGAGGCCTTTAGTCAACTTTTCCGGTATTATCTGCGCCAGTTCATCGAGGGTGAAGCTGTCCTGTTGCTTGATGACCTCCTGGACGGGCGGCGGCTCGACGAAGATGCCGATGTGCCCGTGCCAGACCTCGAAGATGCGGCCGTTGATGTGACCGGCCTGTTCGCTGGCGAGGTAAGTGACCAGGACGGCGACATCGTCCGGGCTGTTGACCGCCATCTCCGGGGAGATCACCTTAGAGCCCCTCCAGGCCGCCAGCGGACGTATTGCGTTGGCGGTGACGCCGAAGTCCACCAGGTCCCGGGCCAGGGTGCGGGTAAATCCGGCGATGCCCTCCTTGACGGCGCTGTAATAGGTGAAGCCCCGCCATCCGAACGCGGTGTGAGAAGACGTGCTGATGATGCGGCCGTAGCCCTGTTTTTTCATGTAGGTGCTGGCGGCCCGGGAGCAGAAGAACGTGCCGTAGAGATGGGTCTTGACGGTGATGTCCCAGTCCTCGGTAGTGACTTCATATATGTCATGGGGGTCCCGGACGACGCCGGCGTTATTGACGAGGATATCGATTCGGCCGAAATTGTCTATCGCGGTCCGGATGATGCTTTCCGCCTCTTTTTCCACGGCAACGCTGCCATAGCTGACCACCGCGGTACCACCGGCGGCTTTTATCACCTCGACGACACTGTCAGCCGGGGAGTGGGAACTGCCGCGGCCGTCATAGGAAGTCCCGATATCGTTAACGACCACTTTGGCGCCCTGTTTGGCCATGGCGATGGCCTCCGCCCGGCCGATGCCATGACCGGAGCCGGTGATGACCGCCACACGTCCTTCGAGTAACCTTTCCATTTTTTCCTCTCTTACCTACTTTCTGGTACTAGGGGCGTTTGGTTGACGGAGAAGGATAATGCCAATACGAATACGCTCCAGGCGGAGTAGCAATCTCGTAGATCGGGATTGCTTTGCTACGCTTGCAAGGACACAACACCAAGTCAACCAAAACCAGACGGACCTGCTTTCTACATGTAACGGGTTTTGGGCCCGGCTTCTTCAGGCCAGTCGAAGGTGGGTGGTATGCCTTCGTCCTTATAGCCTGCATCGATGAAAATCATCCGCTTGTGGAGTTCTTCGGGTACCATGTCCCGGAGGGCTTTTTCCGTGTGGAGGTTCGACTGATTGACGGTAACGATCAGGAACGGCCTGGTGACCTTGAGGATCCTCCAGGGGCTGTGGGGGAAGTTGGCCGGGATGAACATGATGGTGGATTTGGTGATGATGTGCTTTTCCATCTCCGGGCCCATGCACATCTCCACTTCCGCGCCCAGGTCCAGCGGGTTGTCCGGGTCCGTCCCGATATGCATGAACAGTTCCGGGTACTTGTGGACGTGAGGCCCGTGGTAGATGTTGCCCCAGCCTTTAGTGCCGTACGCGCCGTAAGACTTCGGGCCTACCCAGAATACGTGGTAGCCGTTGCAGCCTTCAAAGGATTTTCCGTCCAGGAAACCGATTGCCGGCAGGGGCCGGACCGCCTGGACTTCAGGGTCTGCTCCCGAGATAAAGAGATGATCGTACTTATTAGCCATTTTCTTGTCCTCCTTGCGTATATACTGAGCCATTTTCCCGGTAATAGCAAGCTATGAATGAGCGGGTCTGGAATTATGTTGCCGTAAACCGGAAAAAAACCCCTGAACCGGGGCACTGGAAACCGCCCATCGTTTTGGTATATCATTACGCCAGTACCAAAGTACCGGTGAAAAATGACGAGCCACTTCAGCGACAGGAAAAAACAGAAACTGTACCGGCAGTGGGTGGAAAAAAGCGGGCTGCCGCCGGAAAGCGTCCCGGCTGATGTCGAGGAGGAAGCGGGCATCTCCCCAGCCGGTGAGGGTGACGGCAATGAACTGCGCCTTACCGGTTCGCGCCGCGGCGGGGTCACGCTGCGGTTGACGATACGTCATTTCCTCTATCTCGTTTACATCATCGCCATACTACTGATACTCACCGCTACCCTGGCCACGGTTCTCATCATGCAGTCCTGCGGGTGAAAATGGACTATCCAGTGTATCATCGGAAACCGGACTTTCGCCGGTCACCAGAACCGGGCGCTCCAGTGAATGCTCTGCCAGTAAGTGAGGTCCTGTGAACATACTGGTTATCGGCCTCGGCCAGTGCGGTGCCAGGCTTGCGGATGAATTCGCCCGCCTGCATGCCCGCGCCAGGAGCAAGCGCGGACTCAGCATCATCAACGGGTCCTATGCGGTCAGTGCGGACATGGAAGACCTGGTCGGGCTGACCGATATCGAACCTGACTACAGACACCGTATCCTGCTGGCCGGAGACACCCTGAAAGGGCTGGGGGTCAAAGGGGACAACGAGCTTGGCGCCATTGTCATGCAGGAACATGCGGACGTCGTCCTCGAGGAGATCCGGCAGGCCAAAAAGTTCTTTGAGACCGATGCCATCTTCGTGCTCGCCGGCGCCGCCGGTGGGATAGGGTCCGGGGCGCTCCCGGTCATGGTCCAGCGTATCAAGCAGCGCTTTCCCGGAAAGACGGTATATGCAATGGCCGTCCTGCCCTTTGCCTGGGAAGAAGAGGAAGAGAGCCGGACGGCACTCAACACGGCGGTATGCCTGAAATCCGTGGCGTCAGTGGCGGACGCTGTTTTCCTCGTCGATAACGAGTTGTACAAGACCGATGACTTCGTGAAACACGACTATACCGATATCAACCGGAAGATAGTCGAACCCTTCTATAACCTGCTCTGTGCCGGAGCGGAAAAGCGGAAGCAGCACATCGGCGCCAAGCTCCTCGACGCCGGGGACATCATGCAGACACTCGGGGGATGGACGGTGATGGGCAGCGGGCGGATAGACCTGCCGGTGACGCTCGGGTCGATACTACCGGGCAGCATGGGGAAAGCCAGTTCCGGGACGAGCAACGGTATCCGGGCGATGGATGAAGCGATCGGGGAGCTTTCCTGGCTGTGCCGGCCGGAGGACGCCGCCAGCGCTCTCTACCTCATTGCGGCCCCCGCCCATGAGATCAACGTCGACCTCATCCGTTCGCTGGCGGATTATCTCAAGAAAGCCGCTCCCAACGCCGTTATCAGGAGCGGCGATTACCCGGTCGGCCGGGGCATCATCGAAATAACGGTCATACTCTCCCGGCTGACGGACATAGCCCGTGTGCGCTACTACTATTCACGCTCCACGGCTGCTTCCGGGGAACAATCGAAGGTTACCGAAGGCGGCGCCGGACAGGAGTAAGCCCCGGCCTTCGTCTGCATCCCGTCAATCAGTCATTTCCGGATGAACTTCTGTATCATGCGGGTCTTGCGTGTTTCCAGGAACGGCGTTCCCTGGTGGAGACCCATAACTTCCGCCACGTACAGGTCTCCGCGGGAGTCCACGGCCACGCTGTGCAGCGCGACAAAGAGAGGGTCAGCCTCGGTGCGTCCTTCGTTGCCGAACTGTGTCAGCAGGTTGCCTTCTATGTCATAGATGCTCAGCCGCGGATGCAGTTCCGTGATATAGACCGTCTCGTCCTTATCGATGAAGATGTTGGTGGGAAGGTCGAGGCCGGTCCATTCGGTGAGATAGTTGCCGTCCGGATCGAAGACCTGGATGCGGTTATTGTGGCGGTCGGCGACCAGGACGCGCCCGCGTTTGTCCGTGGCAACCGAGTGCGGTACGACGAACTGGCCCGGTCCCTCGCCCGGTCCGCCCCAGGAAAAGAGCAGTTTACCGTCCGGGGTGAACTTGTGGATGCGGGCGTTACCGTAGCCGTCAGAAATATACATCTCGCCTGACGCGGACAGGGCTACGTCCGTGGGGGCGTTGAAGGGAGGGCCGCCCCACTTGGTGGAGAACAGCGCCTCGAAGAAGTCCCGCTTTTCACCCGCCTCGTTCAGCCAGGAAAAACCCGTTTCGGAAGGCTGGCCTTTCGTGCCCAGCGCCATGAGTGGTTGGCCGTCGAGCGTGAGTTTGCTTACCGTGTGATTGCCGTCATCGGCGTAGTAGATCGTATCGTCCGGGCCGACGATAGCTCCGTGATTGTGCTCGAAGTATCCCTGGCCCCATGTGCTCAGCAATTTACCGTCCCGGTCGAAGACGGTTACGGGGTATTCGCCCGTATTGAACGCATACAGCCGGTCCCGGGAATCGATGGCCAGCGAGTTCACCTCGATCGGCGTCCAGCCATCCGGGAATTGAGCTTTCCAGTCTGCCAGTTCATAGGAATATTTACCGGCGCCGTACAACATGGTCTGCGTCTCCTTTCCACCGTTAGATAATCCATAGGCGTTGGTAGCTGTCAGGGGACTGGTATTTGAAGTGTTTACATTGTACTACGTTGGCGGGCGGATGTCTCGCGGTGCGAGGAGGGCTGCAGCATGTTCAATGCATGAGAAGCCCCCGGCCTGACGAACCGGGGGCTTCTCTGCATACTGAAAATCAGCGGGGATTAGAAACCGCTGCCATCCGGGATGCCATCGCCGGAATTGGGCGCGGGGCCTACCGGGCCGGAGCCGGAACCGACATCTCCAACCGGGCCGTTGGGGCCGTCAAAACCGCTGCCGTCCGGGACACAATCACCGGAATTGGGCGCGGGGCCCATGGGGGTTGAATTAGCGGCGAACGCCACGCTTGCCAGGCTGACCACCAGGACGGCTGTCAGCGTAACGGCAATTCCCAGGTACCTGACGAGTTTCTTCATACTGCCTCCGTTCAACGATATTGCTCTGAAATGCTTAACGGAGGGAGCCGGGAATTGTTACACTCTTTGTCAGTTCTTTTTGCCTGTGCGGCTCTTCCTCGGCAGAGTGAACCCGAAGAGGGAACCTTTCCCTTCCTCGCTCCTGGCCCAGATTTCACCTCCGTGGTGTTCCACCAGGGTCTTGCAGAGGGCGAGGCCCAGTCCCAGGCCGCTGAGGTGCTCCCTGTCGCTTTCCTTGCGGTAGTAGGGCTGGAACAGACGGTCCAGTTCACCTTTGCTGAGGCCGCGGCCGTTGTCCTGGACCTCAACCGTGATATTCTCTTTATCGTACATGCCGCGCAGCGTTATCTCCCCGCCTTCCTGAGTGAATTTAAGAGAATTAGTGAGCAGGTTGCTGATGACCTGCCGGACCCTTTCCGGGTCGGCTTCTATGACAGGCATCGGTTCCGGTAGTTCAAGGTTGAGCCGTTGCCGGTGTTTATCAGCCATCGGTTCCATTTCAGAGATGATCTGCCGCATGAGTGTATCAATATCAAGGATAGACGGGTTGATCTGGAGGACGTTCAGTTCGCTCCTGGCCAGTTCCAGTAGTTCATCGATGCGTTTGTTCAGGTTGAGCGCGCCCCGGTTGACATTAATGGCCATGCTCCTCAAGGGCTCTTCGGTGATGATGTCGGCGAGGCTGTCGGAAGATGCGACGATGGGCGTCAGCGGCGTCTTGAGCTCATGGACGAGCGCCCGGGTGAATTCGGCCCGCCGTTTCATTTCATCTTCGAGTTTCTGGCGCAGGGAAGCTTCCTGCTCATATAATTCTTTGACTTCCTCTTCCGCCTGGATGCGTTCGGTGATGTCCGAGGCGACCGCCAGCATGGACCGTTTCCCGTGCAGCATAATGAACTCCGCGGAACACAGCCAGATCCGTATTTCACCATTTCTCATGCGCATCCGGTATTCGCCCTGCTTGACGGAGCCTTTCTCGAGCAGTTCCCGGGCAAACCGCATCATGGCTTCGGTGTCTACCCACAGGTTGATCTCCGCGCCGGTGTTACCGATGACCTCACCCATGGAATATCCCGTCGCCTTACAAAAAGCCTCATTCGCTTCATAATAGGTCCCGTCATCGATGTCCGTTATGATGGCCATTTGCGGGCTGGAATGGAAGGCGATGGAGAAGCGTTCTTCCGATTCGCGTATGGCTTTCTCAGCCAGTCTCATTTCTGTGATGTCATGGGTTATCCCGACAAAACAACGTCTGCCGCCGAGGGCGACCGGCAGGATTGAGAACTGGACGGTCCGGACGTTGTTCTCAGCATAGATCATCTGGCATTCATAATTTTCCACCCTACCTTCGTTGAACAAGATGTTTAAAATGTCTTCACGCTGCTTCGGGTCCGGGAATATGGTGAAATCTTCTTCTTTCTTTTCCCTGATTTCTTCCAGGGTATGTCCCGTTGCTTTCTCGAAGCTTCTGTTGACATCGATATATTTACCGTCTTCATCGGTGATGACGATGGAATCCGGACTGGCATGGAACGCGACGGAGAATTTTTCTTCCGAGTCACGGAGCGCCTGTTCGGCTAACTTTCGTTCGGTGATATCATGGGAAATCCCGAGAAGGCATGTTGTACCGGCGAGGTTGATCGGCTGGATAGAAAGCAGGACATCCAGCACTTTTCCGGACCTTGAGCGAATGCGGCACTCGAAATCGTTTACCCGCCCCCTCTCCATCATGATTTTGTTTATCTCCTGCGCCTGCAGGGGATCGACAAAGTTATCGTGCGCCTGGTACGTGCCGATCTTCTCTTCTCTCTTGTAACCGTACATCCGCTCGTAGGCTTTATTGATGTCCAGGTATTTCCCTTCACGCGTGGTGATGATGATGGCATCCGGGCTGGAATGGAAGGCGATGGAGAACCGTTCTTCCGACTGACGGAGGGCTTCTTCCGCTATCTTACGTTCAGTAATGTCATGGGTCATACCCAGGTAGCGTTTCTTACCGGCCAGGGTTATGGGCGATACCGTAAACAGCGCTGTGTGAACGCTGCCGTCACCGTACTTCACCCGGCATTCATAGTTGTTGATGCTACCTTCTCCGTAGAACATCCTTAATATTTCATCACGCTCTTCTTTAACCGGGAAAAAGTTATTGACTGCTTCCTGGCTGTTCGCCACTTGCTCCCTGGTGAACCCTGTGTTTTTCGTGAAGGCGGCTTTGACGTCGATAAAGTTGCCTACGTCGTCGGCTATAGCGATAGGGTCCGGGTTAGCGTGAAATGCGACCGCGAATTTCTCTTCAGAATCCCGTAAGTCCTGCTCCGCCTGTTTCCGTGCTGAAATGTCACGGACGATACAGAAAATTAATTTAACATCCCCAATAATAGCCCCATTCGTACTTATTTCAACATCCAGGAGCGAGCCGTCTTTACGCCGGTGCACGGTCTCGAAGTGTTCTCCTTTTTCATCTACTAATGACAGCATTACTCTGAGCTGTTCCCGGGTGTTGATGTGGTCCCAATCCCACACCATGAGATGCTGCATTTCTACCGCGGTGTAACCGAGCATTTCAGCAAAACGCCGGTTGGCCTCATAGACACTGCCATCTTCCCTGAGGATCACTATCCCGTCCTTGGACTGCTCCATGAGGATCCGGCGCCGGGCAGCTTCAACGGCCAGGGCTTCTTCAGCTTTCTTGCGCTCCGTAATGTCCGTGCTGACGGATATCCAGCAGGGTTCGCCATCAAGGACTATTCTTTCCATGGAAAACAGGACGATGCGTTTATCTCCGGATTTGGTAACGAACTCCGATTCCAAAGCGAACAGGCGACCTTCTTTTTCCAGTTGAGCTACTCTCTGCATGCCTTCTTCAAGTGAATCCGCCCCATTAAATTCATTGGTGGTATGACCAATGACTTCCTCCCGTGTGAACCCGAAGATATTGGTAAAAGCTTCATTAATCTCCAGGAAGACGCCGGTATCGTTCGTTATAGCAATACCGTCAGGGGAGGCCATAAAGGCTTTGGCGAATTTTTCTTCAGATTCACGGAGAGCTTTCTCTGCTTCGACCCGGTCCGTGATATCAGTAGTAACGGAGATGACCGTTGACCGGCCTCCGATGATGGTTTTCCTGGCAGAAAACAAGACCGTTGAAATATCCCCGTTCTTATGCCGGAAGTGGGCTTCCATGTTGCTGATATGCCCTTTTTTATCGATCGCGCTTTTCATTCGGCGGAGTTCACGGCGATCCATCCATATTCCGAGACTGTCCGCGCTCTGCCCGATGACTTCATCGCGTGCATATCCGAAGTGGTCCAGGAATGCCTGGTTCACATCCTCGAATTTCTTGTTGACGGAGACTACTATCATGGTGTCAGGGCTGGTCTGGAAGATGGTAGAGAATTTTTCTTCCGATTCTCTCAATTGCCTTTCCGCCCGTTTCCTTTCCGTGATATCCGTCTGGATGGAGACTTCATAAAGGACGCCGTTGATAACCATGCGCTGGGCGGAGAAAGATACTGTAATGATCTCTCCGTTTTTGCGCCTGAACTCTGTTTCTTCATTGGATACTTCGCCTTTTTCTTCCAGAGCCGCCAGGATACGGGCTCGGGCCTCGTTATCGACCCAGAAATTGACCTGGTCCAGTGTATGCCCGACAATCTGGTCCCGTTCGTAGCCTGACATTGCGATGGCGCTGTCATTGGCTTCCAGTACAACGCCATTTCCCACATCGACGAAGGTGATAGCTTCCGGAAGTTGATGGAAGATATGGGAGAATTTTTCCTCCGATTCACGGAGAGCTTTTTCAGCTTCGACACGGTCAGTAATATCGATGATCAGGGTCATGACTACCGGCTGGTTTCCGATGGTTATTCTTTTTGCGTAAAACAATACGGTGTGGATCGTGCCGTCTTTGCCCTGTAAAAGGACCTCCCGGTTGCTTACCTGACCTTTCTCCTCAATTTCCTGTACTGTTTGCAGCCGTTTACTGTTGTCGGTCCACAGTTTCAGTTCCGTCGGGGTATGGCCGATAACCTCTTCCCGGGTGTAGCCGAAGAGGTCCAGGAATGCCTGATTCGTATCCAGATATTTACCACTCCTGGCGACCATGGCTATAGCGTCCGGGCCGGTCTGGAAGATGGTTGAAAACTTGCGTTCCGATTCTTGCAGAGTTCGTTCTGCCTGCTTTCTGTCAGTTATATCCATCAGTACGGACAACAGGAACTTTTCACCTCTTTGATCCAGTAACCTGGCTGAAAAAAGGACTGTTCGCAACTCTCCGTTTTTAACGCGGAATTCAAGTTCTTCATTATCGATGCTGCCATTGCGCTGCAGGGTTGATACTACTCGCAACCTTTCCCCCGGGTTTTTCCAGAGCTTTAGTTCAGCGGCGGTATGACCGATAACTTCCTCCCGGCTGTAGCCGGTCATCTTGAGCATGGCGTCATTGACGTCCATCATTACATTATTTGTAAGATTGGTGAGGACTATGGCATCCGGGCTGCTGCTGAACATCTTGAAGAATTTTTCTTCAGATTCCCGCAGGGTTTTTTCAACTTGTTTTCTCGCGGTAATATCGGACTGAATTGAAATATAGCAGGGTACGCCGTTCAGTACCACACTATCAACGGTCATCGAGACGGTGATGATGTCTCCGTTTTTTCTACGGAATTGGTATTCAAAATCGGTGACCTTGCCGCTTTTCTCCAACAGGGATCTAAAGCGGTCAAGTTCCTCTCTGTCGGCCCAGGCGTCCACTTGACCCACGTCACGCCCGACCAGTTCATGGTATGCATAGCCGGACATTTCCACAGCGCTCCGGTTTGCTTCCAGAATCAAACCTGTTGCGGAATCCATAATAAGGATAGCTTCCGGCGCGTGTTCAAAAATGCTGGAGAACTTCTTTTCCGAAGCCTCCAGTTCCCGGGCTATCCTGTGGCGTTCCGTGACATCACTGAAAGTAAAGAAAACCCGATAAGGAACGGATTCACCTTCCCGGAACTCCGGAACGCAGGTACCGGCCAGCCACTGGTAGTCTACGTTATCCCCCCGCCGCAAACCCATAATAATGTCACGCTCCGGAATCCCGGTATGCAATGCGGTAATGCCGGGAAACAGGTCCTCGGTGTAAGGCGCGCCGTCTCCCCGAACAGGATGGAACCTGGAAAGCAGGTCGTGGTAATGCTTCAGTGTTTCGGCATCCGGTCCGAGGATCCTGGCGGCGGAGGCATTCATGGAAACAAACTCACCTTCAAGACCGACATATATGACGCCCTCCAGCATCTGGTCATACAGGTTATGAAACTGTAGCTCTGATTCCTGTAGCCGGTTCTCAGCTTCTATACGGGACGAAATATCGCGTGATATGGATTGAAAATACCTGACGTCACCAATGGTAATTTCACGGCTGGTGAATTCGATTGGTGTACTACTACCATCCGGTTTCTGATACTCAGTCCTAACAATACCGATATCGCCCGCGGTTTCCATATCGTGAAATGCCTTTTGAGCCGCCGCAATATGCTTTTCCGGCCTGATTTCCCAAATTTTCAGCTTCTGCAAATCTTCTGATGAACGGCCTGTCTGGCGTTCGAATTCACGGTTGCACTCAACTATCTGACCGGTTTCCGCGTTGACCAGTACTTTACCATCACGTGATTCATTAAAGATGGAACGGTATTTTTCTTCACTTTCCCGCAGCTCTTTTTCCAGCCGTAGACGCTCGGTGACATCTTCACCGGAACTGACCACGCCGGCAATGACGCCTTTCCGCGTCTTCATCAGACGGTTGCGCCAGTTCATAAGCTTTACGGTGCCTTTTTTGGTGACGATACGCCGTGCCGGCCGATGACGATATGGCTCGAGGTTGCCTTGTATCAGGTCTTCGAAATTCGCTCGTACGGCAGGGCGGTCTTCCGGGAGGACGAAGGTCTCAATCCAGTCCTTCCCGAGCGCTTCCTCCTCGGTGCATTCGAGGATGTCACACCCGGTCTTGTTGATCTCGGTGATTCTTGCCTTCAGGTCCCTCCGGAGCAGCAGCGTGGCAGAGAGATCAAAGTACTCTTCAGTTCGCAGTCGTTCTCTTTTCAACAGGTTCTGGAGTCTTTCCTGGTCATCGACCACCGCCAGCAAGCCTCGTACTCCGCTGGTTCCTTTTTCTGTGGTTGTTACTTGAGGATAAATCAGGCCGGGAAAGGCCATCCCGTCTTTAGCGACGAATGTGTAGCCACTCCAGGCAAGCGTTTCCTGGCCATGGATGGTCTTATTGAAGTCATCACGGAACCTTGCCCGGTCCTGGCGGGGGACGATTTTCTCAAGGAGAAGGCCTTTTCGAATGTCTGCGTCCGTGTATCCAAGGACCTCGGACCCTTTGGAGTTCAGAAAGATAAGTGTACCTGAAAGGTCAGTTTCGAAGTAGACATGCGGCACTGTTTCCGCAGCTTTTCGGTTTGCTTCCCCGGCAAGGCCGGTGTTGTGTGAACGCTCCATATGATACCCCCTGATCCAATAGTCAGGCCTGGTACGGGTATATGGTGCCGCCACCATGCACCATGTGTGACCTAAATTGAACCTATAATATAGCACATTTGCAATAAATGCAAAGGTATCAGGATGTAAATCCAACAAAAAACCATGAAAATTTTGGTTCAAAAACAAAATACCGGGATGATGGGCTCACCGGCGCCCTAGACCCATGAGCTAGACGGATTATATAATGGAGATATTCACAGAAAGGAGCGCCCAACTCAATGCAATTAACCAAAGACGAACAAAAGATGCTTGACGGCGGGTATGGCAAAGGTTTTCAGCATGCCATGGAAATACTCGTCAAAACGGGGGAGTTCTATGATGCCAAACGCCTACTCCCGATCAAAATGGCATTTATGACGCTTGGCCCCAGCCCCGCCAAGCCGGCCCAGGCACCACTCTGGCTGGAAAAACTCCAAAAAGAAGGAGCCTACTTTAAAACCGAACTGGCCATGGAACCCATCACCCAGGTAAAAGATGTCTCCAACGACATCCATAACCGGTTTAAGGGTGTCTATGGGGTCGGTGGTAGCGGTAATGCGCGCAATCTGTTCTGCCGCCCGGTTTTCGGGGAAAACCTGGTGGCGGATGGAACGGCGGTGACCCATTACTGCAACTCCTATCTCGGCGCCCGGGCCAACACCCTGTGCTTCATCGGGCAATACGCCGCCGCGCTGTGCGGCAAAGTCCCGGAATACGGCTATCACGTGAAGGAAAACCGGCTGGGTAAGACCCAGTTCGACGTAACGGTGGAGATCAATAACACGACTGACTGGGGCGCGCTGGGTTTCTATATTTCCTACACGCTCGGCACGCATTACTGGGACGTCCCGGTCATTACCGGCATCGACCCCACGATGGTATCTGAAGACGACCTGGTGGCTTTCTCCTGCGTTATTCCCGCTTACGGCGCCGTGGTCCATTCACTGATGGTTGGCATTTCACCGGAAGCTCAGACCCTGGAGATGGCTTTTGGCGGGAACAAACCCATCGAAAAATATACCGTCGGCAAGAAAGAACTTCAGTGGGTGTACGACCGTTTCTCCACGAAGAGGGAAGTGCCGGACATGATTTCTATCGGCGGCTTCGGCACGAACGTTTCCATCATGGACATGGTCAAACTTGACCGGTTGCTCGTGGGCAAGAAGGTCACTGACAAATTCCCGGTTGTCTGCATGGTAGACGGGCCGGTGAAGGAAGTCTGCGACAAGATAGGCCTGAACGCCAGGCTGGAGAAAGCCGGCGTACAGATAGGTCTGGAAAAATACCTTGGAACCAAGAAGGGTGTGACCGGCTCTGATTTCTCCAACAACCCCGTTACCGCCGCCAAACGGCTCGGACTTAATACCCTGGTATTCTTCGATGCCAAGTCCTGCCACTACATCGGTAACCAGGACATCCAACCCGTATTGAAGAACCTCGAGGACTGCGTGAAAATCGCACTATCCGGAAAGATAGAGGGATAACGATGGCTGAGAAAATCATACTAAAAGGACACAAGGGGATCGGCGGCACCGCCGAGGGCGAGGCTCTGGTCTGCAAAGAGCCCATCAACCTGATGGCGGATTCCGGTAACTGCTGGAACGACCCGACGGACGCTACTTTCACCAATATACTGGGCACCCCTTCCGTATTCGGCAAGAGTTTCAAGGACAAGGTGCTGGTCTTCCCCACCGGAAAGGGCGGCATATTCAGTTCCAATATCCTGATGGACATGAAGGCTGCTGGCACCATGCCCAAGGCTATCATCAACACCATGGCGCACCCGGTCTGGGTGGCACTGTGCATTGAACTGGATTACCCGCTCGTTGACCGCTTTGACAGGGATCCGATCGAGGTGATCGAGACCGGTGACTGGGTAAAGGTCGATGCCGAAAAGGGCATCGTCGAAGTAACTAAAAAGTAAAAGAAAACCGTGCGTTTGTGAGGGCCGTGAGCGGGTATTCATGTCCGCTTTACGGCCCTCATAATCATTGTCCAAAAATAAACCGAAAGGGATACAAACGATGACCCTTGAACTAACTGCTAACGGATTAATGAAAGGCGCGATCGATATGCATATCCATATCGGTCCGGAATCTCGATTGAAGCGGCGGCAGGATGCCCTTGAGCTGGCCCGTACCGCCAGGGACATGGGAATGAAGGCTATCGTCATGAAAAACCGTGAATACGGGACCGTGGCGCTGGCGCAGCTCGTGCAGGGACTGGTACCGGAAATACGGGTCTTTGGCAGCTATACCATGGACAATGAAGCCGGCGGCCTTAATCCCGGCGCGGCGCTGGCCTGGGTTACCATGGGCGCCAAGGTTGTCTGGATGCCCACCGGTACGGCAGCCAATTCCATGGGCAAGACATTGCGCTCACGCGGATTGCAGTTGCCGGGAATACCTCAGACTATTCTTGATGAGAACGGGAAACTGCTTCCGGTCGTGAGGGAAATCTTCCAGGTCATCAAAGACAAAAACGTTGTGCTCGGTACGGGGCATCTAACCCCGCGTGAAGTCTTTGTTCTGGTTGAAGAGGCCAGGGCGTTCGGAATCGAGAAAGTCGTCCTCACTCATGTCCTTCAGGACCAGCTGGTGGATGAGCTCCTGACTAACGAAGAGATTCTCAAGCTGGTAAAAATGGGGGCGTTCGTCGAATATTCCTACTGGACCTGCCAGAATGCAATCTACAATTCCGATCCGAAATACCTGGCCGAATCCATGAAACTGGTGGGCGCCGAACATTGTATCATGACGACCGACTTTGGACAGATCGATAATCCTCCGGCTCCGGAAGGATTGAAGATTTTCATCACGGCGATGCTCAACAACGGCGTGCCCGAAAAAGACATCGAGAAGATGGTTAAGAAGGTCCCGGCCCAACTACTGGAACTTGGTTAAGCAAGAATAAAAGGACAAAAAACCCCTCCATCAAAGCGAGGGAAAATCAGCGCGGCCTTTTGTCCCGGAGGGAAAATTGCCTGAATAAACGGGTAAAAGCCGGTATTGAAAATAACAAAATGCCGGGTTACGTCAAGCAGGGGTGATTCATGAAAAAGTCCGTTCCCGCCGTCATTGCTTTGATCGGCGGCCTGTTGATAATCGCGTTTCTAGGCTGGGCGTTCAGCCTGCACGGGACCATCGGGCTGTACCGGGTCAACGGGTTTTTCGCCATGATCTTCAACATCTTTGGCGCCCTGGGAGTGGTCCTGCTGGCGGCGGCCGTTTTCCTGCAGTGGCGGAAAGCCCGGGGCAAAACGGGTTTCCGCTGGCTGGCTGTTGTAGCGATCGTTCTCACGGTCCCGGCCGTCATCATACCAATCGCGGCTTTCCTGCTCCTCGGCGGGGCGTTATCCGGAGATATCGGCGATACGCCGCCGCGACTTCTGATGAAGGATACGACGGGGAAGTACGGAATCCCGGACATGGCGCTCGTTTTCACTACCGCGGCCAAGAGCGGCAACTATGTTGTTACGATCGAGGAGCAGGGAACGGGAAATCCGGAAGTTGGCCAGGAGAACGAGGCATCAAAAGGCCATACCTTTGTGTTCAAAGACCTGCGGCCGGATACTGCGTATCAGTACTGGATCAACAACAAACAACCGGGTTCCTTCACGACCCCATCCGTTGACGGCGTCCTGCGCTTCGCCGTCGGAAGTGACGCTCATTACGGCGCTCCGTTGTCCGATAACGACCTAACCACTGCCATGCTTGCCCAAATCGCTGAACCGGCCAACGGCTACGATGCGTTTTTCTTTCTCGGCGACCTCGTGGAATACGGCTTTCTCAACGGACAGTGGCAGGAAGCGTTTACGGCTTTTTCCACGGTAACGGCTTCCGTCCCCACGGTCTTCGCGGCGGGCAACCATGATACGCTGTTCTCTGGAACCGGCAACTACCTGGACTACTGCGCCGTCGCGGCGCAGAGCGGTTCCCGGTTGTGGTACCGGGTGGATATCGGCGGCGCGCATTTCTTCGTCCTGGACGTGGAATGGAGCGCAGAGAGCGTAACGAAGAAGCAGCTCCAATGGCTGGAGGGCCAGCTTTCCAGCGTCCCGGATGATGAGTGGAAGATCGTGCTGGGGCACGGGTTCTACTATTGTTCCGGCATCAGCATAGGCGGCTGGGACTGGTACGATAACCCGGAAACGATAGGAAAGCTCGTACCCCTGTTCGAGGAGTACGGCGTCGACCTTGTTTTCTCCGGCCACAACCACCGCCTGGAACTGCTGGAGAAGTCCGGCGTTACGTACGTCGTCTGCGGTACATTCGGCGGCCACCCGGACCCGGAGCCGACGTATACCTCACCTGCCAGCGTCTGGGGGATGACCGGTGCTACCGCCTTCGCCGATGTTACATTGGACGGGGACGAGTGCGTGCTCGTGTTCCGGAATGCCGACGGCGCGGTCCTGTACGAGACCTCGCTGGCGGTAGAATAACAGCTTGATGCTGTTCAAGCGTGTTCCGCATAGGGGATACAAAGAGGAAAATCCCCGGCGATAATGCTACAATACTACAACACTTTAAGGAAAAGAGGAGGCACATATGGATCTCGGTTTCAAAGGCAAGGC
>CAZQQL010000053.1:0-22949 GCA_964595455.1 uncultured Dehalococcoidaceae bacterium
AGATAATGAGCGGTGACTGGAGTTCAGACGTGTGCTCTTCCGATCTGAACCGAGGGTGATTTCCCTGATCTTTCCGCTGTAGGCCGTTGTGGGGACGTCGAACGGCATGGCGCGCCTCCTCTTGCCGGGACGGAAAAAATAAGCCCCGGACCGGAACAAAAGCCCGGCCCGGGGACCTGGGTGGACCGTCCGTCCTCCCTATTACTTTACCATCTACGGATGGAGGATGCTAGAGAAGACCGTTGGCGACCTTGGCAGCCTTGACGGTGTTCATCATGAGCATGGTGATGGTCATGGGGCCGACGCCGCCGGGAACGGGGGTAATGGCCTTGACCTTGTCCTTGACAGCTTCGAAGTCGACGTCGCCGGCCAGGATGCGCTTGCCGTCCGCCGTCTTGCCGATCTCGTTGACGCCCACGTCGATGACCACGGCGCCTTCTTTGACCATATCGCCCTTGATGTAGTTGGGCACGCCGATGGCGGCAATGAGGATGTCCGCGCGGCGGGTGTGGAACGCGATGTCCTTCGTCCTGGTGTGGCAGAGGGTCACCGTGGCATTGGCGCCCGGGCCCTTCTGGAGCAGCATGTTGGTGATGGGCTTGCCGACGATGTTGCTGCGGCCGACCACGACCACTTCAGCGCCCTCGATCTTGGTGCCGGAGCGCATGAGAAGCTGCTGGATGCCGGCGGGGGTGCAGGGCAGATAGTACGGGGAGCCGATCATGAGCTTGCCGACGTTGACCGGGTGGAACCCGTCCACGTCCTTGTCGGGATCGATGGCGTAAAGGACTTTCTCTTCATCCAGGTGCTTGGGGAGCGGGAGCTGGACGAGGATACCGTGGATCTTCGGGTCCTTGTTAAGCTTGTCGATGAGCTTCAGGAGCTCTTCCTGGGTGGTCTCGACGGGGATATCGTACCGTTCGGAGTACATTCCCAGTTCCTTGCAGGTCTTTTCCTTCTGCCCGACATAGACCTGGGACGCGGGGTCCGCGCCGACGAGCACCGTGACGAGGCCGGGGACCACATTGTGCTTGGCCTTGAGTTCGTCTACTTCCTTCTTGAGTTCTTCCCGGATCTGCTTGGCGACATCCGCGCCTTTGATGAGTTCTGCTGCCATAGTATCTGAGCCTCCTTGTTCTGCTTATTTGTCTTTATTTATCACGCCCAAGTCTTCGAGTTGCTTGCTCAGTTCTTCGAAGTCCGGGAGTTCGTCACCGAAGATATCGGAGAGTTTATCCATGTCCGGCTGGCCGTCCTTGAACAGCTCGCCGAAATCCGTGTCCTTGAAGAATTCGTTGAACGCTTCGGGATCGTCCAGCGGATCGCCGCCGAACATACCGGAAAATTCATCCTCGAAGAGGCTGCCCGGGTCGCCCTCAACCGCATTAGCTGCATCCGGCGGCAGGGTGATATCGACGTCTTCGTTGTACTCCGACATGACCACGGTGACATCGATGTTCATGATCGCATCGCCGTCCATCGTGATCGGCAGGCTGTCCGTCGGGCTGGGCATAGCGGCGGTCGTTTCGAATTCGGATGTATCGATGGTCGCATCGAGGACGAACTTCAAGAGCAGTTTCGAGTCTTTCGCGATCCAGACGGTGAAGTCCATCTCATCCAGGACATCTTCGAGTTCCTGTAGTTCCGCGTTCGTCATCGGCCCCGAAGCTTCGGGCAGGCTGGAAACTGCATCCGAGAGTTTCCGGGCGTCGGGAACGATCCTGATGACATAGCAATCCTCCCCGTTGAGCTTTTCTTCACGGAGGAGTTCGACTTCAGCGGGAAACTCCACGAAGGCCAGTTGCTCTCTCATGTTCTCGCGCTCGAAGCCGTCCGCGCCCTCATGCAGGGCCGGCGACTTCGTCCAGCCGGTATCTTCGCCGGCCAGGGTCATACGCTGGTAGACCCATTCCCCGACCTTGTACATCTCCACGCCGATGTCCTCGAAAGACATGTTGAAGAACCCCATGTTCACGGCAGCCGAGGCGTCCATGGAGAACTTCATGGTCTTGTTCTCAAGGTCGGCGGCGCCGCTGCCTGTCATTTCGGCGGACATTGTTCCCCCGGCCTCGCCGGTCATGTTTGCCGAGACAGCCGCGTCCATGGTGAAGGTAAAGGAATCCGCCGCGGTCGTCGCCTCTACTGAATCGGCCAGTATCTGCCGTACATCTTCAGCGGCCATGTTTTTGACATCGACGCCGGCGCAGCCAGCCGCCAAGATGGCCGCCATGACAGCCAGGACCAGGATGATTGAAAGCTTTATTACCTTTGACATTGTACTAACCTCCCTGCTGCTGTTCCCGGGTCGGGAATGCCGTTCCCGCGACGAATGGTACCATATTGCGGGCAGGGTGCGCCGGACGGCAGGTCCGGCAGGGGCATTGGCATCCGGTGGAAACGGGACCGGGACTCGCGCGGGTGGACGGCTTACAGCCTGGCTGTATCCGCCATACCGGCGCTTGTTTGTCCCGGTTCCGTTCTCTTTAACTATCTCCCTGTCACTGGAAGATTACCACACAATCTCCCGGATGACTATGGCGCTTGCGCCTATTTCGTTACAGTATTTAGAACAACCCTGAAACTTTGCCGGTGTTGACGTCTACGTCGATCTTCCGGAAGGCGGGGTTGGAGGACGTTCCGGGCATCAGGGTGATGTCTCCGGCCATCGGGCAGAGGAACTTGGCGCCGGAGTAGATGAGGACGTCGCGGATGGGCAGCGTCCAGTTCTTGGGTACGCCCTTGAGGGTCGGGTTATGGGTCAGGGACAGGTGGGTCTTGACCATCATGGTGGCGTATTCGTCGTACTTGGGATCGGCTTCGAAGGCCTTGGCCTTGGCTTCGGCATCCGCCGTCCAGGAAACGCCGTTGGCGCCGTAGACTTCCTTGGCAATGGTTTCAACGCGCTGGCGGAGTTTCATTTCGTTCGGATAGAGGAACTTGAATTCGGACTTCTCGTTGGCGGCGTCCATCACGGCGTCAGCCAGTTCGAGAGCGCCGTCGCCGCCGTCCGCCCAGTGGGTGGAAACGGCGCAGCGGGCGCCGGCGGCCTCGGCCGCTTTCTTAATGACGTCCCATTCGGCCTTGGTATCGGTGTGGAACGCGTTGATGCAGACGACCGGGTTGATGCCGGACTTACGGATAACTTTGATAAGGTGGAGCATGTTCTCCACGCCTTTTTCGACCAGGCCGACGTTTTCCCTGGTGTACTCATCGGGCAGGGCGAGGCCGGCAACGACCTTCGGGCCGCCGCCGTGCATCTTGGTGGCGCGGACGGTGGTGGTGAGCACTGAAACGTGCGGTTTGAGGCCGCTGAAGCGGCACTTTACGTTCCAGAATTTTTCGAAGCCGATGTCCGCGGCAAAGCCGGACTCGGTGATGTGGTAATCGAACATCTTGAGACCGATGCGGTCCGCGATGATGGAAGACTGGCCGACGGCGATATTGGCGAACGGGCCGGCGTGGACCAGGCAGGGGTTGTATTCCGCGGTGCACATCAGGGTCGGGTTGATGGTGTTGCGCATCCAGGCGGCCATGGCGCCGCCCACTTCGAGGTCGCCGGTGGTGATGGGTTTGCCCTTCTTGTCATAGGCGACGGTAATCTCGTCCATGCGCTTGCGGAGGTCGGCGAGATCGGTGACGATGGAGAGCATGGCCATCAATTCGGAACTGACGGCGATGGCGAAACCGGACTGCATCGTGTAGCCGTCCATGCGGCCGCCGAGGCCGATGACTATGTTGCGCAGGGACTGGGCGCAGAAATCGATGATCCATTTCATTTCGACGCGGGTGGGGTCGATGTCCAGCCGGCGCATCTTGGTGAGGCGGGCGAGCTGCTCGTCGTCGTAGTTGCGCTCATGCTGCATGCGGGAAGTCACCGCGACCATGGCCAGGTTATGGGCGTTCATGATGTCGTTGATATCGCCGGTGAGGCCGAGGGAGTACTCGGTCATCGGGATGAGCAGGGCGTTGCCGCCGCCGGCCGCCGTGCCCTTGATGTTCATGGTCGGGCCGCCGGAGGGCTGACGGAGGGCGCCGCCGACGTTGATGCCGCGTTTGCCGAGGCCTTCCATCAGGCCGCAGGACGTGGTGCTCTTGCCTTCGCCGAGCGGGGTGGGGGTGATGGCGGTCACTTCGATGTACTTGCCGTCCTTCTTGTCCTTGAGCCGGTCGATGATCTTAAGGAAATCGAGTTTGGCGATTCTGCCGAAGGGAAGGATTTCGTCTTTCTTGAGTCCGAGTTTCTCTTGCCATTCATCCGGGAGCGGCATGTTGGCTTCCGCTGCCTCGGAGATCTGCCAGTCTTTCATTTTGACTGCATCGTAAGCCACGGGTAACCTCCTGTTTTATTTTACTGACGTTTGCGGTGATATTATGCCCTTTTACAGGCTTTCCACATTAATCGCCCTTATTCTATCTTGTGTATTCTCACACGGTCAATAGAGGATTAGTCCGATATTGCGTATCCGCCGGGGTGCGTAATCAAGCTGCGGCTTACTTCAGAAAATGCGTGAAATACCTAAAAATTCGATGCAAAACGGGTGCGCAGTTTGTCATTTTTCAGTGTAATGTCTAGAATACATGAAAGAGGAGTCTATCCATGGAGAAACAATTGTACCCGCGCTGCGGTCTCTGCGCCGTGAAAGCCTGTGAAAACCCGGAGTTGAAAGATAAGATCCCGCCGTTCTGCCCCATGAAGCTCATGCCGGAGGAATTCACCGCCTCGAAGGAAGAATACGCCTGCCCCGGCGTGGATGATTTTGCCCGCAAAGCTTCAATCCAGGAATTCGAATGCTATGAGAACACCCCGGACGGTCTCCGCACCCGGATACCCCGTATCGAGGAGCTTATCCATTTCGCCCGCAAGTGCGGCTTCAAGCGGCTGGGACTGGCCTTCTGCGGCGGCCTCGCCAATGAGGCAAAGCTGCTGACCGGCATCCTGGAGAACAACGGCTTCGAGGTGGTCTCGGTCATGTGCAAGGCCGGCTCGATTCCCAAGGAGGAACTCGGCCTGGCGCCGGAATACAAGATACACGGACCGGACTCGTTCGAGCCGATGTGCAACCCCATCGCCCAGGCGAGGATACTGAACCGCTCCGGCGTGGACCTGGCCGTCATGCTGGGGCTGTGCATCGGGCACGATACCCTGTTCATCAAGTACTGCGAGGTCCCGCTCACCATCCTGGCTGTCAAAGACCGCGTCCTCGGGCACAACCCGCTGGCGGCGTTGTATACTTCCGGTTCCTACTACCGGCGGCTCGCCAACGGCATCGGCGAAAACCCGGAAGCATGAACGAGGAGGCGATACCATGGCGATGATGGAGATAAGCGCCGTTCCCGTGGGCACCGGCAGCCCTTCCGTCAGTGATTTCGTGGCCGGGGCCGTCCGGCTGCTTAAAGATGAAAAGGACATCGAGTACCGCCTGACCCCGATGGGCACCGTGGTGGTAGGCGGTCTCGATACGCTGCTGGCCCTGGCGGCGAAGATGCACCGCTCGGTGCTGGCAGCCGGTGCGGAGCGGGCGGTGACCACGATCAAGCTCGATGAACGGACGGACAAGCCGCTGACCTTCGACGGCAAGATCGACGCCGTCATGAGCAAGCTGGACGCCGAATAAAAGCGCCCGGCGAGAGGACATAATTTTTTGGAACTCTCCCATATCCTGATACTGCTCGCCACGGGGATCTTTGCCGGGTTTGCCGGGGGCATGCTCGGCCTGGGCGGGGCTTTTGTCATGACCCCGATCCAGGTCATCGTCTATTCCCGCATGGGACTCCCGCTGGACCTGTCGCTCCTGACCGCGTTCGGCACCAGCCTGCTGGTCGTGCTACCCACTTCCATCAGCGGGGCCTGGCGGCACCACTCCCGGGGAGCGGTCAGGTGGCGGATGGCGATCATCATGGGCATCGTCAGTTCGCTCGTCGCCCTCGGCGGCGCCACCCTGTCCGCCCATCTACCGGGGGACGTCCTCAGGGTCATATTCGGTGTGGTGTTACTGGCGGCCGGAGCGAGAATGGTCATCGGCGGGCAGCCGAAGCAGCAACATGATGGCGATACCCGCCCCTGGCTCTGGGCGGTCTGGGCCGTCCCGGTCGGGCTCGTCTCCGGCATGTTCGGCGTCGGCGGCGGCGTCGTACTTATCCCTATCCTCGTTACGGCGCTGCGCATCGAGATACACTGCGCGGTAGGGACATCGCTCGCCGTCATCATCCTCACCAGCATCGGCGGCATAATTGGCTACATCGTCAACGGACTGGGCGAACCCGGGCGGCTGGACTACTCCGTCGGCTACGTCAACCTGACCTCGTTCGCCCTGCTGGCCATCCCGGCCATCGTCATGGCCCAGGTCGGCGCGGTGGTTTCCCACAAGGTCCCCCGCAAGCCCCTTACCTGGACCTTCTTCGTACTGCTCGTTTTCCTGAGCTTGAGAATGATCGGGGTCTTCGAATGGCTTGGCTGGAACATATAGAATAACAAGAGGAGGGTAGTATGACCGTCAAAATCACGACACTAAGCGAGAACACCGCCGGGAACAACGCCATCGGCGAATGGGGCCTCAGCATGCTTGTCGAGGCGGACGGTAAAAAGATACTCTTCGATACCGGCGCCGGCACGGCGGCCATGATGAACGTCAACAGGTGGGGCCTGGACATTACGGACATCGACGCCATCGTGCTGAGCCACGGCCACTACGACCACACCGGCGGCCTGCACGATGTCCTGCAGCGCACCGGACCGAAAGACATCTACGCCCATCCCGACGTCTGGGCAAGCAAGTACGGCAGCCTGGACGGTTCACCGCCGCGTTTCATCGGCATTCCGCACCGGCGGGAAGGTCTGGAAGCGCTCGGCGCCACGTTCCACCTGTCAAAGGGACCACAGAAACTGTCCAGCAATATCACCACCACCGGGGAAGTCCCGATGCAGAATGACTACGAGGTCATCGAAGCCTACCTGAAGTACAAGGACGGCGGCGAACTCAAGCACGACCCCTTCAACGACGACCTTTCTCTGGTTATAGATACGGACTTCGGCCTGGTGGTCGTACTCGGCTGCGCGCACCGGGGCATCATCAACAACCTCAGGCAGGCGCAGAAAGTGACCGGCAAGGAGCACATCTACGCGGCCATCGGCGGCACCCACCTCGTCCACGCCTCGCAGGAACGGCTGGAACTGACCGGCGTGGCGCTGCTGGAAATGGGCGTGGAGTACGTGGGAGTCTCCCACTGTACCGGGTTTAATGCCGCGGCGTATTTGTCCAACCTGTTCGGGGACAGGTTCTTCCAGAACAACGCGGGCACCAAGCTGGAGATGCCGTTCAGTTAAGTAAGAACACCCAACGCTGAGCGGGTGCAGAAGGGTCCACGGTTGCCAATCCCGCGAAAGCGGGAATCTCTCGCTGTTGGCGACCTGAAGCCGCAGACTTGCCGGGAATCACTGCCTCGCACCATCTATCGCCGCCCTTTCGAAAGGGAGGCGGAGCAGGTGTGTCGCCCAGTTTACTCGCCCCTTAAGGTGAGGATAGTGTTTACTATCCTTTTAAAGGGCAAATCCCCCTCCGTCCCCCTTTTCAAGGGGGACGATCCATAGGGCGACGCAAAATTTTCCGTCGAATGGGACAATCGCCTCCCTTTCGAGGCGGTGTGGGTTTAAGACCCTACCCCATCTCGTTGAGCAGTTTCTGGGCCCGTATCCCGGCAATGGCCCCGTCCCCGACCGCAGTTACCACCTGCCGCGGTGAACCGCTCCGGATATCGCCGGCCGCCAGCACGTACTCCGTTGCCGTTTCCATCTGCTGGTTAACCGGTATCTGCCCGGACTCGTCCAGGTCCAGGACGCCTTCCAGGTAGTCCGTATTCGGTTCCAGCCCGATGTGCACCAGCACGCCGTCGGACGGTACGGCTAATTTCCCCTTCTCGGGATCGAGAAGCGTAATACCCTCTACCTTACCATCCCCGTCGATGGACGCCACGCGGGCGCCGCAGCGCACTTCCACGTTCGGTAAAGCCCGCAGCCGGTCCTGGAGTACGGCTGTGGCAGTCAGGTTGGGCATGGCCTCGATGAGGACGATTTTCGCCGCTATCCGCGCCATATAGAGAGCTTCGGTGACCCCGGCGTCGCCGCCGCCGCAGACGGCCACGGTCTTGCCTTCATAGTGGCTGCCGTCGCAGAAAGCGCATTCGAAAACGCCCTTGCCCGCCAGTTCTGCCTCGCCGGGCACGCCGAGTTTCTTGTTCTTCGAGCCGCCGGTGAAGATGACGACGCCGGTGGTATATCCGGTTCCGTTCGAGCAGCCCACGTAGCGGGTGCCGGAAAAGGCCTCAAGGCTGGTCACCTCGCCGTTCTCGATCTCCAGCCCGTAACGCCGCGCCTGCTCCACCATTTGCGAGGCCAGCGCCGCCCCGCCCACGCCCTGGCTGAAACCGGGGTAGTTTTCTATCATTTCTATGTTTCGTATGTACCCGCCGGGGGTATCCTTGTCCAGCAGCAGCGTGCGCCGCCTGGCCCGTGCCAGGTACAGCCCGGCGGCCAGCCCTGCCGGCCCTCCCCCGACGATAACAGCATCCCAGTCAAACATCATGCAGCTCCATTCTCTTTATTCAGGTCCATCTTCAGCAGCGCCACCGTGAACGGGAGATTGGGGACCTCGAAGACCTCGTAGGTACGGAACCCCATGGCCTCGTACCACTCCTTGAGTCCTTTCTGTTCGTTGACGATGCCGATATGCAGGCAGGTCACGCCGTGTTCCTTGACGTAGTCGATGACCCGCTCGATCAACTTTGCGGCGATGCCCCTGCCCCGGTACTCCGGCAGGACCGCCAGCCGTTTCATGAACCACTCCCCGCCTTCTTCCGGCTCGGCGGTCACGAAACCGATCTGCCGGCCATCATTGAAGTATCCGAAGAACCTCGCCCCGTTGTCCCGTTCTTCCTTGAGCCGTTCCAGCGGCAGGAACGCGGTGTACCGCGGCGCGTTCTCCGGCGTGATGCCCATCTCGTCCGCGACCGTCTGGAACGAGCGGTGAATGATATTGAGGTTGACTTCGAGCGACTCCCCGGTGACGTCGCGTATCTCGGGTGTGTTCATATCAGGATTTTTCTTTCAAGCCGGCGGTACCGGCGGTGTCAGGCACTTGTGGGCGCAGGACACCCTCCGCGCTTCGATTGCGGCCTTGAGGTCGTCGGGTGCTTCCCCCGTCCGGATGTACCGGTCCAGTCCTTCATAGGTGAAACCCATCTCGTCTTCGTCCGTCTGGCCTTCCCAGAGACCGGCTGACGGCGGTTTGGTGATGATGATGTCCGGCACACCCAGGTACCGCGCCAGTTCACGCACCTCGGACTTGACCAGGTTGCCGAGCGGCAGCATGTCCACACCGCTGTCCCCGTGCTTGGTAAAGTAGCCGATGGTCAACTCGGAACAGTTGCCGGACCCCGCTACGAGGTACTGGAGCTGGTTGGCGGCGTGGTACAGCGTTATCATCCGCAGGCGCGCCTTGAGGTTGGCCCCGGCCAGGCGTTTCCGGGACGGTTCCGTCTGGAAGTCCGGGAAGGCTTTCAGGCAGGTATCGTAGACCCCGTCGAGGACGACTTTTTCCGTGCGTATCGCAAACTTTTCCGCCAGCAGCCGGGCGTGTTCTTCATCAGCCGGGATGCTGTAGCACGGCATGATGATGCCGAGCGTCGTGTCCGGGAAGACCCGCTTGCAGAGTACCCCCAGGACCGATGAATCGATGCCCCCGCTGAGCCCGAGCACGACGCCCCGGCAGGAGGCCGCCCGCACCTGGTCGCGAATGAAATCCTCGAGTTTTTCAGCCGTTTTTTGCGCGTCCATGTACGCTCCTTTTTGCCAGCCGCGAACATGAATAGTATACTGGCAGTAGATTATCCCGGTCAAAAAAGGAACGCCGTGCCCGCCGATATCATCCTCAAGAACGCCAATGTCATCACCATGGACGGGACTCGTCCCCGGGCGGGCCTGGTGGCGCTGGAAGACGTTACCATTATGGCTGTCAGCGACGGCTCCGACCTCGAATCCCTCGCCGGACGGAACACGCGCATCATCGACTGCGAAGGCCGCACTCTCATCCCCGGCTTTAATGACGCCCACTTCCACCTCTTTTCGCTTATCAGGAAAATGCTCAGCATCGACCTCAGCCCGCCTGCCGTCACATCGATAGCGGACATCAAGGAAGCCGTCCGGAAAAGGGCCGCCGAAACCCCGCCTGGAGACTGGATCAGCGGCACGGATTATAACGAGTTCTACCTTGAGGAAAAACGCTGCCCGACCCGCTGGGAACTCGACGAGGTCGCCCCTGACAACCCGGTCGTCCTCAGTCACCGTTCCCTCCACGCCTGCGTCCTCAACAGCCGCGCCCTTGACCTGGCCGGCATCCACATGTTCACCGAGGAGCCCCCGGACGGGCGCATCGAGCGCGACCTCGAGACCGGCGAACCCAACGGCGTCCTCATCAACATGCTCGGCAACATCCGCAGCAAGGTCATGCCGCCCTTCACCGAGGACGAACTGTACGAGGGCATCGGCCTGGTTGACGAACTCTTCCTGTCGCAGGGCATCACCTCCGCCCAGGAAGCCACCATCTCCAACGATACTCGCCGATGGGAAACAGTCTGCGACTTCGTCCTCAACGAGGACCTGCACTGCCGCATGAACCTGATGGCCGGTTTCCCGCACTGGCGTGAGTTCCAGGAACGCAGGCTGAAGACGTTCATCGGGGACGACCTCATGAGGCTCGGCGCGGTCAAGGTCATGCTCGGCGTCAAGGAAGGCGGCGTTACCCCGCCGCAGGACGACCTCAACCGCGAATGCCTGGAAATCCACGAGGCCGGTTTCCAGCTTGCCTTCCACGCCGTCTCCCAGCCCATGGTCAATGCTGCCCTGACCGCGCTGGAATACATCGGTGAGTCATCCAAGACCAGCGGACGTCGGCACCGCATCGAGCACTGCGGCGAGTGCCCGGACGCTTACCTGGAGCGCATCCGCAAGCTCGGGGCCATCATCGTCACGCAACCGCCGTTCATCTACTACAACGGGGAGCGCTACCTCGCCACCGTCGAGCCTTCCCAGCAGCCGTACCTCTACCGCATCCGGTCGCCGCTCCGTCACGGCATCATCGTGGCCGGCAGCTCGGATACGCCGGTCGTCCCCAACAATCCCCTCACCGGCATCCAAGCCGCTGTCACCCGCCGCGCCGAGTCCGGTCAGTATCTCCTTCCGGATGAGGCCGTCTCCCCGGAACTGGCACTGTCCCTCTATACTTCGGGGGCGGCGCACGCCTCGTTCGAGGACCGCATCAAGGGCAGCATCACGCCCGGCAAGCTCGCCGACCTCGTCCTCCTCAACGCCGACCCCACCAAAACCGACCCGGAAACGATCAAGGACATCAAGGTGGACATGACCATGCTCGGCGGCAAGGTGGTCTGGGAGAGATAGTCAAAGTAGTCAATTGTTTGTTGTGTCATTCCCGTGAAAACGGGAATCCAGTGGCGGACCTGAAGTAGTGTAGGTGAGGCATTGCACCATTTTATGCAGCCAAGTTATTGAGGGAAAAGATAATTGAACCAACTATCCTTTGTGCCATTTCACACATAACGTTTTGTAGAGCTTTTGTATAGCTATAGCATCCTCACCAGTAGGAATCTCTCCGAAATGATGCCAGCGCCTTTGTTCAAAGAACAGACAACATCTTAGTTCCTCAAAAGAACCCGACCAAGTGCCTGTTTGCATATACTGATTGAGTTTCTCGTTCGCCAATTCAGCGCATTGCTCGTGCAGCACTTGTTCACAATAATCATAACCGTTGATTGTCAGCCCGTATCTAAAGATTTCTTCAATCGCGGAATCATCGGGTCTTGGTGTCAACCACAGCAATGGTTCCAGTTCTGTGGATTGTGAGTTCATGCTGTATTTCTTTATTTCAAAATGAATCTCATTTATGAGGCTTTTCTGTTTGGACCGGAACAAGTAATTAGGATGATACGTTCGATAAGTATGAAACGGGAGGTCTCTGTGGTATAGCCTGCATAGCCTCCTCTCTGGATGATTACCAAGACCATTGAACACTATACCGGGAAATGTTTTTTTGATTCTTGTATCATATCTCGGACCGGTGAAGAAAACAACGACATCTGGTTTCGTGATACGGATTTCCAACGGTAACACCGGAAACGCTTCACAAAGTACGTCCTCCAAATCAAGTTCGAGTCTTTCTCCGCCGCTGTCTAACTTGACTAGATTGCTCCAGACAAACCCTTCCCGGTGACCATTTGGGTTTATTAGTGTATTCAGTTGATGCGAGGCTATCCAGAATGGACTGGCCCGATAGTGTTTTCCTAGGTCAAAGCCTTCATATATTCGAACGATCTGATGGATTAAGAGATCTGCATCATTTTCCCAAGGAGAAGTACCCCAGAAGTTGGCTCTCCTGTGTGAAAAACCCCACCCCTTCGTCTGTTGTCCAACGATGAACAGCTTTGACGATGATTTTAAATACTCATCAAAGACATTCAGAAGCAGCGGATACGAAATTCCGTATCCAAAGGTATCGACATCCGCCAACACTTTGCTGATATTAGGCCAGAAATGCCTATAAACAGAATAAAGGCGATAGTTGATGTCAAACATGACGGTGACATTGTAGCAGGGTTTGGGTTAATTATCAGGTCGCTTTGGTAAGATAATTACGTAAAGCATAACCCACCAACTCCACCGCTTCTACAACCCCGCTATCACCCCGATAGCTGTAGCCGTGGCATAAGCCCGTGAATGTGACATTGATATGTCTATCTCTTCGATGCCCAGCTTCTCGGCTTCCTCCAGCGCCCGCCGGTGCAGCCGGATATACGGCTTGCCGGTCTCGTAGTGGAGGACCTCGATCTCCCGCCAGGCCACGCCCCGGTTCCCTGTCCCCAGTACCTTCATCACCGCTTCCTTGGCCGCAAAGCTGGCCGCCAGGGAATGCGCCCGGTGGCCGTAGATCGCCAACTCGTCCGGCGTATAGACCCGGTCCAGGAACCGCTGTCCGTACCGCTCGATCGCTTCCTTCACCCGTTCTATCTCGATGATGTCCGTGCCGATGTGGTGCCGCATGGCTACGCTTCTTTCCAGCTTATGTCGAAGCTGCCCTTCGCGTCATGCCCGGTAATGACGATCTTGTAGGGGGCTTTCTCCCCGATGGTCAGTGTCTTTGTGCCGGTTGTGCCGGTCTCGAGTTCTTCTACCCTACCGCCATCCGAGTCCTTAATCTCTATGGAAAGTTCGCCTTGTTCCACCGTGGACGTAAAAGACAATTCGATGGTTTCACCTGTCTCCGCATCGATGTCCTTCGTTTTCGATCCGTTAAGCTGCTGGTACGTTGCCTTGATCTGGTTTCCCACATTGCTGCCGGAATACCCGATGGTCACGCTGCAGGACGTCACCATGACCATCGCCAGGGAAAGTACCAGCAGCGATAAAGCAACAAATTTCGATGACATCACTATCCTCACTCCTCCGTCAGTCGATGTCTTTGAGCAAATCCGAGCACAGCCGCTTCAGAAGGTGCCTCGGCGGTTTCTCAAAAAGGGACGTATACAGGGGCGTCAAGGACATATACCCCTGCAGTACGGCCTGAATGTCTGTCCCCTCGTTGTCCAGTCCGGCCAGACGTTCCCGGGTCAAACGGTACTGCCGCACGGGGCCTCCGTTATCTTCCGTCACGGTGTTGATGTGGCTGGACCGGGCGAGGCTGGTCAGCTTGATACCGGCCACTTTTTCCAGCGGCAGGTCCGGCACGTTCAGGTTCAGGAAAATGCGGGGGAAACCTTCCTTGGCGATGCGCCGTACCAGGACGGCGGCCGCTCTGGCCCCGGCCTCCAGGCTTTCCCTGCCGGCGGAGAACGACGAAGTAGAGACCGCCAGTGCCGGCAGGCCGCGGGTAAAGCCCTGCATGGCGGCGCCCACGGTACCGGAAATAAACACATCTTCTCCATAGTTGGGGCCGGGGTTGATGCCGGAAACCACCATCGCGATGTCCGGCACGATCTTTCCGTGCCCCAGGATGACGCAGTCGCTGGGGGTGCCGTCCGTCTCCCAGGCGGTGACGTCCGGAAACGGTGAAGCGAATTCTCTGACCTGCAGAGGTCGGAACAGCGATACCGCCGTGCCGATGGCGCTCCGTTCACTGTCCGGCGCGATGACCACCACCGGAACTACCTTGCGCAGTTCCCCGGCCAGTACCCACAGGCTCTCCGCCCGTATGCCGTCGTCATTCGTTACCAGTATTTTCATCTCGTTTGCTCGTAAACCGCTTTCAGTGTATCACGCAGTGCGCATTGCGGTAAATACTCGGCCGGTTTACCTGATTCTGCGGTATCGTTTGCCGTGTTTGTTCGTCCTATGATAAAATCAAACAGGAAAAAAGGTGCAGTTTCAGGCCCGATGTTAGTAGTCGCTTGCATTAAACAAGTCCCGGATACGACACAGGTCAGTGTCGACCCCGTCACCGGAACCCTCATCCGTGAAGGCGTGCCTTTCATCATGAACCCGTTCGATACCCACGCCCTCGAGGAAAGCCTTCGGCTGAAGGACCGGTACGGGTTCCGTGTGGCCGTCATCACCATGGGGCCCCCTTCCGCCGAGGATACCCTGCGCAAGGCCCAGGCACTCGGCGCCGATGAAGCCATCCTGCTCAGCGATCGCGTGTTCGGCGGCGCGGACACCCTCGCTACCAGCATGGTGCTGACCGAAGCCATCCGGAAACTGGCCTCCCAAGAAGAACTCGCTCTCATCCTGTGTGGGCGCCAGACCATTGACGGCGATACCGCCCAGGTCGGCCCCGGCATCGCCACGAGGCTCGGCTGCACCCAGTTGACCCTCGTGGACCGCATCGAGGATGTTGATGTCCGTGCGAAACTGGTAAAGGTCCGGCGCCGGTTGGAAGGCCGCCACGAGATCGTCTCGGCCCCTCTTCCCGCCATGGTCGCCGTCCTCCGGGAGATCAACACCCCGCGGTATCCCACCGTTCCCTCCCGGCTGTTCGCGGCGGAGGCCAGGATTTCCCTGTGGGACAACAAGGTGATGACCATCGACGAGCAGCAGATCGGCCTCAAAGGCTCTGCAACCCAGGTGCGCAAGATTTTTTCGCCGGAACGCACCCGCGGCGAGATCCTCGGCCATGAGCAGGATGACCCCGACGACGTCGCCCGACGCCTCATCGACACCATGATGCAGAAAGACCTGCTCTCGTTCTAGAGCAGGGTCCCGGTGGATAAAGAAGCCAGAAACGCTTGGCTTCATGAACTGCAGCGGAACTTAATAACAATCGTTCCATCGTCTCGCTTGAAAAGGGAGAGATGAGGGATTCGATCGAAAGGGAACCAGACCGCCAAAAAGGTCTCTCGCCTCCCGTTTAAGGGAGGCCGGGTGGGTTTTCCCGCCCCCTGAAAAAACAAAAAAGAACCAATAATGGAAGAACCGAAGAAACTGAAACGACCGCGCGGCGAATGCCGCCTCATACCGGGGAAATGCATTGCCTGCGGGGCCCGCTGCCAGGCGGAATGCCCCATGGACGCCATTACCATGAACGATGCCGGGGAACCCGTCATCGACCTGGAAAAGTGCTCCCGGTGCCGCCGCTGCATCAAGGTCTGCCCCGCCCAGGCCCTGGAAATCTACTTCACGCCGGAAGAACAGGCCGTCCTGGGCGAGCTTGCCAGGCAGAAAGGCGCCGCCGCCCAGCCTGCTCCGGAAGCCGCCGAGCCGGTCGATCCCCGCAAGGCCAAACTCAAGGAATACCAAGGCGTCTGGGTCTTCGTCGAGCATACGGAGGGCAAGCCCCACCAGGTCTCCTGGGAACTGCTCGGCATCGGCGCTGAACTGGCGAAAGCCCGCAAGGTTGAGCTTTGCGCCGTCGTCATCGGGCAGGACGTCGCCCGTCTCTGCGATGAAGCGTTCTCCTACGGGGCCTCCAAAGCCTACCTCGTGGACGACCCCGTTTTCCACTATTACCGCACCGAATCGTATTACAAAGCCGTCTGCACTCTCGTTGAAAAGTACAAGCCGGAGATCTTCCTCGTCGGCGCTACCGGCCTGGGGCGCGACCTTGCCGGCGCCGTTGCCACGAAGCTGCACACCGGCCTGACGGCGGACTGCACCGGCCTCGCCATCGACGACGAAGGCTATCTCCTCCAGACCCGTCCCGCGTTCGGCGGCAACATCATGGCCACCATCATGACGGAGTACACCCGCCCGCAGATGTCAACCGTCCGGCCCCATGTCATGCCCATGCCGGAGAAAAACGCCTCCCGCAAAGGCCAGGTCATCAAAGAGACCGTCCCGGTCGCCGAGGACAGCATCGCCGCCAAGGTACTGGAGATCATCGAAGACGCCAAGACCGATACCGTGGACGTAGCCGCCGCAGAGATCATCGTTTCCGGCGGGCGCGGCATGTGCAACACCGAGAATTACGGAGTCCTCCAGGAACTCGCTGATGAACTCGGCGGGGTGGTCGGCTGTTCCCGCGCCGCGGTGGAAGCCGGCTGGATGCCGCTGGAACGCCAGGTCGGCCAGACCGGCAAGACCGTGCGGCCGAAGATCTACATCGCCTGCGGGATCAGCGGCGCCATCCAGCACCTCGTCGGCATGCAGGACTCGGATGTTATCATCGCCATCAACCGGGACAGGGAAGCCCCGATATTTGAAGTCGCCACCTTCGGCATCGTCGGAGACCTCTTCCAGGTCGTCCCGGCATTGACCCGCTATATCAAGGAACTGAAAGCGGCCCGCGTGGGCGCCGGATAAGAAGAGAGGGAAACGTAGTTTGACCGCTAACGTCATAGCTTTTATCGTCGTTTTCTGCCTGGCGATGCTGTTCTTTGCCTACAGTTGCTGGAAACGGTTCGGTCTCGTTCTCCGCGGCCGGGCGGACAACCGCTTAGACGCGCCCTTCAAGCGTCTCTGGAACATGGTCTATTACGCCTTCTTCCAGCGCCGCGTTGTCAGCAAACCGTTCGGCGTCAACCACTTCGTCCTGTTCTGGGCTTTCATGGTCCTGCTTATTTCCAATACGGAATTTCTCATCGCCGGCCTGTTCCCGTCCATCGGCTGGGAAGGTCTGCCGGACGGAGCGTTTTTTGCCCTTATCCTCATCTTCGATATCTTCTCCCTGCTGGCGCTGCTCTCCGTTCTCGTCGCCATGGGCCGCCGCCTCTTTTTCCCGCCCCCGAACATCGAAGCCCGCAGCCGGGACGCCTTCACCATCCTCGGCATGGTGGCCGTCCTCATGCTGGCCTACTTCGGCATGAACGGCGCCGAGATCAACCTCAATCCCGAGTTCGCTCGCGGCGCTTCGTGGATGCCGATCTCCAATTTAGCCGGTACGTCCATTCTCGGCGGCCTGTCCGCCGGGGCTATGGAGACCGCTGCGGATGTGTTCTGGTGGATCCATGCCGTCGTACTGCTGGCCTTCCTCAACTACCTTCCCTACAGCAAGCACATGCACGTCCTGACCTCCATCCCCAACTGCTTCTTCAAGAGCCTGGACAAGGTGAATACGCAGTCAAGGGAGGAATTCGTCAAGGGTAATACCTTCGGTGTCGGCCAGGTCGACCATTTCACCTGGAAAGGCCTGTTCGATTCCTACGCCTGCACCGAGTGCGGCCGCTGCTCGGACAACTGCCCGGCCACTACCGTCGGCAAGGTCCTCCAGCCGCGTCTCGTTATCCATGATATCAAGACCAACCTCCTCAGGAACGGCCTGCTGAAGAACGGCACGAGCGCCGTGCCGCTCATCGGCAGCTCCCGGGAAGGCACCGTGGAGGTCCAGGCCCTCTGGGACTGCACCACCTGCGGCGCCTGCATGGAGGTCTGCCCGGTCTTCATCGAGCACGTGCCCCGCATCGTCGATATGCGCCGCTACCTGGTGGAGACGAAGGCGCAGTTCCCGGATGAACTCCTCAACTTCTTCGAGAACATGGAGCAGCGCAGCAACCCCTGGGGCATCGCCCCGGCGGAGCGTACCAAGTGGGCGTCCGGGCTGGACGTGAAGCCGTTCGAGGCCGGTAAGACCGAATACCTTTTCTTCGTGGGCTGCGCGGGCGCGTTCGATTCCCGCAACCGCAAGACCACCATTTCCATGGCTAAGATACTGGACGCCGCCGGCGTCTCCTGGGGCACCCTGGGCCGGGAGGAGCAGTGCTGCGGCGACAGCCTGAGAAGGCTCGGCAATGAGTATATCTTCGACCGCATGGCGAAGAAGAACGTCGAACTTTTCAATAAAAAGGGCGTGAAGAAGATCATTACCCAGTGCCCGCACTGCTTCTCCACCTTCAAGAGTGATTACAAACAGTTCGGGGCGGACCTGGAAGTGGTCCACCATACGGAACTCATCGACGGCCTCCTGCGGGCAGGACGGCTCAAGCTGAAGCCGGGCAGCGGCCTCGGCCGCGTGACCTACCACGATTCCTGCTACCTCGGCCGCTACAACGAAGTCTACGAAGCCCCGCGCCAAATCATCGCCGCGGCCACCGGCAGGGCGCCCGTGGAAATGCCGCGCAACCATGCCAAGGGGTTCTGCTGCGGCGCCGGCGGCGGCCGGATGTGGATGGAAGAAGAGATCGGCAAGCAGGTGAACGTCAACCGCGTCGAGGAAGCGCTCGGCACGAACGCCGGTACCGTCTGTGTGGCCTGTCCTTACTGCATGACCATGTTCGAGGACGGACTCCAGGCCAAAGAGGCTGCGGATAAGGTGCGCGTCATGGACGTGGCGGAGATAGTGGCGGACTCGCTCGCCTGACGCCTCGTGATATCGGTTAAAAGTTCTAGTACCGGGGTACGAACCTCCCTGTCACACCACGGCATTTCACCGTACCCTTTACTCGCAATTCAGACATGACGGAGGCAGGACCTATAGAGTAAAATGAGATGAACAATGGAAGTAATCTATTTTACGCGCCGCGGCGGATGACCGTACCGGCGCTCCGACCAACGGAGAAAGGAGCACGATGTAAATGGTAAAGGAACTACCGGTTGTGTACTTTCAGGCGGCTGCCTGTACCGGCTGTGCCGTATCCCTCCTGAACTCGGCCAGTCCCACCATCAAGAACCTCCTCATCGACCAGATAGCCCCCGGCGTACACATCAATCTGAAATTTCATCCGGTCATCATGGCGGCGGCCGGTGACCTGGCCATCGACGTGATGGAAAAAACCGCCAAAGAACAGAAAGGTGAGTACGTCCTCGTCATAGATGGCGCCGTTCCCACGGACACCCAGTCCGTCTTCGGCGCCGTGGGAGACCGTGACGGCAAGCCCGTCACCATGCTCCAGCGCGTAACGGAACTCTCCGCCAACGCCCTGGCCGTTATCGCCCTCGGCACCTGCGCCGCCTTTGGCGGCATTCCCGCCGCTCCGCCTAATCCCACCAAATGCGTCCCGGTCAGCCAGGCCCTTAAGGCCGCCGGCATCCAGAAACCCCTCATCAACATCCCCGGCTGCCCGCCGCACCCGGACTGGTTCACCGGCACGGTCGCCAGTATTATCATGAACGGCCTGCCGAAGGCTGAAGACCTCGATGAATTCCTGCGCCCCAAGGCCTACTTCGGCAAACTCATCCATGAAAACTGCCCCCGCCGCGCCTACTTCGACGAGCAGAAATTCGCCAAGAAACTCGGCGATGAAGGCTGTCTTTACGAACTCGGCTGCCGCGGCCCCATTACTCACGCTGACTGCCCCACCCGCCGGTGGAACAATGGCGCCAACTGGGTCATCGGCGCCGGCGCTCCCTGCAACGGCTGCACCGGCCCTGAATTCGCCCAGGAAATGACCTGTTTCTATGACAAACTTGTGGATGTGGATTTGCCCGGCATCGGCGCGAACTGGGCGAACAAGGAGGACAAATAATGGCCAAAATCGTCATTGATCCCGTAACCAGGATCGAAGGCCACATGAAGATCGAATGCACCGTGGACGGCGGCGTCGTCAAGGACGCCCGCGCCACCGGCAACCTCTTCCGCGGCCTCGAACTCATCCTCCGCGGCCGTGACCCGCGGGACGCCCAGATCATCGCCCAGCGTATCTGCGGCGTCTGCCCGCAGTCCCACGGCATCGCGTCCACCCTCAATCTGGACAGCGCCTTCGGCATCTCGGACAAGGTGCCGGACAACGGCCGCATCATCCGTAACCTCATCCACGGCGCGCACGTCGTCCAGGACCACATCCTGCACTTCTACCACCTGGCGGCGCTGGACTACGTCAACGTCGCCGATGTCGCTTCCTATACCGGCAACGATTCGGAACTCAAGTCAGTCAAGGACTTCATCCAGCGCGGCGCGCTGGAACCCTTCATGCCCCGCTACGAGGGCGATTACCGGTTCGATGCCGCCACCAACCAGCAGTGCGTGGCTCACTACGTCAAGGCCCTGGAAATGCGCCGCATCGGCCACGAGGCCGTCTCCATCTTCAGCGGCAAGATACCGCACAGCGTCGGCGTCGTGCCCGGCGGCGTCACCACCACCCCAACACCGGACAACATCATGGCTTACATCTGGAAGGTCAAGGTCCTCCAGAACTTCGTCAATGATGTCTATATCCCGGATGTCATGGCCGTCGCCAAAGCCTACCTGGACTATGCGGAGATAGGCAAGGGCGTCACCAACCTGCTCTCCTACGGTTCTTATGACCTGGACGGTTCCAGCCCGGACTACGCCACCCGCAAGCGTCTCTTCAAGCAGGGCACGGTGGATGCTAACCTGAACCTGAAACCGCTCGATATGAGCAAGGTGACCGAACACGTCAAGCACTCCTGGTACGATGACGCTACCACCGATCTGCACCCCTCCAAGGGCGATACGAAGCCGCAGTACGGCAAGGACGGCGCCTACACCTGGAGCAAGGCCCCGCGCTATGACGGCAAGGTCTACGAGGTCGGCCCGGTGGCCCGCGTGGCCGCCACCTACGCCGCCGGCGACCCCGACATGAAGAAGCTCGTCGATGATTCCCTGAAGGCTCTCGGCGCTACGCCCGCCGCCCTCTTCTCCACGCTCGGCCGGCACCTCGGGCGCGCCCTGTCCGCCAAGTACCTCGTCGACCACCTGGAAGGCTGGGCGCTCTCACTGAAACCCGGCGAACTCGCCTACGCGCAGTATGAACTCCCCGAGGAAGCCGCCGGCATGGGCATCATGGAAGGCTCCCGCGGCGCCCTCGGCCACTGGATCGAAATCAAAGACAGGAAAATCGCCAACTACCAGGCCGTCGTCCCCACTACCTGGAACGTTTCCCCGATGGACGATAACGGCCAGCACGGCCCCATCGAGCAGGCCCTCATCGGCACGAAGGTCAAGGATGAAAAGAACCCCTTCGAGGTCGTCCGCATCATCCGCGCCTTCGATCCCTGCCTCGCCTGCTCCATCCACGTCGTCACGCCCAAAGGTCGAGACCTCGGCAAGTTCAGGGTCGTGTAGGAGGAGAGATGATATATTCGGAACAAAAACCGTTTGAAGAAATAGTGGCCTACCTCGAAGGCCAGAGCGTCTTCATTCTCGGCTGCAACGGTTGCGCCCAGTCTTCTGGCTCGGGCGGCCCGGTACAGGTAGCCGAAATGAAGAAGAAACTCGAGGAAGCCGGCAAGAAGGTCACCGGCGCCAAGGTCATCGATTTCCTCTGTGAGAAAGCCCTGGTCAAGTCAGGCCTCCGGGGAAAGATCGATGAAGTCAAGGCTGCCGACGCCGTCCTCGTGCTTACCTGCGGCATCGGCGTACAGTGTGTGGCCGCTGCCATCGCCAAGCCGGTCTACCCCGGTTGTAACACCATCAACCTGGGCGGCAAACGCGGTGAATGGGAAGGCTCCGAACGCTGCGCCGAGTGCGGCCAGTGCTACCTCTACCACACCGGCGGCATCTGCCCCATCACCGCCTGCTCCAAGAGCCTCATCAGCGGGGCCTGCGGCGGCGCCAACCGCGGCATGTGCGAGATGGACCCCAAGCGCCCCTGCGGCTGGGAGCTTATCTACGAACGTCTCAAGGAACGCGGCCAGCTCGACCATCTTAAGGACCTGCTCCACGCTCCGGACCACCGCCACCGCGTCCTGCGGCCGTCCATGATCGGCACGCAGCTTTTCGAACTCGAAGCCCCCGAACCCAAACCGGTTGAAAAGGCCGAGAAGGAGGCGGCGAAATGACGCTCCGTTCCAAACTTGAATCGAAACAGTTTGCCATCACCTGCGAATTCGGCCCCCTCAAGGGCACCGAGACCCATGAGATCAAGGAAAACATCGAGGTGCTCAAGGGCAAGGTCGATGCCGCCAACGTCACCGACCAGCAGAGCTCCGTCATGCGCCTCTCCGGCCTCGTAACCGCAGCCCTGGCCGTCCAGGGCGGCCTGGAACCCATCTTCCAGATGACCTGCCGCGACCGCAACCGCATCGCGCTCCAGTCCGACCTCCTCGGCGCCTGGGTCATGGGCATAAAGAACGTCCTCGCCCTTACCGGCGACCTCCCTTCCCTCGGCGATCATCCCGGCGCGATGCCCGTCTTCGACCTGGATTCCGTGACCCTGCTACAGGCCATCACGACGCTCAACGGCGGCAAGGACCTCTCCGGCAACGACCTCACCGGCAAGCCGGACTTCTTCGCCGGCGCGGTGGTGAAAGTCGATTCCAACACCGTCGCTTCCGAGGAACTCCAGATCGCCAAGTTCGAAAAGAAGATCGCCGCCGGCGCGAAGTTCTTCCAGACCCAGGCCGTCTACGACCCGGCCTCGTTCGAGAAGTTCATGAACCGCGTCAGCAAGTTCAACGTCCCCGTCATGGCCGGCATCATCCCGCTCAAGAACGCCGGCATGGCCAAGTACATGAACGCCAGCGTGGCCGGCGTCCACGTACCGGACGCCCTTATTAAGGAACTCTCCGATGCTCCCAAGGAAGAGCGTGCCAATGTCGGTATCCGGCAGGCCGCGGACCT
>CAZQQL010000054.1:0-22476 GCA_964595455.1 uncultured Dehalococcoidaceae bacterium
CTTCCCGGTAGGGCTGGGCCTGAGCATTGCTGAACATCCAGCCGCCAACGCTGGCTCCGGCGATGATGACCACCAGGACGACGGAAATAATGGCAATGCGGATGCGTTTCCGGCGCTTGTCCGGCGGCTCGCCGGCGGCGGAATGAGTCTTCGTGTTTTCGTGCTGATTCTTAGGCACCTGAGCTACTCCCCGAGGCAAAAGGCCTCTGCTTTTCTTCTTCGGTCCTGCTTATACCGGAAAAACGCTGATATGAAGAACGTCTGTATATTTTAGACACACAGTATTAAGAAAATGTGAAGCTCCGGATCAACGGGCTTCAATCTTCCATCTTAGATAAAGCTGCTAAATTTTTCAACCCGGGCATGCATTACCGTGAATTCTACTTGGAGGATAGCATGTTCGCCGCGAATATCAAACCCCGTAATTTCATATTTGTTCGATATCGATACGGCGAACATGCGCAAGTATCCGGTTTTCAGCAGACGGCGCTAGTCTATATAGGTCGTATCGTGGTTGGCCCCGAGGGACATCATCAGTACTCCGAACGGTCTATCCACCCACCGGGTCACGATGGGATTGTGCGGGAAGCCGGCGGGGAAGACGATGGCGGTCGGCTCGCTGATGATATGGCGCTCGTGTTCCGGTCCCATGTCGACCTGGATTTCGGCCCCCAGGGTATCGATATCGTTCGGGTCCGTTCCCGCGATGAGCAGGACTTCATCCACCGGGTGGGTGTGCGCGCCTTTTCCCGGACCGCGCATCCAGACGCCCGGTTCGGTGTGAATGCCCCAGCACCAGTTGACGTCCATGCCTTCCAGGTCCTTGCCGAACATCCAGACGGCGTTCTCCGTCAGTCCCGGGCCGGGCTTGCGCCCGCGGGCGACCATTTCCCCGTAGGGAGCCTTCTGCTCGGCGGTCAGGCGTCTTTTTGTCATGGTGTTGGGTTTCAGGGTTTTCAGGTACTTGTCATTCTTCCGGCCGTGGGTGACGGTCGCTTCGTCTATATGTACCCTCTTCCTGCCGAAGGACGAGATCATCGGCGGTTTTCTCCCGCTGCTGGCGGCTGCACCGCCTCCCATCATCTTGATCTGCTGATCGGTCAGCCCATCGCCCAGCCAGCGAGTGGTGGGCGTCGCGCCGAGGGATATGATAAAGAAGCTGTAGCCGATGGGGTTGGTCACGTCCAGCGTCACCGAGGGGCAATGCCAGTAGCCTCCCGGGGCCACGATGACGGAGGGTTTATCGAACGTGTGGATCTCTTTCTGTTTACCGAGGCAGTACTGGAGTTTGGCGCCCAGGTATTCCGGCCGGTTCGGGTCCAGCCCGACGAACACCAGGCACTCCGGGTAGGGATGGACGTGCGGGTCCATGCCGGGATGCCAGTCTCCCAGTCCGGTGTAGAACCCCCAGGAGAAATTGAGCGCCACACCTTCCAGGTGGTCGCGGCCGTTCAGCCAGCGGTTGACGTCAGCGTTGCCGGTATTCCTGAAGGCCTGGGCTACCCCTTCCTGGGCTGCTATCTTCAAGGGTTTAACCAGATAATCGTATTTTCCAGTGGCCATCGTTATATCCTCCCGGATTTTACTGCTGCTTAATCGATGAACTGCATCTCCGGCGTGGCGGAGAGGTTAATGGAAAAGAACGCAAACGGACGGTCCACCCAGTGGGTGACGATGGGCGCGTGCGCCGTACCGGCCGGGCAGACGACGACGGACGGTTTATTGATGAGGAACCGTTCGTGTTCCTTGCCCATGTCAATCTCGATCTCCGCCCCCAGATAGTCCATGCGGGCGGGGTCCGTCCCGACGAAGACAAGGACCTCATCCGCGGTATGAACGTGCGCACCCACGCCCCGGTGCCAGAGGCCGGGGCTGGAGAAGAAACCCCAGTCCATGTTGGCGTCCAGGCCTTCAAGGTCATTGCCGTGCATCCAGGCCAGGTGGTCGGCGTTGCCCGGTCCGAGCTTCATGGCGCCGTTCCCGGCGGCCGGGGATGATTTCATTTGTCTCCGCTGCACGACGATGTTATTCTTGAGTGGTTTTACCAGGCGGGCGTATTTATTTCCGGGACCGGCTTTAGCCGGCTTGTCCAGCCATTGGGTCTGGAACGTGCTGCTGAGGGCCGCCAGGTAAAACCCGAAGCCCCGGGGGCTGTAAATGCGTTTAGTCTCAGTGGGACCGTGGGGTACCCCGGCGGGGATGACGACCACAGTTGGCTCGCTGAAGGAATATGCTTCCTGTTCTTCCCCGAGGCGGAGTTCGACCTCGGCCCCCAGGTAATTGATGGCGGCGGTGTCCAGGCCGACGTAGAAATGTACCTCCGGATAGGGGTGCACGTGCATTCCCCGGCTGCCGCGCCAGGGCCCGAACCCGTTATGGGTAGCCCAGATGAAGCTCAGATCGAGCCCCTGCAGGTGGTCCCGGCCGCTCAGGTAGATCGACTGCTCCCCCATGCCGGGCACAGTGGTAAAGGGTACCTGCCCGTGTTCGGCCTTTCCCGTGGTCTTTTTACCGATGCTCAGAGGTTTGATGAGGTTGCCGTACTTCTTTTTCGCCATTACTCTGCCTCCCTGGTTATTCCGGCGCCGGCGGGTGAGGGTGCGGTCCCGCCTGGCTGTGTCAGGCACTATCCGGGATGACGTACATATACGTACTAACTATGTTAGCCGGATTGTAGCGCAAATCGAGCTTTACAGCAAGAACGGTACCATTTTACTCTGGTTGATGGACCAAGACGGCGATGCGAAGCAGCCCGGGTGAATGCGGAAATCCTGGAGTACGGATTGCTTCGTCCGCCTGGGCGAACTCGGAACAACAAAATGTTGATACGACCAGGACCCGACAGACCCACCCGATCGGGCGGTTGGAGCGTGGCGTGGTCAGTTATATCATAAAGATAGAGTCTGCAGACGGCCTCCGGTAACTTTCATTCTGCATTGCTGAACGGTAAAAAAATTTCTCAGATTTCCAAGAAAAATTGTTGTGAAAATATGAAGAATTAGTCTTCATAGTGTATTGACAACCTACAACATGTAGTAGTATATTGAAAACCTCGATACCATATACGGTAGAAAAGGTGTCATGAACTGTCCTTACTGCGGCTATAACGATTCCCGGGTCATCGATTCCCGGGATGTCAATGACGGCATCCGGCGGCGGCGCCAGTGCCTGCAGTGCGAGTCACGTTTCACCACCTACGAACGGCTCCAGCCCGCCAGTCTTTTCGTGGTGAAGAAGGACGGGCGGCGGGAAGAATTCGACCGGCAGAAACTGCTGACGGGCATCCGGCGGGCCTGTGAAAAACGCCCGCTGGCCAGCGGCACGCTGGAAAAGCTCGTTGACGATATTGAGATGGAACTCTACCAGACCGGCAGGACCGAGGTCCCCACCACGCTCATCGGGGACAAGGCCATGAGCAGACTGAAATCTCTGGACCACATCGCCTATATCCGGTTCGCCAGCGTTTACCGGGACTTTGAAGACATCACCGCCTTCAAGGAAGAGGTGGACTCGCTGGCGCAGCACCCGCTGGTACTGAAAAACTCAGACCAGTTACGGCTGCTGCCGCTGGATGCGGAACCGCTGCAATTGAGGTACCGCGGGAGGAGCGGACGATGAGCATGAGAAGACAGGGGCCGCCGGTCGACCGCAGCCAGGTGGCGCGCGTCGTGTTCGCCAGCGCCGAGAACATGGGCATCCGGGACCGCAAGCTGCTCGATAAGTTGACCACGCAGGTCATCGAGCGTTTGGAAAAGGCCCGCCAGGAAGTCCTGCCGACGCTGCCGGGCATGGAAGACCTGGTCGACCAGAAAACCCGCCGCTCTCACGCGCTGCCCACCGAGGCGGAAATCGAAGCCATGGTCATGGAAGTCCTGAACAATGCCGAGAGCATCCCGGGAACGCAGCTTGAACCTGAAAAGGAGGACAATGCCCCCATGCCGGTGAAAATGAAGACGGAAATCATCCCTCAGAAAGAAGCTATGACGAACATCGAACTCTCCGATACCGCTACCCGGGTGCTGGAAAAACGGTACCTGAAGAAAGACAACCAGGGGAACGTCATCGAGACGCCCCGGGAGATGTTCCGCCGTGTGGCCCATGCCGTGGCGCAGGCGGAAAAGATCTATAACAAGAAGGCCGATGTCAAGGCGGTGGAGGACGAGTTTTTCCGTCTCATGGCGAAGCTGGAGTTCCTGCCCAATTCACCCACGCTGATGAATGCTGGGAAAGAACTGGGACAGCTTTCCGCGTGCTTCGTTCTGCCCGTGGATGATTCCATGCCCTCCATTTTCGACGCCGTCAAGTTCACCGCGCTTATCCACCAGAGCGGCGGCGGGACCGGCTTCTCCTTTTCCCGGCTGCGGCCGGAGAACGACCGCGTCGGCTCCACCGGCGGCGTGGCCAGCGGTCCGGTGTCCTTCATCAAGGCGTTCGATACCGCCACCGACGTCATCAAGCAGGGCGGCACCCGGCGCGGCGCCAACATGGGCATCCTCAACATCGATCACCCGGACATCATCAAATTCATTGAAGCCAAACAGGATAGCACCGCCCTCACCAATTTCAACCTTTCCGTGGCGCTGACCTCCACGTTCATGGAAGCGGTCAAAGCCGGTACCGAGTACGACCTCATCAACCCGCGCACCGGTGAAGCGACCGGCCGGCTCAAGGCCAAGGAGGTCTTTGACAAGATCGTCGACCATGCCTGGCAGAACGGCGACCCCGGCATCGTCTTCATCGACCGCATCAATGAGTCCAACCCCACGCCGCACCTGGGGAAGATCGAGAGCACCAACCCCTGCGGCGAGCAGCCCCTGCTGCCGTACGAATCCTGCAACCTGGCGTCCATCAACCTTTCCAGGATGGTCAGGCCGAAGGGCGGCGGCTGGGAGATCGATTATGAAAAACTGGCGAAGACCGTGCGGACCGGCGTACGCTTCCTCGATGACGTTATCGACGTCAACAAGTTCCCGCTGCCGCAGATCGAGGAAATGACGAAAAAGACGAGGAAGATCGGCCTCGGCATCATGGGCTTCGCGGACATGCTCGTGATGCTCGGTATTGGCTACAATACGCAGAGGGCGGCCGAGGTTGCCGAAGAACTCATGCGCTTCATCAATGACGAAGCCATGCAGGCTTCCATCGAACTGGCGGAAGCCCGCGGCGTGTTCCCCGGCTACGAAGGCAGCATTTACGACGTAGAAGGCGGCCCGAGGCTCCGCAACGCCACCCGCACGACCATCGCCCCCACCGGCACGCTCAGCATGATCGCCAACTGTTCCAGCGGCATCGAGCCGCTCTTCGCGCTGTGTTATACGAAGACCGTGCTGGACGGCACGGCTTTCATCGAGTGCAACGGCTACTTTGAGAAGGCCGCCCGTGACGGAGGGTTCTACTCCGAGGAACTGATGAAGAAGCTCGCCGAGGGCGCCCACCTGGCGGACATGAAAGACGTCCCGGACGAGGTCAGGCGCGTTTTTGTGACCGCTCATGAAATAACCCCGGAAGCGCACGTGAAGATGCAGGCGGCGTTCCAGCGTTCCACGGACAACGCTGTTTCCAAGACCATCAACTTCCCCAATTCCGCCACCCGCGAGGACATCGCCCACGCTTACAAGCTGGCTTATGAAGAAGGGTTGAAGGGTATTACCATTTACCGCGACGGCAGCCGCGACGTCCAGGTACTGACCACCGGCAAGAAGAAGGAAGAAGCCAAGCCGGAGAAAGCGAAAGGACCCCGCAAGCGCGCCAAGCGGACTACCGGCGTGACGGAGTGCGTCAATACCGGGTGCGGGCACCTGTATGTGACGGTCAACTCGGACGAAGAAGGCATCGTCGAGGTGTTCTCCCTGCTCGGCAAGGCGGGCGGCTGCGCGGCGGCCCAGCTCGAGTCCATCGGCCGTCTCATTTCACTGGCGCTGCGTTCCGGCGTCGAGGTCTCCCAGGTGGTCAAGCACCTCCGCGGCATCCGCTGCCCGAGTGTGGCCTGGGAGCAGGGCAAGAGCGTGCTCTCCTGCGCGGACGCCATCGCCAGCGTGCTGGAAAACCATATCAGGGATGATGAGGACAAGCCCACCTACGAGGACTACGGCCTGGCCAAGAACCTGGCCGGCCAATGCCCGGAGTGCAGCAACATGCTGGTTTACTCGGAAGGCTGCCATCATTGCCCGGCGTGCGGGTATACCAAGTGCGTGTAGGTGATAGGGGTAAGGTTATGAGATGGCGTTCTCGAAACAAACCTGGGATCAACTGAGAAGCGTTACAGCAGACGAGTTGATGCGGGCTCTGGAAAAAGACGGAGCCAGTCATGACTCGTCGAGAGGGTCGATCCAGGTTTACCGTTACCCGGATGGCCGGCGTTTCACCATCCATTTCCATCCGAACAAGACATATGGTCCCAAGTTACTAAGGGCATTGCTGGATGATATCGGCTGGAATGAGAACGATCTAAAACGATTGAAACTGATTAGGTAGCGCAAGCTATCTGCAAGTCTTCGGTATGCCGTGATATGCGTTTTTTCGCCATCACAGTAGCTGAAGGGATTCCTTCTACCAGGACACCTACCGGAATAGATTCGCCGTGTTTCACCAACGATTCGAGGTAAGCAATTGCCGCATCCCTGGCATTCTTCACCGCTTCTTCCTCGGTATCTCCCCCAACATGCAGTCCTTTCAAGGCCGGACAATAAGCGTGGTAAGCACCGTCATCCGGTTCCACCATTATTTCAACCTTAAAACCAACAGTCGGTTTATTCATACATCATTGCCTGCCTTAGCGAGACCTGCATCATCAGTCTCTTGTACGCTATATTCTGACTATTGGGTACCTCGTTTGTCAAGGACGAAAATGGTTAATCAGACTGGGAGTTCCATTCAGTCTTACTGGTTTAAATGCCATTACATACCAACCCCTTGACCGTATACCGCCGGTGCTTCATAATAGAAACATCATGATATTCGCTTCCTCTGTCAGCCCCCGCCGCGTCAGGCGTCGCCGCACCAGACCTGCGGCTGTAGGATAGCTTTTCGTTGCACTGCTAACCCAATCCACGTAAATTCAGTTCTTCAGCCCGGGACCAGCAAATCCCGGGCTTTTTTGTTTTTTTGAAAGGGGCAACAAATGGTACAGCACTTTATCGATTTCAAGGACACTCATCCTGAATTCTTGAAGTACATCATCGCCAGGGGTCTGGACATCAAGAAGAACCCCGGCAATTACAGGGACGTCCTGTCCGGAAAAAGGCTGTATCTTCTTTTCCAGAAGACATCAACCCGTACCGCGCTCTCGTTTGCCGCCGGCATCAAGGACATGGGCGGGGACTACTTCCTCCAGAACTGGGAAGACAGCAACTTCGCGGTGGGGGAGATACGCGATGAGGTGCGGTACGTCGCCCGGCACTGTGACGCCGTCGTCGCCCGTCTCAAGCACAACGAGGACATCAACCTCATGGCGCAGCACTCACCCGTGCCGGTCATCAACGGCTGCTGCGACAGGTACCATCCCTGCCAGGCGATGGCGGACCTCCTCACCGTGCGGGAACTCTTCGGCGGTTATGACGTGAAGCTCGTCTATATCGGCGTGCGTAATAATGTCCTCAACTCCCTTATGGGCTCGCTCCCGTTCCTCGGCGGTGAGTTATATGCCGCGACGCCGGTCGTCAATCCGCCGTCCGTCGACGAAGAACTCTATAACGCCGCCCTCAAGACCGGCCGGTTCCATGACATCGGCGGCGGCAATCCCTCTCAGGACGAGGTCAAGGCGGCGGTGCAGGCAGCGGACGTCGTCTACACGGACACCTGGGTGGACATGGAGTTCATCAACGATCCCGCCTACGCGAAAACGAAGCAGGAACGCATGGAGAAGATGCTGCCGTTCCAGGTGAACGAGGCGCTCCTTGAAGGCTCGAAGGCCGTGGTCATGCATGACATGCCGATTCACGCCGGGTACGAGATCACGCGGGACGTAGTGGAAAAGCATATCGAGACCATCCTGCGGCAGGCGGAGAACCGCAAATTTGCCCAGCAGGCGGTACTGCTCTCTTTGCTGGGCGATTAGTACCCTGTTTTGACACCCTTTCCTTCCGGCTGTTAAGATTGTTCCAACCATGAAGGAGGCAGCTATGCAGCCGATCAAAGTTGGACTGGCAGGGACGGGATCCATTGCACGGTATCATCTGAACGCGTATAAGAGCCATCCGGACAAACTCAAGCTGACGGCGGTCTGTGATATCCGCCCGGAGGCCATGGAGAAGTACGCCGGGGATGCCGGAGTTACAGATTGTTACGGCAGCTTCGAGGAGATGCTGGAAAAGGCGGACATCGACGCCGTAGATATCTGCACCATCCACGACCAGCACGAAGCCCAGGTAGTGGCCGCTGCTGCTGCCGGCAGGCAGATATTCCTGGAAAAACCGATGGGCATCAATCTCCAGCAGTGCCGGAACATGGTAGCCGCGGCGGAAAAAGCGGGTGTTACCTTCATGGTTGGGCATGACCTGCGCTACATGCCTCATACCATAGCCATCAAGCAGTGCCTCGAGAGCGGCGAACTGGGCCCGGTCCGGTTGACCCGTTGCGTCCTCATCCCCAATATGGACATGGGCGGCGGCGGGTACCTGCTGGGAAACTGGCTCAACGATCCTAAACGGGCCGGCGGGGGCATGATGATCTCCGGCATGATACACCAGATCGACCTCATGCGGTACTACGTCGGGGAAATAGTCTCGGTCAATGCCGTCAATCGCTCCATACGCCGTCCGGACGTTGAAGAATACGCCTGCGTCACGCTGGAATACGAGAACGGCGCTATCGGGGACATCCTCGTTATAGGTTCATCGACGCGTTCGCCGGTCGGCTGCCAGTACACGCTGTTCGGCGATGAAGGAACGATAATGTCCACCCAGGCCGAGGACCGCGCCTACCAGTTCAGCCACGGGATGATCGCTTCGCGGCGGCGCGGTAACCAGGGCGCTTCTTTTAACGAATTCGCGCCCATCGAGCCGGTCTACGGTCCCTATCCCGGTGACGATCCCTTTACCAATGAACTGCTCCATTTCTACGATTGCTGCCGGGCAGGCAAGGAACCGCTGACGTGCGGGCGGGACAACCTTAACACCATCAGGGTCGTTTTCGGGATTTATGAATCGATCCGGAGCGGCAGGAAAGTGGAACTGGCATCGCTCTAGTAACACGCTGATATGAACACCAACCAGGAATTGGTCCAACTGCTGCGTTCGAAGGGCGCCGCCCTCGTCGGTTTTGCAGACCTGGGGGATCTGGACCCGGATGTCCGCGGAGGACTACCGTACGGGATTTCAATCGGTGTTGCGCTCACGCCTTCCATTGTCGCCGGGATAGCGGACGGCCCCACGGCGGTCTATAACCGGGAGTATCGCGAGGTCAACGTCCGGCTGGCGGCGCTGGCGGAGGATGCCGCCGGTTTTTTGGAGAAACAGGGCCATCAGGCTGTTGCCTGCCATCCGACCATCGGTGAAGACGAGAAAACGCTTGCCACGCGGCTGCCGCACAAGACCGTGGCGACGCGGGCCGGCCTGGGCTGGATCGGGAAGTGCGCTCTGCTCGTGACGCCGGAGTACGGTTCCGCCGTGCGGCTGGTGACGGTGCTGACGGACGCACCGGTAGAAACCGGCGTTCCCGTCAATGTTTCAAAGTGCGGTGACTGTACCGCCTGTGTCGATGCCTGCCCGGCTCATGCCGTGAGCGGACGCAACTGGGTAGCCGGACTGCCTCGGGAGGCCCTGTACGATGCCCATGCCTGCCGGAAGATAGCGAGAGAACTGACTTTTGAGGCCTTCGGGGAAGAGGTCAGCATTTGCGGACGCTGCATAACGGTATGCCCCTGGACCCGTAAGTACCTCGCTAAAAATCGCTGAGCTGTGGTTTGGCGTTCTCCTGAAAACGGTTTACAATAGTAAGTAATTACCGGGTCGCGGAGAACGAGCATGCACGCCCTATATGAAGAGTTCAGCGCCCTTCTCGATGCCGAGGACAGGGACGGCTGCGTGCATTTCGCGCTGGACCGGCTGCAAAACGGCGATCTGGATGTCGTGACCCTCTACAACGAACTCCTCACTCCTTCCCTCTACGCTGATTTCTGCGAGGGCGAAGACAAGGACATCTGCATCTGGAAAGAGCATGTCCGTACGTCCATCGTCCGTACCATCATCGAAGTTGCCTATCCCTATGTCATCCGTGAGCGGGACGCCGCCGGGAGCAGGAAGCAAAGCTCCGTTGCGGTGGTCTGCCCGCCGGAGGAATGGCATGACCTCGGGGCGCGCATGGTGGCGGACTTTTTCACGCTGGCCGGTTTCAAGACCACCTTTGTGGGAGCCAACATGCCGCGCGACGAAATTATCAATGCCATACGTTACCTGCGGCCGGATTACGTGGCCGTCAGCATCACGGACTACTATAACCTCATTGCCGCCCGCCGGGTGGTCGCGGAGATCCTGGAACTACGGAGTGTGTTCCCCTTCAAGCTGATTCTCGGCGGCCAGGCCTGCCGCAGCAATCCCGGCGCCTGCCAGGCCATGCAGGCGGACTACTACCTGGAGACATCGGTAGAGATCATGAAACTGGGGGAAGCCTGAGCCATGCTGCCGTTCTCTCTGGCGGTCCGCTTTCTCAGGTCCGGGCGCGGGCAGACGGTGCTTATCGTCACCGGTATCGCCATCGCCGTGGCGGCCCAGATATTTGTGGGGCTGCTCATTACCAGCCTGCAGAGCACACTGGTGGACCGTACCGTCGGCAACCAGCCTCAAATAACCATTAACCCGTCAGGCGATGAGTTAACCGTCCCGGACTACCGGCAGAAGGTAGATGAGATCAGGCAGTCCGGCCTGGTGGAGACCGTGGCGGCTGCCGCGAGCGGCAATGCCTTCGTCCGAGAAGGGGAAAAGACATCTCCCGTCCTTGTCCGGGGAATCGATAACGGGTCTATCGCGATTTACAACCTGGATGACTCACTTTCAGCGGGCTCGCTGCCCGGTCCCGGTGAAGTTTTGATGGGTGAGGGCCTCAGGGAGGAATTCAGCTACGAGACCGGGCAGGAAATGACCGCTACGACGCCTTCCGGCCAGACGGGGACCTACCTGATATCCGGGTTTTTCGATCTCGGCGTGGCGCAATTGAACGAGACCTGGCTGTTTACGACGCTGGAGACGGCCCAGGAGCTGTTCGGCTACGGGGATGGTGTTACGTCCATCGAGATGACGGTCGAGGACTACTTCGCGGCGGATGCTGTTGCCGCGGCCTTGGGCGACGTCATCGATACCGAAGGCGTGACGATAACCAATTGGAAGGAAGAAAACGAACAATTGCTGAGCGGCCTCCAGGGCCAGAGCATTTCCAGCCTCATGATTCAGATCTTCATCATCGTTTCCGTGGTCATTGCCGTGGCTGCCATTCTTGCCATAACCGTTTTCCAGAAGTCCCGCCAGCTCGGCATTCTCAAGGCCATGGGCATCAGGGACCGCGCCGCCAGCTTCATTTTCATCTATGAAGGACTGATCATCGGGCTGATCGGGTCGATACTCGGCATCATCCTGGGGCTGCTGCTTCTGCTGGGCTTCTCCTTCGGGACATCGCAGGGAGAAGGGCCGGCCCTTATAGATATTTCCATCGATTACACCTTCATCGCCATTTCCTGGGGCATTGCCGTGGCCGCCGCCGTGCTCGCCGCGCTCATTCCCGCCCGCCGTTCGCTCAGGCTCAATCCCATCGAGGTGATACGTGAAGGATAACGCTGCAGACATCATCCAGCTCGAGCATGTGGAGAAGGTGTATCCGGGCGCCGTCGAGACCAAGGTGCTGTTCGATGTGAACCTGGGCATCGGGCGGGGTACCTTCAACTCCATCGTCGGACAGTCCGGCAGCGGCAAGACGACCCTGCTTAATGTCATCGGCACGCTGGACCGCCCTACCGGCGGCATGGTGACCATCGATGGGCAGCGGACGGACTCGATGACGAGGGACGGTCTTGCCGACCTCCGCAACCGCGTCATCGGCTTCATCTTCCAGTTCCATTTCCTTCTGCCGGAGTTCACCGCCCTGGAAAACGTCCTCATGCCGTACCGCATCGGCAATGCCTCAGTCCCGGAGGAAGTCAGGAAGAGAGCGGATAATCTCTTCGAGCTTGCAGGTATAACGCGTATCAAGAACAATCCGGCTACCCGAATGTCCGGGGGCCAGCAGCAACGTACGGCGGTAATCCGGGCGCTCATCAACCAGCCGAAGGTCGTACTGGCGGATGAACCGAGCGGCAACCTCGACACGGACAACACCGATTCTCTATATGACATGTTCCGCAACATCAACCGGGAACTCGGCACCACCTTCATCATCGTCACCCATGACCGGCGCATCGCCGAGCGGACCGACCGTATCATCGAGATACGGGACGGGCGCATTGTCATGGACGTCAACCGGTAGATCCGGCCGGTCTGACCAACCTCAAAATCAAGCCCGAGCCGCGCTTCTGCGGTTTGCTACCGCCGCAATTGTAATAAAAATGACATTATTTTCCGCCGCGCATCCCTACCGTTAAAAATGTGTGTCGATATAATGTTCAATAAGATATCTCAAGCTTGTCGGTAATCACCCTGGGGTATTGGGCGCCGTATGACGGCGGTTTATGGCTACGGCCAAAACGAGGAGGAGGTAAGTATGAAAAACCGACATTACTGGAGGTGGGCGATTGTCGCAATCAGTCTCTCGCTCGTCCTGATATTACTGGGATGTACCGATGATGGAGGGACGGAGACCCCGACCGAGACAGCGACCACCGGAACCACGACCACGACCGAAACCACAGCTACAGAAACCACGGCAACCGAAACGACCGGAGAACCTACAGGAACCACAGGTACAGAAACCGAGACGACCGGTCCTACCGAAACAGCAGTCCCCACTGAAACCACAGAAAGCCCGACCGAAACCGCTGCTCCCACCGAGACTACAGCAAGTCCGACCGAGACCGAAACAGCGGTTCCTACCGGAACAGAAACGGCCGGCCCAACCGAGACGGCCTCGCCTACTATGACAACTCAGCCCGGACAGGTTGGTTCAGTTGAAGTCCTTGCTGTCTGGGGCGGCTCGGAACTCGAGAGCTTCCAGGCCATGGTAGCTCCCTGGGAAGAAGAGACCGGCGGACAGATGAACTTCACCGGTACCCGTGACCTGACCGCCATCCTGACCACCCGCATCCAGGCCGGCAATCCCCCTGATGTCGCCATTTTGCCCAACCCGGGCCTGATGCAGCGATATGCCAACCAGGGAGAGCTCGTCGCCTTGAACGACCTGATCGATATGGAGATGATCCAGCAGCAATATCCTGAGACCTGGATTGAACTCGGCACAGTCGATGGTGACCTCTATACCATTTTCATGAAAGCCGCCAATAAAGCGATGGTCTGGTATGACCCCGCCACATTCGATGAAAACGCCTGGGAAATCCCCGCGACCTGGGATGAGATGATCCAGCTTTCAGATGACATCGTTGCCGCGGAAGGCACTCCGGCGGCACCCTGGGCCATGGGTGTCGAGATCGGAGCGGCGACAGGTTTCCCGGGAACTGACTGGATAGCGCAGATATTCCTGGCCCAGAACGGGGCTGACGCTTACGACCAGTGGGTCAACCATGAAATCCCCTGGACGGATGACAGCATCCGTGAGGCCTGGGAGATGTGGGGCAACATCGTTTATACCGAGGGCTATGTTCCCGGCGGCGCCGCCACCGTTCTTTCCACGAACTTCCAGGACGCTTCTTACTGGCCTTTCCAGGACCCACCCCAGGCGGCCATGTACTACGAAGGTGACTTCGTCCAGGGGTTCATCAGGTCCCAGTTCCCTGATGCCGTTGCCGGTGAAGACTATGATTTCTTCCCGTTCCCGACCGTGAACGAAGAATTCCAGGGAGCGGTGACCGGCGGTGCTGACGTCGTAGTCGTCTTCAACGATACCCCTGCGGTCCGCTCCTTTGTCGAGTACCTGGCCACAGCGGACGCCCAGCAGATCTGGGTGGAACGCGGCGGATTCACTTCCCTGAATACGGAGATCGACCTCGAAGCCTATCCGGACGAGATAGCCCGCAAGTCCGCCGAGCAGCTGCTCAACGCCGAGTTGTTCCGCTTCGGCGCCGGTGACATCATGCCGGCCGCCGTCCAGACAGCCTGGTGGTCCGCCGTCCAGGAATACCTGCAGGACCGGGACGCCCTTGACCAGATACTGGAACAGCTTGAAGAGGTGGCACAATCAGCCTACGAAGAACTGGCAGGTACTGAAAACGGTAATGGTACGCCGACCGCAACCGGAACCGAAAGCTCCTAGATCCCTTCCCGGGAATGGTAGCCCGGACATGCATTGAAGGGGCGGGCGCTCACCCGCCCCTTCCTTCCCAGGAAAGGAGACACGACGTGAGACCCAGGGGATTCACAGGTCTGCTTACCAGAAAAATGTCTGGAGATACGCGCGGCGGCAGGCTTACCCCGTGGCTCTGGCTTTTACCGGCATTATTTTTCGTTACCATCTTCCTGATATACCCCGTGATAGATACCTTTCGGATCAGCTTCTATGATGCCCGGTCGGAAAATTTTATCGGCCTTGATAACTACGTCTATATTTTCACGACACCCAGGCTGCAGGACGCCATGCTCAATAACATCCTCTGGATCCTGCTGTTCACGCTGTTCTGCGTAGGGCTCGGTTTGCTGTTCGCCGTCCTGGCCGGCAGGGTACGTTATGAATCAACCGCCAAGTCCATAATCTTCATTCCCATGGCTATATCATTCGTTGCCGCGGCGGTCATCTGGAGGTTTGTTTACGCCTATGTGCCGCCCAATTTCGAGCAATATGGCTTGTTGAACGCCATGGCGACCGGTGTCGGCCTCGATCCGGAGCCGTGGCTGATACAGCAGGCTTTACCGTTCACCGACATCCAGTTGCCGGCCCCGCTGCATACCAATAACCTGGCGGTCATAGCCGTTGGCGTCTGGATGTGGACCGGCTTTGCCATGGTCGTGCTCTCCGCCGGCCTGAAAGGTATATCCACTGAAATCATCGAGGCAGCCCAGGTGGACGGGGCCACCAATTTCCAGGTATTCCGCAAGATCATCTTACCCCTTGTCAGCCCCACCATCGCTGTGGTGGCGACAACGCTCGTTATCCAGGCCCTCAAGATCTTCGATATCGTCTGGGTGATGACGGCCGGGAACTTCGGTACGGACGTGGTAGCAACGAGCATGTACAAACAATTGTTTAATTTCAACAATTTCGGCCGAGCCGGCGCACTGGCCGTTATTTTGCTCCTGGCCATCATCCCGATCATGCTGATTTCCATTAACAGGTTCAGGAGCCAGGAGGAAACACGGTGATGTTCCGCGAGGAAGTAGAAAACCTGGACACGCCGCTCCGTGGTGAAGAAGCGAACCCGCTCAAAGGAAAAATGGGCGCCGATACCATGGCGCAGGGGAAACGCCAGACCTGGAACTGGGGCCGTTTTGTTTCCCGTATTCCCCTCCACATCGTTATCATCGTACTGGCGCTCCTCTGGATGACCCCGACGGTCGGCTTACTGGTCAGTTCGTTCCGGCCTGCCAACCTCATTTCCACCACCGGCTGGTGGACCGCTTTCCAGACGCCGTTCCAGTTCACCCTGGACAATTACAACTCGGTGCTCACCCAGCAGGGGATGGCGCGCAGCTTCCTCAACAGCGTCATCATTGCGGTGCCCGGCACGATATTTCCCACCATCGTGGCCGGGTTCGCCGCTTTTGCTTTCACCTGGCTCAAGTTCCCAGGACGCAATGCGATCTTCATTTTCCTCGTGGCGCTGCTGGTCGTGCCCATCCAGATGACGCTGATTCCGGTGCTGCGCCTTTACTCGGACCTGGGACTTGTCAGCACCCTGCCCGGCATCTGGCTGGCGCATACCGCCTACGGTCTTCCCCTGGCGATATTCCTGCTGCGCAACTTTTTCGGGGCGCTTCCTCGTGAGATAGTGGAGTCGGCCCGCCTTGACGGGGCATCGAACATGGGTGTTTTCTTCAAGATCATCATCCCGCTTTCCGTACCGGCCCTGGCATCCTTGGCGATCTTCCAGTTTCTCTGGGTCTGGAACGACTTGCTTATCGCCCTGGTGTACCTTCAGACCCCCAGTCTGGCCCCGATGACGGTCACCATCAATAACCTGGTCAGTTCCTTCGGCACTTCCTGGCAACTGCTGACCGCGGCAGCCTTCATTTCCATGCTTCTGCCGCTCATCATATTTTTCTCCCTGCAGCGATATTTCGTCGAAGGCATCACCGCCGGCGCCATCAAGGGCTAGCGGTAACGGAGGAGTACAGAGTATGGCCCAGGTACGCTTCGTCAACGTGACCAAGGAGTTCGGGGAGACGCGCGCTGTCGATAATCTCTCTCTGGACATCGCTGACAAGGAGTTCCTCGTCCTCGTCGGGCCGTCCGGCTGCGGCAAGTCCACAGCACTCAGAATGCTTTCCGGGCTGGAAGACGTGACCCGTGGTGAAATCTATATCGGAGACCGGTTGGTAAACAAGGTACCGCCCAAAGACCGCGATATTGCGATGGTGTTCCAGTCATACGCTCTTTACCCTCACATGACGGTTTTTCATAACATGGCGTTCGCACTCCAGTTGCGCAAGGTGCCCAAGGATGAAATCAAGCGCCGGGTCAATGAAGCCGCCGGTATACTGGGCATCGAAGACCTCCTGAAGCGTAAACCACGCCAGCTCTCCGGCGGCCAGCGGCAGCGCGTGGCCCTGGGGCGAGCCATCGTACGGGAACCCGCCGCTTTCCTCCTCGACGAACCCCTTTCCAACCTGGATGCCAAGCTCCGGGTCCAGACCCGCGCCCAGCTCAGCAAGCTGCATGAGCGGCTGGGCACGACGTTCGTGTATGTCACGCACGACCAGGTGGAAGCCATGACCATGGCTACCCGCATCGCGGTACTGAACAAGGGCAGGCTCCAGCAGGTGGGGACGCCGGGAGACCTTTATGAGCATCCGGACAACGTGTTCGTGGCTGGTTTTATCGGCAGCCCCGCCATGAACTTCCGGGAAGTGACGGTGGGTAAAGACGCTTCCGGCATCTTCATCGAAGCCGAAGGGTTCCACATACCGGTACCGGAAGAAGCCGGCGAGGCTCTGATGAAATATGTGGGGCAGCGGGTCATCTTCGGCATCAGACCGGATGATATCCACAATCCCAGGTACCTTGTTCCCGGTATCAAGGCCCAGCCCGTACGGGCCAAGGTTGACATAACAGAGATGATGGGTAACGAGTATTACCTCCACATGCTCATTGGGGACTGGCCCTTCGAGGCCCGGGTGGATACCCGGACGGAGGCGAAACCCGGCCAGGAGATCGAACTCGTTTACGATATGTCAAAGATGCACGCCTTTGAGGTCGAAACGGAAAAAACCATCCTCTAGTTGGGCCTCAAACAAAGTTAGCCGGGCTCAAAAAAGCGCTGTTTCAGCTTCAAACCTTTGACACCTTGACATACCTTTGTTATCATAACTTCGTCAGGTACGTTCTGTTAACACAGGCGCTATGCCAAATATCGAACTATATATCGTTCTCCTGGTTGTCTGCATGGTCTTGTCCGCCTTCTTTTCCGGTTCGGAGACAGCCTTCATCTCTTTGCAGCGTTTCCGTCTCCAATTCCTGCAGAGCACGGGGGTCAAAGGCGCCGCCGATGTCTGCAACATGATCGAGAAGCCGGAGCGCTTCCTTTCCGTCGTCCTTTTCGGTAATACGCTGGTCAACGCCGGCGCGGCCTCCCTGAGTACGGCCATTGCCGTGGACATCGGGTTGAGGTCCGGCCTGACGGAAGGGCAGAGCATTCTCATCGCGACTATCGCCCTGACGCTGGTGCTGCTGATATTCTGTGAAGTTTCGCCTAAGACCGTCGCCGCACAGCATGCGGAGAAACTCTCCCTGGTTCTCTGGCGGCCCCTGGCCGCTATTTCCTGGCTGTTCACGCCGTTCGTCTACCTGCTGAGCTGGATAGGGGCCGGCTTTACCCGCCTGGTGGGCGGCAACCTGGTTCCCCGCTCCATCGTCAGCGATGAAGAGATTCGCACGATGATATCGGTCGGCGCCCATGAAGGCACGGTGGAAGAGGAGGAAGCCCACCTGCTTTCCAATGTCTTCGATTTCGGAGACCGGCCCGTATACGAAGTCATGGTGCCTCGCCTGGAGATCATCGGGCTCCAGCAGGGCTCGACCATCGCGGACTTCATGAAACTGTATATTGAAAAACCTATTTCACGTTATCTCGTTTACCGGGAGAACATGGATATGGTCGTGGGGGTACTGGCGGTCAAGGACGTGCTCATGGCGCGGGCCAAGGGAACCATAACGAACCAGAGCACGATCGACGACCTGGTGCGGCCCCCGTACTTTACCCCGGACACCAAGCACGTTAACGACCTCTTCTTCGAGATGCGCGATAACGGTTACCGCATGGCGGTGGTTGTGGATGAATACGGCGGCACTGCCGGCATCGTCAGCCTGAGCCGTCTGGTGGAGGAGATCGTCGGTGAGGTGGGAGACGAACTGGCCGGCGTGGAGAAGGAGTACGAGATCATCAACGACTACACCTTCCAGGTGGACGGCAGCATGAGGCTGGAGGAAGCCAACGAGGAGATGCAGCTCGATCTTCCGGAAGGGGAGGACTACGAGACCATCGCCGGTTTCATACTGAGCCTGCTCGGGCACATTCCCCGGCGGAACGAGCAACTGCGGTACAAGGGCCTGAAGATGGTCATCACCGAGATGCGGGGACAGAAGATAGAAAAAGTCCTGCTGACCAGGGAAGCCCGGCGTGAAACAGAAGCCGGCGGAGGCCAGGCAGCCTGATGGATGCTACCGATATCAGTTACCTGATCCTGGTGCTTGTATTCCTGATACTGTCATCGTTTTTCTCAAGTTCGGAAACAGCCTACCTGTCTCTGCAAAAAGTAAGGCTTGAGCACCTTGTGAACGAACGGGTCAAGCGCGCCCGCCTCGTAGCCGCAATGGTTGAGAGGCCGGAGAAGCTTCTCTCGATCGTGCTGCTGGGGAACAACATCGTCAATACTGCTGCCGCGGCGCTGGTAACAGCGGTCTCTCTCAAGCTCTGGGGAAGCACGGGGGTGTTCTATGCCACGCTTATCATCACGGTATTGCTCCTGATCTTCGGCGAGATGATGCCGAAGACGTTTGCAGCGCGTCATTCGGAACGGGTTGCACTGCTCTTCATCAGACCGCTCGTCGCCGTTGCCTGGATATTCAATCCCTTCGTGGTGGCCTTGAGCTGGATAGCTTCCAGGGTGTCCATTATTTTCGGCGGAAAACAGGAAACGCGGACACTGGCCAGTCCGGAAGAGATCCGAGCCATGATTTCCGTCGGGCACAAGGAAGGCTCGGTGGAAGCCGCCGAGGCCAAACTGCTGCACAAGGTCTTCGAGTTCGGGGACCGCCCCGTGTACGAGGTCATGGTGCCTCGTCCGGAAGTGGTCGCGATCGAGCAGGGCTCCAAGCTCTCCGCGCTTCTTGCCCTCTATATTGATAATCCCCTGTCCCGCTTTCCGGTGTATAAGGAGAACATGGACAACGTCGTCGGCGTGGTGTATGTCAAGGACGTGCTCATGGCCCTGGCGCGGGAGAGCCTGACCGAGGAAGAAACGATAGATTCGCTGACCCGCCCGGCCTATTTCGCGCCCGAATCGAAGCACATCGATCAGCTCTTTGCCGAGATGCGGGACGAGAACTACCGGATGGCCATCGTCGTCGATGAGTACGGCGGCACCGCCGGCATCGTCACGCTGACCAAGCTCGTTGAAGAGATCGTCGGAGACGTTGGAGACGAGTTGGCGGGCGTGGAAAAAGATTACGAGATGATCAATGATTATACCTTCCAGGTCGATGGCAGCATGAGGATCGACGAAGCCAATGAGGAGATGGACCTGAAGCTCCCGGAAGGGGAGGACTACGAGACCGTGGCCGGGTTCCTCCTCAGCCTGCTCGGGCATATCCCCCGCCAGCACGAACAGGTACGGTTCGATGGGCTCAAGTTCGTCGTCACGGAAATGAAGAGTCTCAAGATAGAAAAGGTCCTGCTCACCAAGGAGCGCCGCGCGCTGGAAGTGCAGAAAACCCGCGCCCAGCAGCGGCAGATACAGGACCGCCCAGCGGGGCGGAGAGGCGCCTGACATGCAGCGTTTAAGGATACGGTTCGGCCGGGGGGAAGAGACCCGGTACATTTCACATCTCGATCTCATGCGGCTCTGGCAGCGGGCCTTCAACCGCGCCAACATCGCCCTGGCATACTCTGAAGGCTTCAACCCGCACCCGCGCATGTCCCTCGCTGCGCCGCTGGCCCTCGGCGTAACCAGCGAGGCCGAGCTGATGGACGTCGTCCTGACGCGCTGGTCGTCCCCCCAGGCCTTCATTGCCGCGCTGAAACCGCAGCTTCCCGCGGGCATCGTGCTCGACCGTGTCATGCCCATCGGCCTGCAGACACCCTCGCTCCAGTCCCAGGTCCGCTTCGCCGATTATACGGTTGAGTTGCCCGCCGAGCGCTCCCGCGAACAGCTCCAGGCAGACATCGACGCTCTCCTGGAAAAAGAAACACTGCCCTGGCAGCACAAGCGGGATACCGGCCCGCACAAGTACGACCTCCGCAAGCTCATCAACGATATCTGGCTGGAAGATGACCGGCCGGGTTGCTCCGTAATCGGCATGAGGCTCCAGTGCGACAGCAGCGGCTCGGGGCGCCCGGAGCAGGTGGCGCTTGCCCTGGGGTTCGAGGGCTACCCGCGGTCCATCCACCGAACCCGGCTGATACTCGAAGCGAAATAACTCCCCGGGAGATGAGATGATCATGCCGTCACGTTCCCCGCTGGAGGAAGTCCGACGCTTTTTTCATATCAATCCGGTCCCGGCTGGGAGCCTGGTAGTGGTCGCCGTGTCCGGCGGCCCGGACTCCGTCTGCCTGCTGCAGGTACTCTATCGGTTGCGGGAAGAACTTGGTCTGCGGCTTCACGTAGCGCATCTCGACCATTGCCTCCGCGGCGCTGAGTCCGAAGCCGATGCCGACTATGTCCGGAAGCTGGCGGAAGACCTCGGCCTTCCCGTTACAGTCGGGCAGCGGGACGTGAACGAATATCGCCGGGAGCACCGGCTTTCCCTGGAAGAGGCCGCCCGTGAAGTACGCTATGCCTTCCTGGAAGAGGTCGTCCGGGATACCGGAGCGTACGCCGTGGCCATCGGTCACACCGCGGACGACCGCATCGAGACCGTGCTCCTCAACCTCCTGCGCGGTACGGGAACGCGGGGATTGCGGGGCCTGATGCCCGTCTCCCACCGGGACAATGGGGAAGGTTTGCTGGTACTGCGGCCTTTGCTGGAAGTCAGCCGGGAAGCTACGCAGGTTTATTGTCTTGAGACCGGACTGGAACCCCGGCAGGATGCCTCCAACCTGTCAAAAAAATACACCCGCAACCGGGTACGTCACAACCTTATTCCAACGCTCAGGGCCTTTAACCCGCGCATCGAAGAAGCCATGCTGCGCCTCGCCCGCCTCTCCGCCGATGACGCCGATTTCATCGAGAAGGAAGTTGAGAACGTAGCGGGCTCTATCGTATCTATCGAGGGAGAGGCCGCCGTCATCGACAGGGCAGCTTTCACCGTTATGCATCCCGCCCTGCAGCGGGGCATTTTGCGAGCAGCCGTACTGGCGGTACGGGGAACGCTCAAGGACATCGAAGCCGGGCATATCGAGGACATGCTGGAAGCTGGCCGCGGGCCTTCCGGCAACGTCATTACGCTACCGGACGGCCTGGTTTTCTGTATTCAGTATGACCGTTACATCCTCGCCGCTGATAACGGGTCTTTCTGCCCGTTGCCGGAACTGTGGGAAGAATACCCATTGACTGTGCCCGGTGTGACGATGGCGGGTGGTTGGGCGGTCACGGCGGAGGTTCTGCCCTCAAGCGATGTGCCGGTTACCGAAGAACATGACCCCTTCGCTGCCCGGATGGACTATGACCTGACAGGTCCGGAACTGACCGTCAGGGCCCGCCGCCGCGGCGACCGGTTCAGGCCGCTCGGGCTGGGTGCGGAGAAGAAGGTAGGCGAGTTCATGATAGATGAACACGTCCCTCGGGCCTGGCGGGACCGGGTGCCTCTGGTAGTTTCACCGCAGGGCATCGTCTGGGTGGCCGGGTACCGCATCGACGACCGTTATAAAGTCACCGTGCAGACAGGCTGCGTCCTCCGGCTGCAGTTCCGCCGGACCAGCTGACTACCGCGGTTCCGTTTCCAAACCTACGCCGTCTTCGGCTGCTATAGTTTCCGGCAACAGCTCTTCTTCTTCGCCTTTGTCTATATCCGGTTCTTCCGGCAGGAAATCGATATGGTACCCGGAATTATCCATCGTCCAGCGAATCCAGAGGA
>CAZQQL010000055.1:0-22023 GCA_964595455.1 uncultured Dehalococcoidaceae bacterium
AGGTTATTGTCTTCGATACCACCCTGCGCGATGGCGAACAGGCCGCCGGCGGCACCCTCAACATCAATGAAAAGCTGGAAATCGCGCGCGCCCTGGAAAAACTGAAGGTAGACGTTATCGAAGCCGGTTTCCCGGCCAGCTCCCCCGGCGACTTCGAATCCGTCAACCTCATCTCCAAAGAGATCAAGGATTCCTCTGTCTGCGCGTTGACGCACGCCAACTTCAAGGCCGTCGACCGCGCTTGGGAGGCCGTCAAGGAAGCCGCCCGACCGAGGATACATATCTTCCTCTCGGCGTCGGACATCCACATCATCCACCAGTTGAAAAAGAGCCGGGACGAGGTACTGAAAATGGCCTGCGACAACGTCGCTAGGGCAAAGCAGTATCTCTCGGACATCGAGTTTTCCCCCATGGACGCCAGCCGGACCCAGCCGGAATACCTCTACCAGATACTGGAGGCCGTCATCGACGCCGGGGCCACCACCGTTAACATTCCGGATACGGTCGGTTATGCCGTACCCCAGGAGTTTGGTGGGTTGATCGAGAACATCTTCAAGAACGTTCCGAATATCCACAAGGCTGTGGTCAGTGTGCATTGCCACAACGACCTGGGCATCTCCGTAGCCAACAGCCTGGAAGCGGTACGCCGCGGCGCCCGTCAGGTGGAATGTACTATCAATGGCATCGGGGAGCGCGCCGGTAACGCCTCCCTGGAAGAGATCGTCATGAACATCAAGGTCCGTGCGGATCGGTTCCCGGTCTACACGGATATCGATACCACGCGCCTCTATCCCACGAGCCGTCTGGTCAGCGACCTGACCGGCTTCCCGGTGCAACCGAACAAGGCTATCGTGGGAGCTAATGCGTTCCGGCACGAGTCCGGCATCCACCAGGACGGCGTCATCAAGATGCCGAGCACCTATGAGATCATGGACCCAAAGACGGTCGGCGTGCCTTCTAACAGCCTCGTATTGGGAAAGCTGAGCGGACGCCACGCCTTCAAGCAGCGGCTGGTCGAACTCGGTTATAACAATATGAGCGAAGAGGAACTCAACAAGGCGTTTGCGGCCTTCAAGGAACTGGCAGACAAGAAGAAGCATGTTACCGACCGTGACATCGAGTCCCTGATAGCCCAGGAACACCGAATGGTCTCCGAGGACTACCACCTTGAACGCATCCAGGTGACCTGCGGAGACCGCGGTATGCCCACCGCCGCCGTTCGCCTCAAGGGGCCGGACGGGGCCATGCTGGAAGACGCCGCGCTCGGGACCGGGCCGGTGGACGCTGTCTACAAGGCCATCAACCGCATCGTCGGAGTACAGAATTCGCTCACGGAGTTCACCGTGACCTCCGTCACCGAGGGCATCGACGCTATCGGCGAGGTGCTTATCCGCATCGAGAGCGGCGGCGTGTCTTATACCGGACGCGGCGCCGATACAGATATCATCGTTTCCAGCGCCAAAGCGTACATCAATGCCCTGAACCGGCTGCTGGCAGCCGGCAAGAGCGGGACGGATTGAAATGTCCGAATGGGAAATGCTCCTGCGCCTGGTGCTTGCGGTGTTTCTCGGCGGCCTCATAGGGTTCCAAAGGGAATGGACTGGTAAGGTAGCCGGATTGCGGACCCATATCCTGATATGCATGGGGTCGGCACTGTTCACGGTGCTCTCCTTTTACGCCTTTCCCAACGCCGACCCCAGCCGCATAGCCGCCGGGCTCGTAACCGGTATCGGTTTCATCGGTGCGGGTGTTATCCTGCACCGCTCTGAAGGCGGTGTGGTGGGACTCACCACCGCCGCCACGATATGGGCTGTTGCGGGCATCGGTATGGCTTCCGGCGCCGGAGAATACGTCATCGCTGTCGGGGCCGCGTTACTGACCCTGCTCGTCCTGTTCATACCGCATCTTCACAGGATATTCAGGCTCCGGGACAACAACAAGAAGTGACCGGAAAAAGGAAATTCTTTTCCGGTTCATGTAAGATGTAAGCACAGCCATCCGCTCCGGCGGGACAATGTTAACCTGATTAAGGAGAAAGTACCTTGAATATTGCTGAGAAAATACTGGCCGCTCATGCCGGGAAAAATGAAGTAGGGCCCGGCGAGTTCATCAATGCACGCGTCGACCTGGTGCTTTCCAACGATATCACCGCGCCGATAGCCATCCGCGAGTTCAAACGGCTCGGCGTGGCCAGGGTCTTCGATACATCAAAGGTTGTCATGGTCGCGGACCATTTCGTGCCGAACAAGGACATCCCTTCCGCGGAGCAGGCTAAGCTCATGCGTGATTTCTGCCGCGAGCAGGGCATCCACTACTTTGAAGTCGGTGAGATGGGCATCGAGCATGTCATCCTGCCGGAAAAAGGCCTCGTCCTGCCCGGCGACCTCGTCATCGGGGCGGACTCTCATACCTGTACCTATGGCGCCGTCGGGGCGTTTTCCACCGGCATGGGGTCTACCGATATCGGCATGGCGATGGCTACCGGCGATATCTGGATGAAGGTCCCGCCGACGATCAAGTTCGTCTACCACGGCAAGCTCGGCTCATGGGTCGGGGGCAAAGACCTTATACTCTTTACCATCGGGGACATTGGCGTAGACGGGGCCCTCTATTCCGCCATGGAGTTCACCGGCGAGGCCATCGACGAGCTCCCCATGGACGGGCGCTTCACTATGGCCAACATGGCCATCGAAGCCGGCGGCAAGGCAGGATTGTTCCGCGTGGACAACAAGACCCAGCTTTACGTAAAAGCGCGGGCGAAGCGCGACTACCTGGTGTATGAGCCTGATCCTGATGCGCAGTATGCCAATATCATTGAGTATAATATGACCAATATCGAACCCCAGGTCTCGCTGCCGCATTCACCGGCCAACGCTAAAGCGGTCAGCCAGGTGGGCAATATCAGCATCGACCAGTCCGTCATCGGAAGCTGTACGAATGGCCGCATCGATGATCTGAGGCTGGCGGCCCAGATATTCCGCAAGAACCGGGTCAACCCCAATATACGTTGCATCATCATTCCTGGCTCTCAGCAGGTCTACCTGGAAGCGCTGGCGGAAGGGCTTATCGAACTGTTCATCCGCGCCGGCGCGGCGGTCAGTACCCCCACGTGCGGTCCGTGCCTTGGCGGCTACATGGGCGTGCTGGCCAAGGGAGAGAAGGCCATCTCGACCACCAATCGGAACTTCGTCGGGAGGATGGGACATACCGGTTCCGAGGTCTACCTCGCCAACCCGGCGGTCGCCGCGGCCAGCGCCGTGACCGGTCGCATCACCCACCCGGATGAGGTGATGAAGTAAAGATAGAGTTCCCTTTCTCGTCTCCTCTCCCCTTGAGGGAGAGGATTAAGGTGAGGGGTAGGCCTTTCGAGAACGACATCAAAGTGAAATAGTGAATAAATATCTTGTTATCTTTGAAAAAGCGAAAGAGAATTACTCGGCGTATTCACCGGATATTCCCGGCTGTGCAGCTACGGGTACCACGCTCGCGGAAACGGAGAAAAACATCAAGGAAGCTATCAGCTTTCATATCGAAGGACTCAGGGAAGACGGACTTCCTGTACCGGAGCCGAATTCCTTTACGGAATACGTGGAAGTGTAAGGAGAAACAACGATGATACTCAAAGGAAAAGTCTTCAAATACGGCGCCAATGTGGATACGGACGCCATTATCCCGGCCCGCTATCTTAACGTCTCGGACCCGGACCAGCTTGCCGCCCACTGCATGGAGGACATCGACCTCGACTTCGTGAAGAAGGCGCAGCCCGGCGATATCATCGTCGCGGATACCAACTTCGGCTGCGGATCCTCGCGGGAGCACGCGCCTATCGCCATCAAGGCGTCCGGCATCTCCTGCGTCATCGCCAAGACGTTCGCCCGCATCTTCTTCCGGAACGCCATCAACATCGGCCTGCCGCTCCTGGAGTGCCCGGAAGCCGTGGACAATACCGACTCAGGCGATGTCCTGGAAGTTGACCTGGAAAAAGGCGAGATCAAGAACGTGACGAAGAGCACGTCTTTCATCGCCGCGCCGTACCCCGCCTTCATGAGCGAGCTTATCAACGCCGGCGGCCTCGTGGAATACACGAAGAAGAGGCTGGCAGGAATCAAGTAAAAACTGTCATTGCGAGGCGTCCGCCCAGAGCGGACGACGCGGCAATCCCGATGACGGTGTACGTACCACGTTCGGGACTGCCCCATCCGCCAGAGGCGGATTCGCAATGACGACCGGATAAACGAAGGAGTTAAAACATGAAATTCAACCTGGTAACCTTGCCCGGCGACGGCGTGGGGCCGGAGGTAATGAACGCCACTATCGACGTGCTCAAGGCCGTCGGCTCAAAATACGGACATGAATTTGCCATGACGGAGCGGAACATCGGCGGCATCGCTATCGATAATGAAGGCGTCGCGATCTCCGATGAAACCGTCAGGCTCTGCAAGAAATCGGACGCCGTCCTGCTCGGCGCTGTCGGCGGCCCCAAGTGGGACAATCCTCTCGCTGCCGTTCGGCCGGAAGACGGCCTGCTGCTGTTGCGCAAGGCTCTTGGATTGTTCGCCAACCTGAGGCCGGTCAAGGTCTACCCGTTCCTGGTAAACTCCACTAACCTCAAGCCGGAAGTGATCGATGGCGTCGATTTCATCTTCGTCCGTGAACTCACCGGCGGCCTTTACTTCGGGAAACCCAAGAAGCGCTGGACGACCCCGAAGGGTCGCAAGGCCGTGGATTCCATGGTCTATGCCGACTACGAGGTCGATCGCATCGTCCGCGTCGGGTTCGAACTGGCCAGGCAGCGAAAAAAGAAGCTCATTTCCGTAGACAAGGCCAACGTCCTGGAGTCCTCCCGTCTCTGGCGTACCGTGGCCGAGGAGGTCAAGAAGGACTACTCGGACGTAGAACTGGAGCATATGCTCGTGGATGCCTGTTCCATGCGCATCATCCAGAATCCCAAGTACCTGGACGTTCTGGTGACGGAAAATACCTTCGGTGACATTCTCACCGACGAATCTTCCATGCTGGCCGGCTCCATGGGCATGCTGCCCTCCGCCAGTCTGGCCGGTGTCCCGCAGTCCGGCAAGAAGATATTCGGTCTGTATGAGCCGATCCACGGCAGCGCCCCGCGGCGGGCCGGCTTGAACATGGCCAACCCCATTGCCACCATCAACAGCGCCGCCATGATGCTGCGGTACTCGCTTGGACTGGAGGAAGAAGCGGACGCTATCGAGAAGGCCGTGGATGACGTCCTCGAAGACGGAAAACGCACCTATGATATAATGAGCGAAGGGAAGACCAAACTCGGCACGCGTGAAATGGGCGAAGCGATCGCCCGCAAGGTTGAAGGAAACTAACGTTTTCTCTACCTGAAATGGAGCGATTCAGGGGAACTTAAGACTTACTTAAGCTCAGTTGTACTATCGCCTTCCTTGAAAAGGAAGGTAGGGAAGGATTCAATCAAATAGCTGGATTTGTCATTGCGAGACCCGCCTGAGGCGGGCGAAGCAATCCCGATGACCGAACAAAGTGATTGCTAGGGCGTCATTCCGATTGTGGACGCCTCGTAGCATAAGGTGAATATCATCCAGGCAGGAGACCGATGGCGACACGGGTAGAACTCTATGATACTACATTAAGAGACGGAGCGCAGTCCGAGGGGATTTCCTTCTCGGTCGTCGATAAGCTGCATGTCGCGAAAAAGCTCGACGACCTCGGCGTGCACTACATCGAAGGCGGCTGGCCCGGCTCCAACCCCAAGGACGCCGAGTTCTACCAGCGGGCCAAAGAACTGAAGCTGAAGAACGCCCGGATCGTTGCCTTCGGAAGTTCCCGCCGCGCCAACGTCAAGGCGGAAGATGATAATAACCTCGTCATGCTCGTGGATACCGGTGTAAAGTACGCCTGCCTGGTCTGTAAAAGTTCCGATCTCCACGTCAGCCGCGTCCTCCGCACGTCCAGGGAAGAAAACCTGGCGATGATCGAAGATTCGATACGCTACCTGCGTTCGAAGGGCATCGAAGTCTTCATGGACGCCGAGCACTTCTTCGATGGCTACAAGTCCGATCCCGGTTACGCCCTCAAGACCCTCGAGGTAGCCGCCGGGGCCGGAGCGATCTGCCTTGTCCTCTGCGATACCAACGGCGGCATGCTGCCGGATGAAATAACCGAAATGACAAAAGCCGCTGTGAAGATCGGCGCGCCGCTCGGCATCCACTGCCATAATGACGGCGGATTGGCCCTGGCGAACACCCTCGCTGCCGTCAAAGCCGGAGCGGTACACGTCCAGGGTACCATCAACGGCTACGGTGAACGGACCGGCAACACCGACCTGTGTGAGGTGATACCCTCGCTCAAGCTGAAGATGGGTATCGACTGCGTCACCGATGAGCAGCTTGCCTCGCTCTCCGAGATAGCTCACTCCATCAGCGAGATAGCCAACCTCGTTCCGGACCCGTATGCGCCGTACATCGGGACCAGCGCATTCAGCCACAAGGCCGGCTACCACATGGACGGCATCATGAAATGGCCGGGCGCCTACCAGCACATCGAACCGGAGAGAGTCGGCAACCAGTTGCGGACCGTCGTCTCGGACCAGTCCGGCAAGCGGAACATCGTTTACAAGGCGAAGGAACTCGGCATCGATCTCTCCCAGGATGCCAAAGCGACGCAGGACCTGCTCAAGCACATCAAGGACCTGGAGAGCCGCGGCTTCCAGTACGATAATGCTGAAGCCTCATTCGAGCTGCTCCTCAACCGCGCCCAGCCTGGTTACGAGAAACCGTTTGAACTGGTGGACTTCATGGTTTTGGTGGAGAGCCGCCGGAGACCATCTACCCGCGCTAAGGATGAAATGCTCTCCGAGGCCATGGTCAAGGTGAAGGTTAACGGTGAGATATACCATACCGCCGCTGAGGGCGATGGCCCGGTCAACGCCCTCGACCGAGCCTTGCGTAAGTCACTCGTTCAGTACTACCCGAGCGTCGAACAGGTCAAGCTGGTGGACTACAAGGTCCGCATCCTGGAAGAGAGCACCGGCACCGAGTCGCAGGTCAGGGTGATCATCGAATCATCCGACGGCAATAACGAGTGGCGAACGGTCGGCGGCTCCACCAACATCATCGAAGCAAGCTGGCTGGCCCTCGCGGACAGTCTGGAATACTGGCTGTTCAAGCAATCCAACAAACGTGAAAAACTACGTCTACTCCAATGGTTGTCTATGATTGCAAGGCGTCATGAGACTACCTCATATCAAGAAGCGGGGAATGTAGTTGGATTATCACCAAATAGTCCGAATTTGTGGGATCTACTTGATGAAATCAACCGGAATGAACATGCTAATAACCGACCAATGCTATCGGCGGTTGTCGTAAATCAAAACAAAGGGAGACCCGGTAAGGGATTTTTCGATTGTGCCAGATCGCTTGGGTTGTTTGAAGGTGAGACAGAACTTGATTTTTGGAACGATCAACTCATAAAGGTCTGGGAACAGTGGAAATAGTGCACGTATGACCGCAGCAGACATTCGGTAGCGCGGGCGTCTCGTCCGCTTGCTGATAGGAACAACGGTCCCACCTACGATTATTCATAATGTAAAACGCCGGAATCCACTATTGTGCGGCAAATTCATTTCCATCTTTCTCCGAGATAAAGCTCGCTCACACTTATGGCAACCCGTGAGCCAGCTGTAAAGGTAACTACCTCAAACTAACCGGGCCAAGCCGAATCCCCTCCTTTGGCTTCTCTCATTTCCCTCGAGAGACGCTCATTCCGCTGAATCTCAGGCGAGCACGTCCCGGCGAAAGCCGGGATCCAGTATAACGGGATATGCCTGGAGCCCGCTTTTTATATCGGGATTCGGGCCTGTAGTGTTGTTGGAATAAATCACTCACCCTGGATGCTTTTTTGCTTGTGGTTTTGAGTTCTAAGGTCTCAGGTTTGAGTAAAAATTCAGTATCCCCCTCTCATGTTGTATAATAGGGTTGAAGCTAATACTATATCTCCGGAGGACGTACCATGGGTGAAATCAAGACCGCCGCTCAGATTGCTGCTGAAAAACTGGCGGCTATCGGCGAACCGACACAGGAAGAGCGCCTCAAATGGAAGTACGGCCCCGAGGGTGAAAAGCTCGCGGCCAGGTACCTGAGGGAAGATGTCAACCTGGCCAAAGAAATCAGCGCCCTGGATGAAAAAGCCAGGGACGTCGTCATTGCCGCCGTCAATGATATCCTCCTTCGCAATATTCTTCTGCCCCGCAATGAGACTATCCGCAAGACCACGAAAAAGGCCATGGACGGCCTCAAGAGCCTGAAAAAGGACAAAGTCGCGGTGGAAAACGTCTACAGCCGGATGCGGCACGTCCTCGATCACTACACGGACGAAGGCGAAAAACAGAAAAAACAGGCCTACGAAATGCTCAAGCAGGAATTCGAGCAGCGTTTCATGCAGGCCTTGCGTCAGCAGACCGGCGTCAGCAATAACGCCCGGATGAAAATAGACGTGGAGAGACAGCCCCAGTTCCAGGAAGAATGGCAGCGCGTCCAGGCCCAGATGGAAGCCCAGTACCTCAATCTCCTGGACGACTATAAGCAGGAGCTGGCGGAGATAAAGTAAACCTATGGGCATGGACATGGACCAGGAACGCATCATGGAGGCCGCCAGCCGGACGGAAGTCCTGCGGCACCCCCGGCAGCACCTGGATACGTTCGGGATTACCAACATTTACTACTACCTCGTGTCGGAACCGTCCTACAGGGATTTGGAGGAGGAAACTAATCCCGAGACGGTCATCCGGGAAGGCCGCGTTATCGCGGAACGGCCCAAGATCGTCACGCCGTACTACCTCAGCCACCTTGAGGGTTTTAGCACGGACGCCCGCCGCTACCTCGATATGCTTATGGGCCTTCACGGACCGCAGATGCCGGGCCTGTTCTATTCCTACAAGAACGAACCCAAGAACCTGAACATCGTCTCCGACCCCTGGGCGGCCGTCGTGGACCGGCTTAATACGGAACTGGATAAAAAGAGCGACCCCCTCGTGTCTATTATTCGCGGCCAGGACGACCTCTGGGACATCTCGCTGCTCAAGTTCATTTACGAGATGACCGCCCGTTCTTTACCGAACAACGTCGCGCAGCTCAAGTCCCGCGGCCTGCTCAGTCCCGGCGGCAGCGGTCTCCCCATAGGGGCCCAGCAGAAAATCGAAGAGATGTTCAAGCAGGTTGAGAATGGCGATCTGCGTACCTGGGAACTTGAACGGGAACTCAACCGCTGGGGCGTCTTTGAAGACTACCAGGACCGGTTCTTTGCCTTGGTGCGCGGTATGAAAAAGAGGCCATGATCGAAGATACCATCGTCGTCCGTCCGCCGAGCGAAGCCCGCAGCTTTCTCCTGCCGGTAACGGTCGGGTGCTCCCATAACAAGTGCACCTTCTGCGGGACTTTTTACGATTTCACTTTCGGGACTCTGGATATCGCTGATATCAAGGCGTATATCGATGCCGTTGCCCGGAACTACGGCCGCAGCGTCCGGCGCGTGTTCCTGGAAAATGGTGACGCCCTCGCCGCGCCGTACCCGGTCCTCATGGAAGTCCTCCTCTACCTTAAAGAGAAATTTCCAGCCATCGAAAGGGTAGGGGCGTACGCTTCTCCCGGCTCGGTACTCAGCAAAACTGTTGAAGAACTCAAGGACCTGAAGAAGTCCGGCCTGACCATAGCCTATCTCGGCGTGGAGAGCGGCGACCCGGAGGTCCTCAAACAGGTCAGGAAAGGCGCTACGTACGAGCAGATCGTCGAATCCGGACGCCGCTTGAAAAGGGCTGACATCGTTACCTCGGTGACGGTCATTCTCGGCCTCGCCGGCGTTGAACAGAGCGAACGACACGCCATCGCCACCGGGAAAATTCTGACGGATATCGATCCCGATTACGCCGGCGCGCTGACCCTGATGCTCGTCCCCGGGACACCTTTACATAAAGACTGGCAGGAAGGCCGGTTCAAGCTCATCAGTCCGATGCAGTCCCTCGTGGAACTCAAACTCATCATAGAAAACTCCAACTTTACAGACTGCTTCTTCACTGCCAACCACGCGTCCAACTATCTGCCTATCCGGGCGCGGCTGCCGCAGCAGAAGGAAGAACTTGTCCGGCATATTCAAGAGGTCATCGATAGCAATGATCCTTCCATGCTCAAACCCGAAGCTTTCAGAGCAATGTAACCAGGGAGGCAGGCGCTCATGGATATAACCGTTGTCGAAGCCAGGGACCTTTCTGAAGCGTGGTTCCTCTGCCTGGGCAGGGCATTGGAGATTGGGCGGGAATACAACATCGAGCGCGGCAGCTACGCCGGTCAGAAACGCAAGGAACTGCCTCTCGCCGTCATCAAGACTGCTTATCCTGGCACGCGACCGCTGATTCCGGACGTGCCGCAAGGTGTGCCAGCACCCAGCACCATGGAATACGTGGAGAATTACCTGCCGTACCTCATGACCGCCCACCGTAAGGAAGGTGAACAGTATACCTACGGCCAGTACCTGGAGCCGCAGATCGCCGAGGTCATTCGCATGTATAAGGAGGAAGGCTTCAACACCAACCAGGCGTTCATGGCCGTGGGGGATGACCGGTCCATCTATCTGCCGGACCCTCCCTGCCTGCGCATGATCGATACGCGTATCCTGGAAAACAGACTGCATTTCGTTTGCTATTTCCGTTCCTGGGACCTCTGGGCGGGGTTCCCTTCCAACCTGGCGGCTATCCAGCTCCTCAAGGAATACATGTCCAGCGAGATCGGCGTGGAAGATGGAGACCTGCTGGCCATGAGCAAAGGCCTGCACCTCTATGAGTATTCCTGGGACCTTGCGAGGGCCGTCCTCCGCACGTTATAAAGAAAAGAGACTGATATCATGGACCAGATCGAGAAACTCGCCGCCCTGCTGGCGGAAGCTAAGAAAGTTGTCGTCTTTACCGGGGCCGGTTTCAGCACCGAGTCCGGCGTGCCGGATTTCCGCAGTCCCGGCGGCGTCTGGGACGTCTTCGACCCCTCGGAGCTTAACCTCCAGAACTTCCTCGGCAACGAGCGTATCCGCAAGGAATACTGGCGGATGCACAAGATGATGTGGGAAACCATCCGGGAAGCTAAACCCAATGCCGGGCACTACGCCGTAGCGGACCTTCACAGCATGGGAAAACTGGACGTGGTTGTTACCCAGAACACGGACGGCCTGCACCAGGCGGCCGGCGTGCCGGATGACCGGGTGCTTGAGATCCATGGTACCATGAAATGGGTGGACTGCCTCGATTGCGGCCGTCGTTACCCGCGGGCGCAGGTCCATGAGAAAATGCTGGCGGGAGAACTGATTCCGCTGTGCGATTCCTGTAAGGGGCTGCTCAAACCCGCGACGGTCGCCTTTGGGCAGGCTATGCCGGAGTACGAAACGCGCATGGCGGAAGAGCGTTCCGAGGCTTGCGATGTGCTTATCGCCGCAGGGTCCTCGCTGGTAGTCTATCCGGCAGCGCAGATGCCGGTGCTGGCCAAGCGGAACGGCGCCAAACTCGTTATCCTTAACCTGACCGAGACGCCCCATGATCGTTATGCAGACATCATTATCAGGGAAAAAACAGGTGAAACGTTGTCCCGGGTTATGGGCCGGGTTAAAGAACTGCTGGCGTAAGGCCCTCATCCTGGCGGTCGCCGTGTGTCTCATGTCGCCGGTCGTTTCCGCTTGTACTCATTCATCTGATTTCGATTCACAACTGCGTGAGATTACCGCCTCAGATAGATTCAGTCTCGTCTCCTTCGAGGTCAACGCCGCGGTTACACAGGTGAGGAAACTCTTTTCTGCGGATGATGTCTCCGCCGAAGACGCGGACATCGTGAAAGACTATTTCAACAGCGCCGACCGGGACAAGGAAACCCGTAAGCTCGTGGAGGAGATCATTGAAGCTCAGGTCCGCGAGGCCTACGGCGACTACGGAATCTTCAATCCCATCGATGAGTACTTGAAGGTCGAGCTGACCTTTCCTCCTGTTAACATCCACCTCGATAAACCACCGCGTCTCCTTGTGGTTTCACCCCGCGACAAGATCACCCGCTACCGGGAAGTGATGCTGGTGCCGGATATCGCCGTGGAAGACATGGAGGATATCGAATCGCAAATCGAAGCCCTTGGGTACTCGGCGTGTGTGGTCGGCCTCGGCGGCGTGGCCACGTACCCGAGTTATGTAACGGATACCGCTGGCATCCGGTTCGCCCTTGATACTTCCGCCGAGGAATGGCTCCACCAGTACCTGGCCTTTACACCACTCGGATTCAATTACGTCCTGGATATCCTCGATATCAAGCCGGACTATGAAATAGCTCGCATGAATGAAACGGTCGCCGGCATCGTTGCTAAAGAGATCGGCGGGGCTATCTACGAAAAATATTATCGGGAAGTACAGGCGTCCGTCGCTACTCCCGAGCCGCCGCCTTCCAACAACTTCGACTTCAATGCCGCCATGCGGGAAACCCGCCTCCATGTTGATGGACTCTTGAAGCAGGGAAAAATCGACGAGGCCGAGCGGTATATGATAGAACGACGGCAAAATATGGAAGACAACGGCTACTATATCCGTAAACTGAACCAGGCCTACTTCGCCTTTCATGGAACGTATGCCGCCAGCCCGACGTCCGTCGACCCAATCGGTAACGAATTCAGGATACTGCGGAACTCTAAAGCAACCCTCTCTGAATTCCTGGATACCGCCGCCGGACTGACCAGCCGCGAAGAGCTCCAGGACCTGCTCCCCTGACGCGTCTATCGCGCCAGTACCTTGTTCACAATATTTTTATTTTCCTTTCCTTCCCTTTTATTACCCTGTTATCAGGCAAGGTACAAAATAACGGTAGCAGCATCATTGCAGGAGCGTTGAATTTGGACCTGTTCGATAGACTGGCCGCCGAGAACGAAAAGCAGTACCTTATCGAGAAGCTATGGGAACGCATCAAACCGGAAGAGAACGGCGACAAGCTGATTTCCGGTATCATGAAGTTGGCGGAAGCTACCCTCGGGGTTGCCGCTTCGTCTGTGCTGCTGCTCGACGATGATAACCAGAGGCTGTATTTCCGTTATTCCAACGGCGCCGCCGGCCCCATGATGCGGCGGCTCCATATCAGCCGTCAGTCAGGCATCGCCGGATGGATCGTTCGTAACCGTAAACCGCTTATCGTTAACGACCCCGAGAAAAGCCAGGATTTCTACATGCATATAGACACGATGACCGGGTTCAAGACCCTGTCAATCGTTGGAGCGCCCGTCATCATCGATCGGAAAGTTGCCGGGGTCATCGAAGCCCTGAACAAAAAAGACGGCACTGTATTCACCCGGGAAGACCTGAAAACACTGGTCGGGATCGCTAAAACGGTTGCCCGTGCACTTGAATCAGCAAAACTAAACGAAGAGCTCTCCCAGTCCTATAAGGGGACCGTGCAGGGGATAATCAGCCTGGCGGACAGCCGTGATATCACCGGCGACGGTCATTCCCGCCGGGTCACCGAACTCGTCACCAAAGCCGCGACGGAGCTGGGATTGACTATCCGGGCGCAGCGTGATCTCGAATTTGCCGCTCTTCTCCATGATGTCGGTAAGCTGGCTGTTCCGGAACGTATCATCAACAAGGCGGAAGATCTCACGCGGGAAGAATGGATACGCATCCGCAAACACCCCATCACCGGCTACATGATGCTCCGCGAGATCCCGCTCCTTAAAGAGGCTGCTCGCCTCGTTCTGCACCACCATGAGCGCTACGACGGCCGTGGTTACCCGGAAGGACTCAAAGGCGAAGAGATACCCTTCGGTTCCCGCCTGATCGCCGCCGCCGACGCCTACGACTATATGACCACCGGCCACGCTCATCGGGAGGCCATGAGCACCACCCGTGCTTACGCTGAACTGACCCGGAACTGCCGTGAGCAGTTCTGTCCGGTTGCCGTCAAAGCCCTGGGAATGGGCATCAATACCCTTTAGCGACGAGCGGCTTTCTTCTGAACTCTGAAGTTACTGGTTCCGCCTTGACCCTTTACCCGGCAATTCTTTATCATTAGAGGGTAATCCATTCCCGGCAAGGAACCAGACCCGTTTTGAAGACCCTCTTTCAATGCGATTTTGATGCCTCGCTTACCATTGGCGAAGTTAGCCATTCTCTGCTCGAAGCATTCGCGGAAGGCGATTGGAAAAGCATCCAGGCGTCCTATTATGGTGGGCGCATCACCGTCGAGGAATGCAACACCTGGCAGTTCGCCATGATCAACAAATCGCGGGAAGAAATCCGGGATTTCCTCCTTCATTCCGGTAAGGTGGTGCTGCGGCCGGGTGTTCAGGAGTTCTTCCGGTATGGACGGGAACGCGGCTGGGAGTTTTCCATCATCAGCAACGGTCTCAAGTTCTATATCCAGGTAATCCTGGAAGACCTGGGTTTTGGGGACATTGAGATCATCGCTGCCGAGACTGAATTTCAACCCGAAGGCCTCAAGCTCACTTATCATGACACGAACGGCACCCCGATCATGGCCGGTTTCAAGGCATCTCAGGCAGAGAAACAAAGGCTGAAGGGTTACGACCGTGTCTATTTTCTGGGTGACGGCATGGCGGACCTCCCCCCGGCGCGACACGCTGACCATGTCTTCGCAACGGGCATGCTGCTTCAGAAATGCCGTGAGGAAAATCTGCCCTATACTGAATTCGAAGACCTTATCGATGTCATCCATTACTTCAAATCAGGTAAATCATGAATGCCAAAACCGCGGTACAGATAGACTTCGATGGTACGGTGACACTGGAAGACGTCAGCTATTTGTTGCTGGATACCTACGCCGATACATCCTGGCGGGACATCCTGGCCGAATACAGTAGCGGCAAGATATCAGTGGGTACGTTCAACCGCCGCGTCTTCAGACTGGTTAAAGCTGATCGGGAAACGATGCTTGACAAGGTCCTCACCAGCGACCGTGTTAAAATCCGGCCAGGGTTCAGCGAGTTCATCGAGTTCTGCAAATCCCGTACTTATCAGACGTCTATCGTAAGCAATGGGTTGGAATTCTATGTTCGGGCAATCATGGAATCCATCGGGATTGATGGTGTAGATATCTTTGCGGCGGAGAATGCATTTTTCCCCGGCGGAGTCAACGTACGTTACATCGGGCTGGACGGCCAGGAATCCGAAAATGGGCTGAAGGAAGCCCATGTCCGGCACATGAAAGAACAGGGGTTTTATTCAATATACATCGGCAACGGGGAATCGGACATCTTCCCGGCCAGGATAGCGGACAGGGTTTTTGCCACTGAAGACTTGGTGGTCAAATGTCGTGAAGAAGGACTGACTTATACTGAGTTTGGCAACTTCTTCGATATCATTGAAACTTTAAAGGACTAATCTCTTTCACACTCAATAGAGTAACCGTATTGTCGGTTTTTTCATATTACACCTGATAAGGGCGAAAGCCTGGGACTGTTCCAAACGTATACCAAGTTTGAGCTATAAGGAGAAACCGCTCGTATATCGCAGATTCGATACGAGCGGTTTTATTACACCTCTGAATCTTTATCCGAACGAAGGCGGCGGACTCTCAGCGGGGACGATCTGGGTATCGATCTCCCGTCCGTCACGCCAGTAGCTCATTTCCATCGGTTCGCCGATGGCGGACTTGTAGAGTATTCTGGTCAGTTCTTCGAAGGTCTTGACGGTCTGCCCGTCGATTTTAGTGATGATGTCTCCCGCCTGGAGACCGGTAATCTGGGCAGGTGTGCCGTCCATGACACCCCGTACCAGCACGCCTTCATGCATGTCGATACGGTAGTAGTTGGCGACGGCCTCGTCCATGGTGATGAGTCCTTGTACACCGAGGAACGGACGGACGACATAGCCGTTATTGATGAGTTCCTGGATGATTGGGGCGGCTTCTTCCATGCTGATGGCAAACCCGGTGGCTTCGGCGCCGGTAGCCACGATCTTGGCACTGGTGATGCCTACTACCTGGCCGGCCAGGTTGACGAGCGGACCGCCGCTGTTGCCGGGATTGATGACGGCGCTTGTATCGATAAGGTTGTAGAGCGTGATATTGTTTTCCACCTGAAGCGACACGTCGAGTTGGCTGACGATACCAACCGTGGCACGGACGCCAAGCCCTAGAGAATTACCAATTGCTACGACCCAGTCCCCGACACGCATCGAGGTTGAATCACCTACTTCAAGGGCGGTAAGGTTGTCCGCTTTGACTTTGAGAATTGCCAGGTCGTTGGTGGCGTCGGTATAAACCGAGCCGGTGTCCACGCTGATGACCCTGCCGTCATCGAGCGTCACGGTGATCGAAGTAGCTCCTTCGATGACGTGGTTGTTCGTTACGATGATACCGCTGTCATCGAGTACCCAACCGGAACCGGAACCCTCTTCGACCGACGTTCCGAAGAATCCCTGGTAGGGTACCTGGACGTTGATGGAAACGACCGAAGGCTTTACTTTGGCGACAACATCGGCGATATTGGGAAGCGCTTCGTTGTTCCCGCTGAACGTAGGGGTCCAGGTTGGGTCGATGACCTCGGTCGGGGTCGTTGTCGTGGCCGTAATGGATAGGACCGTGCTCGTTGTGGCAGTGGTAGTGGTCGTGGGAGGAACGAGGGTGATACAGCCGGTCAGGGACACGGCGGTCATGATAAGGACGAAAATGAGAAATGCGATTGATTTTGCCTGAAATAATGACTTCATCTTACTCATAATAATAGCATAAGCGGAGATTGTTAAAACAATATTAAAAAGGGTTCCCCCTTTCCCGTTCGGGAAAGGGGGAACAACTGATTCTGTGCTGTGGGTTATGCGCCGGGGATCTTCGGGAGGTCTTTAAGGGCTTCGGCTACAAGGTCTGCCGGGTAGGCATAGTCTACGAGTTTCCCGGAGAGGTAGGACTCATAGGCGGCCATATCGAAGTTCCCATGTCCGCTGTGGTTCAACAGGATGACCTTGGATTCGCCGCTCTCCTTGCACTTGAGAGCCTCATTGATGGTCGCACGGATAGCGTGGTTCGTTTCTGGCGCGCTGATGATGCCCTCGGTCCGGGCGAACTGGATGCCGGCTTCGAACGTGGCGCGCTGCGGTACCGCAATCGCTTCCACCAGTCCCAGTTGATGAACGTGGCAGATGATTGGGGCCATGCCGTGATAGCGAAGGCCTCCGGCGTGGGTGGGCGGCGGCATAAACGTGTGGCCGAGCGTGGACATCTTGAGAAGCGGGGTCAGGCCGGCTTCATCGCCGAAGTCATAGGTGTAGATGCCCTTGGTCAGCGTCGGGCAGCTTTCCGGCTCGACATTGATGATGCGGAGGTTAGGTTTCTTGCCGGATATCTTGTCCTTAAGGAAGGGCAGGAACATACCAGCGAAGTTGGAGCCGCCGCCGACGCAGCCTATGATGATGTCCGGGTAGTCCCCGGCCATTTCCATTTGGAGCATGGCTTCCTGGCCGATGATGGTCTGGTGCAGCAGGACATGGTTCAGGACTGAGCCGAGGGAATAGTGGGTATCTTCACGGCTAACGGCGTCCTCCACGGCTTCGCTGATAGCCAGGCCGAGGCTGCCGGGGCAGTCTGGGTCTTTAGCAAGCATGTTGCGGCCGGCCTGGGTGTCCGGGCTGGGGCTGGGCACGCAGGTGGCGCCCCAGGTCTCCATCATCAGCCGGCGGTAAGGCTTCTGGTTGAAACTGATCTTGACCATGTAGACCTTGCACTCGATTCCGAACAGGTTGCAGGCAAACGCCAGCGAGCTGCCCCACTGTCCGGCGCCGGTCTCGGTCGCAATGCGCTTGATGCCTTCCTTCTTGTTGTAGTAGGCCTGCGCTACGGCAGTGTTTGGCTTGTGGCTTCCGGGCGGCGATGAGCCTTCATACTTGTAGTAGATCTTGGCCGGGGTATCGAGCGCTTTTTCAAGGTTATGGGCGCGGTGGAGCGACGTCGGTCTCCACAGCTTCAGGATATTCTGGACCTCTTCCGGGATGTCGATGTACCGGTCCGGGCTGAATTCCTGCATGATAAGAGCCATTGGAAAGAGTGGCGCCAGGTCATCCGGAGTTATTGGCTGTCCGGTACCGGGGTGCAGGACTGCCGGCATGGGCTTCGGCAGGTCTGGCAGGATGTTGTACCACCGGGTGGGCATGTCCTTTTCCTGCAGGACATACTTGTACTGTTTCATATTTCCTCCTGTTTCGTTATCTCGCTTTTGTTCTCTTTATTCTATGTAATCGGCAGCGTTGTCGCCAATACTCCCGTTTGGTCCTTAGCTGTCCAGGGCTTCTCTCAGGTCTTGTACGAAATTGCCGAGGGCATTCAATGTTGGGTCTTCCTCGATGAGCTGGATGAGCCGGCTCCCGACGATGACGCCGTCAGCTACTGCGGCAACCCGCTGAGCCTGTTCCGGTGTAGAGATGCCGAACCCCACGCACAAGGGCAACCGGGTCTTCTGCCGCACCCGCCCGATGAATGACTCCAGTTCCGCGGGCAGGGCAGTCCGGGCGCCGGTGACACCGGTCACCGAAACCAGGTAGGCGAACCCGGAAGCGTGCCGCGCAACTTCGTCGATGCGTCCGGGCGTGCTCGTCGGGGCGAGCAGGTAAATAAGGTCGAGGCTATGCTTGTGTGCAGCCTCTTCCAAGGCCCGGCCTTCTTCCGGGGGCAGGTCCGGGATGATAAGCCCGTCGACGCCGGCCTGGGCGGCGTCCCGGCAGAAAGCGTCCAGCCCATGATTAAGCAGCAGGTTGTAATAGGTCATGAAGACCAGCGGTGTACTAATTTTGGCCCGGATGGCGGCGGCGGTCTCCACGCAGAAACGCGGGGTAACGCCGTTGAGCAGCGCGTGGTAGCTGGACTGCTGGATGGTAGGGCCGTCCCCGACGGGATCGGAGAACGGGATGCCGAGTTCGATGATGTCACAGCCATTTTCCGCCAGTACTTCGGCGACACGAGGCGTGGCGTCCAGCGCCGGGTGTCCGACGGTAACATACCCGATAAGCGCCTTATGGTGCGGTCTGAAAACGGAAGCTATGCGACTCATTTCGACATCCCCAGCAGTCCGGTAACGATTTCCAGGTCCTTGTCCCCGCGGCCGGACAAATTAATCAGTACGGTCTGTTCCTTCGGCAGTCTCTGGGTCAGGTGCGCGCCGTAATAGACCGCGTGAGATGACTCCAGCGCCGGGATAATGCCCTCGGTCTCGCAGAGGAGTTTAAACCCTTCCAGGGCTTGCCTGTCATCGACGGTAACATAAGTGGCTCTCCCGGAGTCCTTGTAGAAGCTGTGTTCCGGCCCAACGCCCGGATAGTCCAGTCCCGGCGCTACGCTGTGGGTTTCGCTGACCTGGCCGTTGGCGTCTTCCATAAGGTAGGAAAGGGTGCCGTGGAGCACGCCCGGACGGCCGGTCGCCAGGGTGGCGGAATGACGCTGCGTGGTCACGCCTTCGCCGGCGGCCTCGACTCCGTAGAACCGGACATCCTTGTCGGTGTAAAACGGGTGGAACAGCCCGATGCTGTTGCTGCCCCCGCCCACACAGGCAACCAGGCAGTCCGGCAGCTTGCCGTACGTTTCAAGCATCTGCCGCCGCGCTTCCCGCCCTATGACAGCCTGGAAGTCCCGCACCATCTTCGGATAAGGGTGGGGCCCCACCACCGAACCGAGCAGGTAATACGTGGTCTCGATGTTGGTGATCCAGTCGCGGATGGCTTCATTAATGGCGTCTTTCAGCGTCCGGCTGCCGGAGTCCACGGGTCTCACTTCCGCGCCCATGAGCTTCATGCGGTTGACGTTCGGGGCCTGGCGCCGGATGTCCTCGCTGCCCATGTAGACGATGCATTCCAGCCCGAGCATGGCGCATACGGTGGCCGCGGCTACGCCGTGCTGCCCAGCCCCCGTTTCGGCGATGATGCGGCGTTTGCCCATCCGATTTGCCAGGAGTCCCTGTCCCAGGGCGTTGTTGATCTTGTGGGCGCCGGTGTGGGCCAGGTCTTCCCGTTTCAGCAGGATTCCCGCCCCGCCCATTTTCTTTGATAATTGACTGGCGAAGTAAATAGGCGTCGGACGCCCGACATAGTCCCGGCACAGCCTTTCGAACTCCGCCGTGAAGCTTGCATCGGCGCAGGCTTCCGCATAAGCCCGTTCCAATTCGGCAAGGGCCGGCATCAGGGTTTCCGGCATGAACCGGCCGCCGTACGCCCCGAAGTAGCCGCGCTCATCAGGGTATTCAGGCATCGTATTTCCTCACCGTCTCGATAAATTTCCTTATCTTCTCCACGTCCTTAACCCCCCTCGTTATCTCCACGCCGGAAGAGACATCCACGCCCCAGGGCCGTATCGTTCCGATGGCCTGACCGACGTTCTCCGGCGTCAGTCCCCCCGCCACGACGACCGGGAATCGTTCTGCTATCGTCTTCGCTTGTTTCCAGTCGAACTTCTTGCCGATGCCGCCATACTTTTCGCGCGCATTGGAGTCCAGTAAAAAGAGATGATCCTGTCCGCCGAGCAGCCGGTCAGCATATTCCAGGTGTTTCAGCATTTCCGATGGCCGATACACCTTGCTGACCCGCACCACCTTGATGACCGGTAGCCCGAGTTCCCGGCAGAAGGCCGGCGGCTCGTCGCCGCTGAGCTGCACCCAATCCAGGTCGAGCCTTCCGGCCACGCTGATGATGGTTGCCAGCGGTGTATTGACGAAAACCCCAACCATCTTGACGGCGTATCCGGCCTGTTTCACTGCGGTGATGACCCTCCTCGCCTCGGACACGTTGACCTGGCGGGGGCTCGTCGCGAACACCAGCCCCATGAAGTCGGCGCCGGCAGCGGCCGCGGCCAGACCGTGTTCCTCGGTTTTTATCCCGCAGATCTTGATCCTTGTCATCCCAGGAGTTCCTTCAATTTGCCCGGTATGTCGTTCGAGGTTACCAGTGACTCGCCGATGAGCACTGCATCTACGCCCGAAGCCTGGAGTAGTTCGATGTCCTGCCGCGTGTGGATGCCGCTTTCACTGACAACGATGCAGGAATCAGGCACCATCGCTCGCAGGCGGCACGTTGTATTGATGTCCACATTGAACGTTGCCAAGTCGCGATTATTGATGCCGATGATGGTGGCCCCTGCGTTGTAGGCACGCCCGATTTCCATCTCGTTGTGCGCTTCGACGAGGTAAGACATCCCGAGCCGTTCCGTCAGGGAAAGGAGATCAGCTATCTCTTCCTCGCTTAGAATGGCCGCGATGAGCAGTATGGCATCGGCGTTGTACGCCGCGGACTCGTAGACCTGGTATGGCTCGAAGATGAAATCCTTGCGTAGTACCGGCACATCCACGGCGAGCTTGACGGCGGTGAGGTAATCGATGTTCCCCTGGAAATAACGGGACTCGGTCAGCACCGATATCGCGGCGGCCCCGCCGTCGTTATAGGCTTTGGCCAGACTGACAGGATCGAAATCGGGGCAGAGCAGCCCTTTCGACGGCGAGGCTTTCTTGACCTCGGCGATGATGCCGGTACCGCCCCGCGACAGGGCCGCCCGGAAGTCCCGAACCGGCAGCCGCCGGACGAGCCTGCTTTCCAGTTCCTGCAGCGGGTACTCCCGCTTGCGTTCGGCCATTTCCCGCCGCTTGTTCCTGACTATATCATCCAGTATCGTCATCTTACTTCAACGATTGACTTACCATGATAAGCGCTTCCAGTTTTTCCCTGGCCTTGGCGCTGATGATGGATTCCCGTGCCATATCAGCGGCTTCCAGCCTGGTATCGGCCACCCCGGCGGCTATCAGGCCGGCCGCGGCGTTCATGATAACGGCATCGTGGAACGGACCGGGGAGACCGTCCAGGACGTCCCGCAGGGCGGCGGCGTTCTCCTGGGCGTCCCCGCCGTTCACGGAACGGTCATCGTACCTGCCGCAACCGAAGTCCTCCGGCGTTACCTGGCAGGCGGACTGGTTTCTTCCGTTACCGATGTCCCAGACGAGGGAAGAAGACGAGATGGAAAGCTCATCCAGGCCGTTGCA
>CAZQQL010000056.1:0-21591 GCA_964595455.1 uncultured Dehalococcoidaceae bacterium
CGCTGAACCGGTTCCCCAACGGGATCACCGGGCAGCACTTCTACCAGAAGCACTACGAACCTGTACCTTCGTTCGTGAAAACGGTAACGTTAAGTTCACAGGATACACCAGCGCGCGACTACATCATCTGCAATAATCTGCCTACGCTGCTGTGGCTCGGGCAGATAGGCGACCTCGAACTGCACGCCTGGTTCTCGCGTACCGTACCGGGTCCCGACCTGGACAAGAAGGCGGCCGAATCGGGTAATCCGGACGTCTTCGTTAATTATCCGGACTTCATTATTTTCGATATCGATCCTTACATTTATTCCGGAAGTGAAAAGGGTGGTGAAGAACCCGAACTCAACCGCCGGGCCTTCCGCGCGACCTGCGAAGTAGCGCTGGAACTGAAAAAGACCCTCGACCGGCTATCCTTTCCATCGTTCGTAAAAACCTCCGGCAAGACAGGGTTACACATATTCCTGCCAATCGAACGTCGCCTGGACTATCGGACCACCCGTGCTGCCGCAGAAACGTTCAGCCGTTTCCTCCTCCAGCGGAACCCTTCGGGGTTAACTACGGAATGGTCGGTGGAAAAACGCCGTGGGAAAGTCTTCCTTGATTTCAACCAGAATGTACGCGGGAAAACCCTGGCTTCTGTCTATTCCCCACGGCCCAGCCTGGAAGCGAGCGTCTCCGTGCCACTCAAATGGGACGAACTTGATGAGATCTACCCCACCGATTTCACGATCCTAACTGCTTGTGACCGCTTCGAGAAAATCGGCGACCTCTGGACGCACATCCTGGATGCTAAACTGAGCGTTTCAGCGCTGACTGCGGGACTCAAAGTGTAAAAATTATTGTGTCTACCTTTGACTTCAACTTGTTAATCTACCAGCCAGTACGTATTATGCAGCGTTTCGTAAATATCCCCGGACTGCGGCTCTACAAAATAGAACCTGTTGCCGATGATGCAGCAAACAAGCAGGTGGGAACGCTCTACATCCAGTACCACCCCCGTGATGTAACCGTCCGCGGCGGCGTCCCGGACCATGGCCAGCGTCCAGTCATCGCAGTCGTTAGCATCCGAAAGAAGGTCTACCGTCCCATTCACGCTCGTCGGTGTGTAAGCCCACGCGTCAACCCAGGCACGTAATTCATCCATGTCCTGGAAATCCCTCAATTCCCGGTAAACAGGAACTTCCTCTATCTGACTGACTATTTCCCTGACGACCACTGTCTCCTGCGGCTGAGCCTGCAATTCATTGATTTTCCTGGTCAGTGAATCGTTGATCGCCTGGAGTTCTTCGTATCGCTCTTTCCATTCCTGCTCATTCGTGGTGGCGGGAGAACTTGTGTACCATCCTCCGGCTACTGTCCGGGGTCCGTGCTCCCCGCTTCCGGTAACGCACCCGCACAACAGGACGGATATGCCTGAAAAAATGATTGCCAGGATACAAAAGGCACGAAAGACTCTCATACAAGACTGAGTTTACTTGCACTCCAGTACCTAACCAATCAGTAGCCGTACGAGTTTGCCCCCGTAGAAAACCTGCGCGCAATTTCGTATTACGTAAGTTAGCGGTATCATAACCGAAACGTTTTTGACAAAGCGGGACATTGACTATATCATCGATAAAAGAAGAAAATCCGCGGCACCTCGCAGGAGCAGCACACGTAAACCGCGGAGAACGAACAGGAGGCACACGCATGGCTAAAGGTTTCATGGGAAAGATATTGTGGGCTGATCTTTCCGCCAACAAGCTCTGGGATGAAGAACTCGATGAGAAGACCGCCCGGGATTTCCTCGGTGGTTACGGACTCGGCGCCAAGGTGCTCTTCGAGCGGCAGAAAGCCCGGGTCGACCCTCTCGGTCCGGATGCCATCTTCGGCATCACCACTGGTATGATCACCGGCACAGACGCCATCGGCGGCTCCCGTTACACCGTCGTCGGTAAATCCCCGCTGACCGGCGGCTGGGGCGACGCCAATTCCGGCGGCGCCTTCGGGCCTCACATAAAATTCTCCGGCTATGATGCCATCTTCGTCAAGGGTATCGCCGAGAACCCGGTCTACATCTTTGTTGATAACGGCAAGGCGGAACTGAGAGACGCCTCCCACCTCTGGGGCAAGGACTCATTTGAAACCGAGGACCTCCTGAAAGCCGAACACGGCAGGAATACGGAACTCTGCTGCATCGGCCAGTCCGGAGAAATGGTAGCCCGGATTGCGGCGGTCATGAATAACAAGGGACGCGCCGCCGGCCGTTCCGGCCTTGGCGCCGTCATGGGTTCCAAGAAACTAAAAGCCGTGGTCTGCAAAGGCACTATGGCCCCGCCCGTGGAAGATCCAGTCGCCATGAAGCAGGTGCGCAAGGAGCAGACGGGTAAACTCGGCGGCCATATTCTCGGTTTGCGTGAATCCGGAACACCGGGTATTTTCAACATGTGCGCTAAAGTCGATGACGCCCCGACGAAAAACTGGAAAGGCGTTGCTGAAGTTGACCTGCCGACCTACGAGCAGCTCGGCGCTGAACCCGTGGTCGCCCAGCAGGAACGGCGCTACGCCTGCTGGAAATGCCCCATCGGTTGCGGCGGACACATGAAAGCCAGCACCGAAAAGAGCGATTACCAGTGGGCAGCCGGCGCACATAAACCGGAATACGAAACACTGGCCATGTTCGGCACCAACTGTCTCAATGACAACCTGGACTCGGTCATCAAGGTTACCGACATATGCAACCGGTACGGCGTAGACACTATTTCCGCCGGGGCCTGCATTGCATTTACCCTGGAATGCTACGAACACGGTATCCTGACCAAAGAAGATACCGACGGCCTGGAAATGACCTGGGGCAACCATAAAGCCATCGTGGAAATGACAGAACGCATGTGCCTGCGCCAGGGTTTCGGGGACATCCTTGCCGACGGCGTCAAGATAGCCGCCGAGAAGATCGGTAAAGGATCGGACCAATACGCGATGCATATCGGCGGCCAGGAATTTGCCGCTCATGACAGCCGCGGCGGCCACCAGTTCGCCATATCTTACGGCGCCGATCCCACCCCGGGCCGCCATACCCAGGGGGGTGAGGGCGCTCCCGGCGGTGTACTGCCGGAGTATGACCGCCGTTCCTATGTGGGCCGCGGCATACCGCATGCCATCGGCAACAACTTCACCCATATGGCCAACTCCATCGGCACCTGTATCTTCGTCATCCAGGGCCTGCCTCATATCGACGACTTTATCCATGGGCTGAAGGTTATGTCAGGCTGGGATATCACAGTTGACGAGCTGCTCAAGGTTGGCGAGAGAATCAATAACGTGCGCCAGGCCTTCAATATCCGCGAGGGTGTTTACCTCCCGTTCAAGTATCCGGACCGGATGCTCGGCAAGCCGCCCAAGGCAGTGGGCCCGAGGGCCGGTATCACCATGACCGAAGAAGAACTCTTCGACGAATACTTCGCGGCCATGGACTGGGACCGCCGGACCGGCCGGCCCAGTAAGAAGAAACTCCATGAACTCGGCCTGGACCAGGTAGCCGCGACCCTCTACCCTGAGGACTAGTCGACCGAAGCGAACAACAGGGCGGGACTAACCATCCCGCCCTCTTCTTATGAAGGAGAAGTATGGCAGGCAAGTCCATCGTAGCTCTGGTTCCCTGTGATTCCTACGATGATTCCATGGTGGAAGCGGCTGTCCGTGAGGGTATCGACCTCATTGGCGGGACAGAACGGTTCGTCAGGGCCGGGGAAAAAATCCTGCTTAAACCTAACGTCCTCGTCGGATCCGCACCGGAAAAATGTGTCTGCACCCACCCGGCGGTGCTGCGGGCGACTGCCATGGCGTTCCGAAACGCCGGCGCGGTCCTGTCCTGCGGTGATTCATCCGCGGTGGGTGGCTGTGCGCTGAACATGCGCCTGGCCGGCCTCAAGGCCGTTACCGATGAACTGACTATCCCCCTTGCGGACTTCTCCGGCGGCTCCGTCGTCCACCACTCAGACGCTCTCCTCTATCATCAGTTCACCATTGCCGCAGGTGTCCAGGCAGCCGACGGTCTTGTAAGTTTATGCAAGCTGAAAACTCACGCGCTGACCCGCATGACCGGAGCAGTCAAGAACCAGTTCGGCTGCATCCCCGGCATGCTCAAGGCCCAGCAGCATTCCCGCCTCCCCAATGCCTATGACTTCGCCACGATGCTCGTCGACCTCAATACCCTTCTGAAACCCCGTCTCTACATAATGGATGCGGTGATGGCCATGGAAGGCAACGGCCCGAGAGGCGGCGACCCGCGGAAAATCGGCCTCCTGATCTTCTCGGACGACCCCATTGCCCTCGATGCGACGGCCTGCCGGCTGATCGATCTCGACCCGGAGCTCGTTCCGACCATGAAACCCGGTGAGAAAGCCGGCCTGGGTACGTACCACATGGAAAACATAGAAATCCGCGGGGCCTCTATCGAGCAGTTCGTCTGCCGGGACTTCAACGCCGTCCGCAAGCCGCCGGACCGGCTCAAAGGCGGCCGGATGGGAGCTTTATTCAAGCAGTATGCTACGCCGCGCCCGGTCATCGATTCTGCCAGGTGTACCAGGTGCGGTACCTGTGTGAGGGCCTGTCCGGTACAACCCGGCGCCGTCCACTGGCGGACGGAGGAGAAAACCAGCCCGCCTGTGTATGATTACCAGCGTTGCATCCGCTGCTTCTGCTGCCAGGAAGTATGCCCGGAAGGCGCTATCAGCATTGAAACCCCCTGGTTGGGCAAATTGATTTCCCGCTGACAGGGGCAATTATTGCAGTAGATTATCGAGCGGCTTTATTAGGTCATCCATGCCCAGACTGTGCAGCCTTTCCGGCGTTGGCAATCCGGTCTCCTCGTCCCAACCGCGTATCCGGTAATACTCCTTCAGCATGGCAGTGACCTTGTCCTTGTCCAGCACCCTGCCGGTGGCATCGACGGGCCTGGCGCCCGGTCCGGGCATGGTAATTTTGGCGCCGTGAATGCTCTGGTAGAGCGGCTCGGTGAAATTGAACTCCGGCGGGTAATCATCATCCGGGATACGGTGCCCTTCTCGTACTCTTATCAGGCGCTGCATGATGAAGATGCGTTCAGCATATTCAGCCAGGGCGCCAGCGTCTATGCCGGTGATAGCGGAAAACAGCTTGCCTTCCAGGTCCGGGTCACCGACGGGGCCGTACTTACTGAATGAATAGGTGATCGGGTAGATGAAATCACATAAACCGAGACTATCCCTGAGATATGTCCTGTTCTGAATGTTCCGTGCGGCTAGGGCTTTTCCCTCATAGGTGGTCATATCAGCGGCAGCCTCACTGCCCCACCACTTCCTGGCTATCTCCAGGTATGAATCGACGGAAAATCTCGTTGAAGCCGGGTCTCGAAAATGCATACTCCAGGGCAATCGAAGATACCCGATTTCGTGGACGCTGATGGGATGCATCCGGGGTTCGAAGGGATAAAGAATGGCATGCGGGATATTCGCACGGGGAGGTACGCCGTCAGTGGAACCGATAGGGGCAACGTTACCAGGGAACAGGGCGGCAGCTTGCGGCTTGACCATGTGGCGCACCCGCATCATTCCTTCGGCAAGAACATTCCCGAACCCGCTGCGGTAAGCAATAGCCTTGAGTAAAACCTCAAGAAACTCGCGTGTTCCGATCCCGGAGAGCGGCAGCCCAAGGTCTTCCTCGGTATACACGCCGTTTTTATATACCGCCCACAGCCAGTCGATCATCGGCTGGAGCTCGAAGGTGCCGATCGAGTAATCATTAGCCATAGCGGGCGCATCGAACAGTGTCCTGGCGGTATCTTCTTCATGCCCGTACAACCAGGGCAAGTAATACTCCATGGCCTGGCAGCCTCGCAGGCCGGTCAACGCAGGGTCCTTGCCGATACGGTAGATATACTTCGAACACGTGAGAGAACACTGGTAACAATGGCGCTGGCCGAGTGTCTCAAGCAGGTGACCGTGACCTGACATGTCAATGCGAGGGACGATCGCCAGGCTGACGGTATCTTTTAGTTCACGGGTATAGGCAGCCAACTCCTTGACCCGGACCGGGTCGGCGGCTTGAGGTCGTCCGGTTCCCTTGATAACAATGGCCTTGACGTTTTTGGATGCCATGACCGCACCGAAACCCGCCGTAACGGCGCCCTGGAGAGAAGCGTACAGAGTTGCCGTCCTGACCAGGTTCTCGCCAGCTGGCCCGGTAGTGACAAAACGGGCTGTTTTACCGTACTCGTCCTCCAGCAGCTTTTCCATGGTACAAGCGGATTTCCCCCAAAACCGGCTCCCGTCTTCCATAGTGACTTTGTCATCGAAGAGGGTAAGGCAAACGGGTTTTTCCGCCCGGCCCAGGAGTACGATGCCATCCCAACCCGCCCGCTTGATCTCCGCCGGAAAATAGCCGCCGAGACTCCCGTAACAGTACCCTTCCGGGTAGGCCATGGGTGATTTTCCCGAGACACTCATCCGGGCGCAACCCTGGGCGCCAGCTGCCAGCAGCGGGCCGGTCATGAATATAAGGACGTTTCCGGGGTCGAAAGCGCCGGTATCCGGCGCCACCTTTTCCCAGTAGATACGGGAGGCCAAACCACGGCCGCCGAGGTACTTCTCAGCGTAATCCCAGGTGTTAATCTCATCATACTTGCCAGTGGTGAGATCAACCTGCAATATTTTACCCATCCAGCCGAACATCGCTCATCGCTCCTTCAAGCAAGATTCGGTCATACCCACATCAAGTCTATTTCATAGCCGGCATACCTGGCATGACGCCGTTCACCAGCGGCACGATGCAGATGACCGTCATCAGGCTTTTTCCCGTATTGGTGAAGCAGTGTTGTTCGTCCGGCAGGACCATGACAGCGTCGCCCTGTTTCAACGGAGTGCGGCTGTCCCCGTTGATCAGCGTCCCTTCCCCGGACACCACAAACATTTCATGCTCCCAGGCGTGGGCGTGGTTCGGGGTAGAACCACCGGGCTGTATCTCGAAGACCCGCATCACGAAGTTCGGCGCGCCTTCGTCCACACCCGCCACGATGTGCATCACCGCGCCCGGCGCGGCATCGTATCCTTTGACATCCCTGTAATTTTGGACTTTCATCGAGATTCTCCTTGTTAGAACGAGTCCGCGCAGTAAGGCTCGTATTCCGTCTTCATGACCCTGTCCCACAAAGCTAAAGCTTTCGCATCCCGGGTATCCAGGCGGCCCATACGGGCGGCCTCGGAAGCGCTGATACGCCCGAATACCAACATCGCCAGCGTCGAAACGGGCATCGTTACCTGTGTTCCTTTGTTCGAGCGCCGGACGCTCGCGCCTTCCGTGCCGGTTTCCATCTCCCAGCAACCGTTGTTCCAGGGACAGAGTTCATCACGGACCTCGAACGATAGCGTCCCCTCGGCGGCGTAAGGCCGCAGCGGCAGGGCTTTCTCTAGATCCACGATGCGCGCCAGCAGTCCTACGCTCGGGACGGTGACTTCCAGCCGCTTGGGTTCCAGCAGGAGGTGCATCAGGGGATCGTCCGGCGGCATTTTCCGGGCGCTTATTTGGTTGACGAGATCGAACCGTCCCAGATAGCTCCAGATACCCTGGTAGGCTGTCGGTGTGAGCCAGGCCATTTCAGCGATATTCATCAGGTGTCCCTGGAAGGTTATCCCCGGACGCATGTCCTGTTCGACTCCGTAGACGACATAGCCCGCTGGTTTCCCGTTCTCATGGTAGACTATCTTTACCAACCGGGCGGCGACTTCCGGCGGCATGTAGGTACCATAAGGCGAGCCGGGGATTCTAAAATAGTCATCTTCCCGCCGGAGATAACCGTTCCTCCCGGAGATAAAGCGGTGATAGAGGGCGAGGAGGACACTTTCATCAGCCTGAGTCGCTTCTTTCATGACACCCGTACCGTTCGGGCAGTTGAGCAATTGGATATCGCGGGGATCGATGTTGTAGGAATAACGGCCGGAAACCACGCCGTAGCCGTAGCGCTGATAAATAGCCGTCCGGGAGGCAAAAAGCGCCGAAATGTGCCGTTCGCCCTGTTCGTGCATGATTTCGAAGTGCCGGGTGGTGACCTTCCTCAGGTATCCTTTCCGCCGGAACAGCGGGTAGGTGCCCACCATGGTGACGCCGGCAATAGGGACCGGGGCGCCGTTCAGCAGGATGGTCAAAGGCCAGAAAGCATAACTGGTCGCCAGCCTGCCGTCCTCGAAGCCGCACAGCGTCCATTCAAGCGGCATGTCCACATGCATATTGCCGCCGGAGGCAAACACCGTTCTCACATTGTGATTGAAGGCTTCCAGTTCATCTGCTTTGATAGGCCGAATCTCGAACGTCACAAATTCCCCTTTTCCGCAGGCATGCCGCCCACTGCTGGTACACAGCGATTGTAGCATTTCAATTACAGTAACGTAAACTAAACGCGATTATCGGGTATACTATGCAGTACGGGAGATGTCGTAATGAATGAACAAGGACAGTTCCAGGCAACTGATAGGAATGATTGGCGTGATTGGTTAGAAAAACATCATCAAATCCAAAGCTTCGTATGGCTGGTCATCAGAACTGCATCCAGTCCGCTGCAGGGAGTTAGATATGAGGAAGCAGTAGAAGAAGCTTTGTGTTTCGGGTGGATCGACAGCAAAGCTCATCGCAGGAACAAGGAAAGCTATTTGCTGTACTTCGCGCCCCGTAAGCCCAAGAGCAACTGGAGCCGGACTAACCGCTTGAGAGCCCAGAAAATGATTGGCGAAGGGAAAATGACAGAAGCCGGCATGAAAGCGATCGAGCTTGCCCGGAAGACCGGAGCCTGGGTTGCTTCAGATGATGCTGAAAGAGCGCGAATCCCTGATGATCTACAGGAGGCTTTCGAGCGTAACAAAACAGCCGCCGCTAATTTCCAGGCATTTCCCCGCTCGACTAAAGGTGTGATACTGGAATGGATACGCAGCGCCATGAGACCGGAGACCAGACGTAAGCGAATAGAGGAAACGGTACACCTTGCGGAACGCAATATTCGTGCCCCTCAATGGCGCGCTAAATGATGCCCGTAAGGAGCCGGTATCCGCATAAGGGAGAATGCTTACTTTTTGTTAACATTTCACTTGTTTTGCCAAAACAGGTGTGCTATTATGCGGGTGAGGCGAAAGATGACCACGGAGAAAGTTAAAGCGTTGGAACTGGCTATCAGCCAGATAGAAAAACGGTTCGGTAAGGGTTCCATTATGAAGATGGGAGAGTCTTCCGGACTGCCGCCTGTAGAGGCCATTCCAACCGGCTCCCTGGCTTTAGACCTGGCCCTGGGCATCGGAGGGATACCCAAGGGCCGCATCACGGAAATATTTGGCCCGGAATCTTCCGGAAAAACTACCCTGGCGCAACACATAATTGCCGAGGCGCAGAAGAAAGGCGGAACGGTTGCCTACGTCGACGCCGAGCATGCACTGGACCCTTCCTATGCAGGCCGCTGCGGAGTCAGCGTCGATGAACTGCTTATATCACAGCCGGATACCGGCGAGCAGGCCCTCGAGATAACCGAAGCACTGGTACGCAGCAACGCCGTCGATGTCATCATCGTTGACAGCGTGGCCGCATTGGTGCCGCGCGCTGAGATCGAGGGGGACATGGGCGACCCACAGATGGGCCTTCAGGCGCGCCTGATGTCACAAGCCCTGAGAAAACTGGCCGGAGCGATCGGCCGGGCAGGGACCGCCGTCATATTCATTAACCAGTTGCGGGAAAAGGTGGGCATAGTCTTCGGGAACCCGGAGGTCACCACCGGCGGCCGCGCCCTGAAGTTTTACAGTTCCATCCGCATAGAGTTGAGGCGGGCGGAGACCATCAAACAGGGCACCGAAGCGGTCGGCAACCGCGTGAAAGCCAAGGTAGTCAAGAATAAAGTAGCCCCTCCGTTCCGCAGCGCTGAATTCGATATCATGTTCACTTCCGGCATCAGCAAGGAAGGGAACCTCCTTGATATCGGCGTCGCTATGGGACTGATCACAAAAGCCGGTGCCTTTTTCTCTTACGGGGACACCCGCCTCGGGCAGGGCAGGGAAGCCGCGAAGCAATACCTGAAAGAAAACCCTGAACTTGCCAAAGAAATTGAAGAGCGGATAAGGGCCTCGGCTGGCACCGGTCAAACAGCGGTCACCGTCGAAGAAGAAGAATAGCCGGATAACCATAGTATCGGCTGAGACGGAAAAACGGCATGGTAATCCAGGGCTGAGGCTTTGCTTCAGCCTTTTTTTGTTTACGGGCGGGCGGTAGATGGGTACTATTACAGAACTGAGAAAACAAAATAGACGGGACCGCCGGATACATGTCTATCTGGACGGCGAGTTCGCGTTCAGCCTGGAAAAAGACATCGCCGCTGGAGCGGGGCTTCGCATAGGGCAGGAAGTGCCGCCCCAGGATGCCGCTGAACTGATTGAGAAGGACCAGAAGCAGAAATGCTACAACGCCGCCTGCCGGTTCCTCAGCTACCGTCCTCGCAGCGAGCAGGAAGTCCGTCAGAGGTTAAGCCGGCAGGGCCACGGCGCTGCCTGTATCCAGCAGACCATGGCCCGGCTTAAAGAACTCGGGTTCGTCGATGACACACAATTTGCCCGGCTGTGGGTGGGCAACCGTGATGACTTGAGGCCGCGTGGCCGCCGCCTGATGAAGCTGGAACTGCAGCAGAAAGGTCTCCCGCGGGACATCATCGAACAAGCCGTTGGCGATATCGATGAGGCGGAAGCCGCCTACCGTGCGGCACAAAAAAAGGCCGGCATTCTTTCCAACACCGATTATGACACGTTCCGCAAGCGCCTCGCGGCCCACCTCGGCCGCCGGGGCTTCGGTTATGACACAATTAACAGCACTGTTGAAAGAATCTGGAAGGAGAAAGAATATTCTGTATCATAACGCGCCCCGCCGTTCACCGAACGCGGGGTTCCCGGTAACCGGGAAAAGTAAAAAGGAAGGAAGCATTCGATGGAGTACATAGCCATTGGCATGGCGTTCATCATCGGCCTCATCGGGGGCGCTTTTGCAATGCTTTTCAGCCGCCGTCTCATGCTCAATCGGCAGACACGGATAGCTGAGAGAAAAGCTGCCAAAATGGTGGCCGAAGCCAGAGCCGAATCCAAAGAACTGCTGGCCCAGGCGCAGGAAGAAGGAAAACAGGTCAAGGCGACAGCAGATGCCGAATACAAGGAACGGCGTCAGGAACTGCAACGCCAGGAAAACCGCCTGAACCAGAAGAACGAAACGCTGGAACGCAAACTGGACAGCGTCGACCAGCGGGAACGCAATCTCGTCAATCGTGAGAAAGAAATCGATAATGTCCGGAACCAGCTTGTCGAACTAAAAGACAAGCAACTCAAACAACTGGAACTCATCTCCGGCCTTTCCAGCACGGAAGCAAAGGAAATGCTGCTGGAAAACATGGAAGTCGAGCTCCAGCAGGAGTCCTCACGCCGTCTGCGGCAGTGGGAAAACAAGCTTAAAGCCGAATCAGATGAAAAAGCCCAGGAGATCCTCGCCCTGGCCATCCAGCGGAGCGCTTCGGACTCGGTGGCGGAAACCACCGTCTCCGTCGTCCCGCTGCCCAACGATGAGATGAAGGGCCGGCTCATCGGGCGTGAAGGCCGTAACATCCGCGCCCTGGAACAGGCCACCGGCGTCGACCTTATCATCGACGATACGCCGGAAGCCGTGACCATTTCCAGCTTCGATCCCGTACGGCGTGAGATCGCCCGGGTCGCCCTGAACCGTCTTATCATGGACGGTAGAATCCACCCAGCCCGCATCGAAGAAATGGCCGCCAAGGCCAAGCAGGAAGTAGAAGCGGAGATCCAGGCCGCCGGCGAACAGGCCGCAATCCAGCTCGGTATCCAGCTTCACCCTGAACTCATCAAGCTGCTCGGCCGGCTCAAGTACCGCACCAGCTACGGCCAGAACGCACTCGAGCACAGCATTGAAGTCGCCTACCTGGCCAGCATGATCGCGTCGGAAATCGGGGCCAATACGACCATCGCCAAGAAGGTCGGTCTGCTGCATGATATCGGCAAGGCCGTGGACCGCGAAGTCGAAGGCACGCATGCCGCTATCGGCGCGGACCTCGTCAAACAGTGGGAAAAGTCTCCGGAGGTCCTCAAGGGTGTTGCGGAACACCACCTCGAGACATCCGATACCAGTATCTGGGGTTACATAGCCTCGGCAGCGGACGCTATCAGCAGCGCCCGGCCCGGCGCCCGGCGGGAGTCCCTGGAGAACTACCTCAAGCGTCTCAAGGCGCTGGAAGATATCGCGGACAGCTTCAAGGGTGTTGAAAAATCCTTCGCCATCCAGGCCGGCCGTGAGGTCAGGATCCTCGTCAAGCCGGAAGCCATCGACGACCTCGGCGCGATGAGGCTGGCCCGGGACATCGTCAAGAAGGTCGAGGAGACTCTGGAATACCCGGGACAGATCAAGGTCACGGTAATCCGGGAAACCCGCGCTGTGGACTACGCCAAGTAGAACAAATAATTATCATTGCAAGCCCCGACACAATCGGAGCGTGGCAATCTCGGTGTCTTTCATGATCGGGATTGCTTCACCCGGTAAAGCCGGGACTTGCAATGATGGTTTTAACCCTCCAACAATGACCCTCTGGTATAATTGACTATGATGAGAGTATTAGCCATCGGTGATATCGTCGGGCGACCTGGCAGGCTCGCCATCGAGACCTTTCTGCCCGGCCTGATCCAGGAACTCAACATCGATTTCGTCATCGCCAATGGTGAAAACGCCGCCGGGGGTTTCGGTCTGACGCTGGGGACCGCCCGGGAACTGCTGGCCAACGGCGTGGATGTGATTACCTCCGGCAACCACATCTGGACCCATAAGGAAATCCTCCCCTACCTGGAGACCGATGCACCCGTTATACGCCCCTACAACTATCCTCCGGGCGTCCCCGGTCGCGGCTACGTCATCAAGGACAATGTCATGGTAGTCAATCTCATCGGACGGACGTTCATGAGCGATTACGATTGTCCCTTCCGCGGTATGGACGCCCTACTCGAGAACATTCCGGACCGTCCGCCGATCGTCATCGTCGATTTTCACGCGGAAGCTACCTCGGAAAAAGTAGCCCTTGGTTACTACCTGGACGGCCGTGTCAGCGCCGTCCTCGGCACGCACACCCACGTCGGCACCATAGATGCCCGCGTCCTGCGCGGCGGGACTGCTTATGTCAGTGACATCGGCATGACCGGGCCGCTGGAGTCCGTTATCGGGGACACCATCGACGGCGTCATCCAGCGGTTCCTGACCATGATACCGGTTCGTCTGAGCGTAGCCGAAGGAAGACCCATACTTAACGCCGTCTACGTTGATATCGACGAAAAGACCGGCCGGGCATTTGGCATCGAGCGTATCACCAGGGAGATTCCTAAGCGGTGAGCCTCGTCGATCTGCATGTCCATTCCACTGCTTCAGATGGCCTGTACCGCCCCGAGGTCCTGGTCGAACGTGCCAACGACCTGGGTCTGAAATATCTCGCATTGACCGACCATGATACCGTGGACGGTATCGCCGCCGCCCGCCGGGCCGCCGCGACGTTCCCGGACTTGACTTTTATTCCCGGCGTCGAACTCAGCACCGATACGGAAAAAGGCGAGACACACGTCCTGGGGTATTATATTAGCGAGAACGACGCAGCGTTTCTCGCCGAACTGGAGAAGTTCCGGGATTCTCGGGACACCCGTGCCCGCCGCATGGTGGAAAAACTGGCCGGCCTCGGTATGCCGCTGGACTGGGACCGTGTGCGTGAAATCGCCGGGGAGGGAACTTCCATCGGGCGGCCTCACATCGCACGGGCGCTGGTGGAGAAGGGTTACATCGAAAAATTCGAAGACGCCTTTGATAACTGCCTTGAAAGCGGGGGCCCCGCCTACGTGGAACGCATCAAGATGACGCCGGAAGAAGCGGCCTCTCTGATACTACGTACCGGTGGTGTGCCCGTACTCGCCCATCCGTTTACAACCGGAGAGCCCGAGACTATGGTCCAGCGGTTGAAGAAAGCTGGCCTTGCCGGGATCGAGGCTTATTACCACGAGAATACACCGGAACAGACCGAAGACATGCTGGCCCTGGCCGCCCGGTACGGCCTTCTCGTCACCGGCGGCAGCGACTATCATGGTGAAGGTATGAGCGGCGGTGTCCTCGGCTCCGTCGATATCCCGGTCGAGGTTGCGCTGAACCTCATCGCTCATCACCGCCACCAGTGATGTTCGGCTTCAGCCCGGATATGTCTTATAATAAAGAGAAACAGCACAGGGAGCGCGGTAAATGTTGACCACGTTTATCTTACTCATCATCGGCGGGTATCTCCTCGGGTCGGTCCCCGCCTCCTTACTCGCGGCCAAATCCCGTGGTCACGACCTAAGAAAAGTGGGGACCTTCCAGGTTGGAGCCGGCAATCTCTGGCGCACGACCTCCCGCCGGCTGGCAGTTATCGTTGGGATTTATGACTTCTTCAAAGGCATCGTCATGGTCACGGTGGCCTTCAAGCTGGGTCTGGAACCTGCTCAGCAGCTAGTCGTGGGACTGGCGGTAATTGTCGGCCATAACTGGCCGGTCTTTGTACGTTTCCATGGCGGGCGGGGCATCGCTACGGCGGCCGGTCTCATCCTCTTTGTACCGATTCTCAATCTCGATGTGATTACTTACTGGGGAGCGACAGCGTTCCTTGTTATACTCATCGGCGGCGTGATCTTGTTCCGCTCCACGCCCGTCGCCGTACTTGTCGGCGTCGCTCTGCAGCCTGTTTTTACGGCGGCATTCAGTGAAGACATCGCCGTGACGCTGGCTTATGTCGCACTGCTGCTGATCATTATCATCAAGCGTCTGACCGCCCAGAAAAACACGGATATGCGGCAAACAGGAATTGGGCGCGTGCTGCTGAACCGCCTGCTGTACGACCGGGACATCTCGGACCGCAAAGCCTGGGTCAACCGCAATACCAAAAAGAGGGCGGCATAGATGACCGAACCGGACACCGTCCGCTGCGCCCGTCACCCCGATACCGAAACATCGCTCCGGTGCGGGAAGTGCGGGACCCCCATCTGTCCGCGCTGCCTGGTCCAGACACCCGTTGGAGCGCGCTGCCCCACCTGCGCCGGCTTAAAGAAGCTGCCCACCTTCCGCGTCTCGTCTATCTATTACCTGCGTGCCATAGGCGCGGCGCTCGGGGCCGGTATTATTGTTGGGCTCCTGTGGGGATTGATCGAGCTCTATATCCCGACCTTTTTCTTCAGCCTGCTGCTGGCGGCGGGAGTCGGCTGGGTAATCGGAGAAGTCATCAGCCGCTCCGTAAACCGCAAGCGGAGCATCGGCCTGGCCGTCATCGGCGGATTGGCCGTTCTACTGGCATTCGGGATTGCCTACGGCATGGAATGGAACCGGTTCGGCTTCATTATTTTCAACCTGCCGCGGATCGGTATTACCCTGGTCAGCGCCGGCATCGGTATTTACATGGCTGTGCTGCGGTTACACTAGTCCTCTTCGAGAATGCCCCACTGCCTGAACAGCGCCTGGTACATGGGCGGCTGTTCGTAATCAGCCTGCATCAATATCGGCAAACGTACATGGCCGGCATTCTTCTCATACATATCCCGGAGCGCATCGATGATACCCTTGATCTTGCCGCCCGGGATCGAGGTGATGATCTCCTCATCGGCCGGGCAGGCCCGCATGGCTTCGCCGGGATCCGGCACCGCTACAAGCACCTTGTCCGTCTCCATCACGGTCACGACAGCCTGCGAACAGACCGGCGGGAAGAAGTTGCATATGACTTCGTCCGTTCGGCGGCCGAAGTGCATGGGCTGAAGGAAATTGCGCATCTGTGCCGGGGTTGAATACATGATGACCACGTCCGGCTCGAACTCCGCGGATCGCAACGGCGCGGACACGATGCCGATATACCTGCCACGCTCGAACCTGGGAAAGTCAGTAAAAAACGCAAACTCCGGGTTGTCCGGCCGGTCCACCAAACCGTAAGCGATAGGCGGCGCGAAACACCAATTGTCCGCCGCCAGCATAGCAACCGTCATCTTTTCCCGCCGGGACAGCGCGAAGGCCTGGCACTGGGCATAATGGATGTTTTTGTCCCGTTTCGGACGGAAAGCGCCCTCCGGTATATCAGCTTCTGATTCCAGCATCTTTACTGAAATGGGTGAGGTCTTCAACAGCAGCAGCCGCTCCAGGTCGGCGCCGCATTTTTGATACTCAGTAATCGTAGTCATTGCAATTCCCCTTTCCGTCAGATGTCATGTCATTATGCACCTGTCGCGCACCGTGATGCAAACACCACATGCGATGCTTTTTTCCGGTACACTTACTCCATTAGGCGAACAACGAGAGACTTGCTACCATGAAAGTAACAGAAGGTTGACGGAGAAACGGCGATGCAAAGCCGCCCTGAAAACAGCAAACTCAATAGCTGGTTGAGAAAAAGCACCCGCATCAGCGCCTGGGCGCTGCTGGCCGGTGTGCTCGTCCTCGTGCTTTCCGGCTGGGGCATCACCCAGACGGGTGTCATTTACAGTATTACCTTCGGCTTCGTCGACCGAGGGCTGGCCAACTCCATCCACGATGCCACCGTTTTGCCTCTTGTCTTTTTCTTCCTCGTTCACGTTCTTGTCAATATCCGGGTCAGTCTCGAGAGACGGTTAAGGTCCCGGACATGGGTTATGGATAGTATTCTTATCATTATCGGCGGGGCTGTTCTTGCCGCCGTGGTTTATATGCAGTATTTCCGTCTCGGAGGTTAAATGAAAAGAACAATATTGATTCTACTGACCGTGTGTATCGTTGGACTGCCGGCAATAGCCGCGGCCTGCACTTCCCAACCTGCCACCACTGCGCCCGGCGGTGAAGTCGAAGCTACCCAGTTCATGGGTCGCGACCTGACACCGCTTAGCCAACAACGGAACAACGGATTGAAAGGCACCCAGCACATCGACCGGGAAACCTACCGTCTGACCGTGGACGGCCTGGTAGACCAACCACTAAGCCTATCTTACACAGACCTGCGGGCTTATCCCCAGGAAGACCGTCTCATGGACCTGAACTGCGTTGAAGGATGGGACTTCACCGCCAAGTGGACCGGGCCTTCCCTTGCTGATATTTTCGACGATGCCGGCGTCAAGCCGGAAGCAGTGACCGTCATCTTCTACACGGCTGATACGGATGAAGGCTATACGTCGCTCGACCTCAAGTACATCCTGGATAACGATATCATCATCGCCCTCAAGGACAACGATATCACCCTCACACCAGAACGCGGTTTCCCCTTCCAGGTCGTCGCCATGAGCAAGTTCGGGTACAAGTGGGCCAAGTGGGTGACGAGGATGGAACTATCCTCGGACGCAGATTTCCGAGGTTATTGGGAGAGCGCGGGTTACAATAATAACGCCGATGTAGACGGGCCGGCTTTTGAAAGATAGCCGTAGGCTAATTTTTCATCAGGTCGAAATCAGGCAGACGGATTGCCGTATCGGCTGAGGTTTGAATATGTTTATGTATCAAAACCCTGAGATGGTAGGCCGTCTGAACAAGTTTCTCCCGATACTCCAGGTCTTTCGTTCTCATCAACTCGTTATCGATAGCCAGGACGGTCTCATGAAGCAGATCGCTCAAACCGAATCCGTAGCTTATGTTCCTGATTTCTTCCCAAAAATTCTCGCCCATTCCTGTTCGCTCCTTGGATCGTCGATAGTGATACCCACACAATAAGTATAATATGCTGTTCCGCTTCGGTACATATATCGAGTACTTATTTCGTTTACACCTCTTAAAAAATAAGTATACGCAGGTACCTAGTCTCCAATCTCTAACTGTTTGACAGGCAAAGCCCTGAAAGGCTAACCTGAAATAGGAAATCCCCTATTGAGTACAGTCCGGGTTTTTATCCCCCGTACCTGTTCAGGAGAACCTATGAGAAAAGTAGCCGTTGTCGGAGTGGGCGAAACGAAATTCAGCGGCCCGCAGGAAAAGACCGCCGTTGAGATGTTCGCGGAAGCCGCCTCCGAAGCCATATCCGATTCTAGTCTGAAGCCGAAGGACGTCCAGGCCCTGTTCATGGGCAACGCCCTCGGTGATTTTGCCGAAGGCCAGGGCATGATGCAGGCTTACGCCGCCGAGTACATCGGCTGCCGTTATATCCCGGCTAACCGCTACGAGGGCGCCTGCGCCTCCGCCAGCGTAGCCGTGAGGGACGCCTTCATGTGGGTGGCCTCCGGCATGTATGATATTGTCCTGGCGGGAGGCGTGGAACGAGCCGCCACGATGGGCACCGGGCTGGCTACCCGCACCTTTGCGATGTTCTCGGACGCACACTACGAGTACCCGGCCGGCGTCACTTTCCCGGCGGTCTTCGCCATGCTGACCCATCTTTATGCCGATACCTACAAGATACCGCTCCAGAAACTCCGTGAGCAGATGGCCCGCGTCACGATGCAGTCCTACAAGCACGGCAGCATCAATCCCAGGGCCCAGTTCTTCGGCAAGAACAGGGACATAGCCATGGACAAGATACTTAACAGCTTTGTCGTGGCGACGCCGCTGACACTGCATGACTGCTGCCCGTTCTCGGACGGCGCGGCGGCAGTCATCATCGCCTCAGAAGACGCTGCCCGGAAGCTGACGGACAAGCCGGTCTATATCACCGGCATCGGGCAGGCCTCCAACGGCCCGCTCGTCAACCAGAACGATTACCTCCCCCGCATCCGCGCCCGCGAGCTGTCCTCTGAGCAGGCGTACAACATGGCCGGCATCAAGCCCTCTGACGTTGATATCTGCGAACTCCATGACTGTTTCTCCATCGCCAGCCTCATCGCGGCGGAAAGCCTGGGCTTCTTCGATTTCGGCACCGCCGGTCAGGCCTGGGAAAAAGGCCAGGCGGACATCGGCGGCAAGATAGCCATCAACCCGTCCGGCGGCCTCAAGTCCAAGGGGCATCCCATCGGGGCGACCGGCGCCGGGCAGGTGTATGAGATTGTCAACCAGCTTCGCGGCAAGGTCGAGCCGGGCCGGCAGGTGCCGGATGCCAACATCGGCATGACGGACACCCTCGGCGGCGACGGCGGGACGCTCGTCAACATGATCTTCGAGAAGGGCTGGTAAGGCAGAACACCATGCAACATGCGCTTATTTACAAAGACTACCATGAAGCCCTCAAGGACGGCCGTATCCTCGGCGTGAAATGCGCTGCCTGCGGTACCGTTACCACGCCGCCCAAGATGGTCTGCCCGAAGTGCGCCGGCAAGGACCTCGCCGTAGACACCCTGAGAGGCACGGGCACGATTCGCACCTTTACCACGGTCTACGTGGCCGCGGAAGGCAGGGAATCCGAGGTACCCTACGTTATTATCATCGTGGAACTCGATGAAGGGCCATGGATCATGGGCAACCTGGACGGCATCGACCCCAAAGCGGCCTCCATGGACCTCATCGGAAAAGCGGTCAAGATGAGTGAAGCCCGCATCTTCCCCGGGGACGCCTATTCCGCCGGCGAGGGTGCGCGGCCGGTTTTCGTGCTGGTTTAGGGCTTTACGAAACCTCCTTTCATCTCCCCCCTATCGAGTACGGGGCAGGCTCTTTCCTGAGGGAGCCGATGGAATGGTTGGCTTTATATGACCTGCGGCAAATCATCTTGGGGATTGCCCAAACACCCTCACTCCCCCTTAATATGGGGACGATAGAACAGTTAGCTTTCATTGATGTTCTGCAACTCCTTTTTTCCATCAATGCTGATTGTTCGATATAGGAAATTAAAGAATCCTTATTTAACGAATGCTGTTTGCGGCCAAGCAGGCTCGGGTATTCGTTATTGGTTTTATGACAACCCAGCCTCATTCCGGGATTCTTCGTTACGGTGGAAACGAGGGAATTCAAACGGGCAGGGTGACCAGTCCTGTGCACACCATGCAAGCGCCTATCCCCAACCGGTTGCTCCTTGGTCGATTTCTTCCTGTTTTTGCGGGAGTCATCATACTTCCGTGAGTAAAATTATAGAACTTGTGTTCTTATCCTGTCAAGGGAATTTTGTCACTTTTTTAGAATGATCCTTACATCAGACGACAGCCCTCTCCGGGATTGCCACGGGGTCTGAAGACCCCTCGCGATGACATTCACAGGAAGCTTTCCAAAGGGGCCTTAAAGCCTGCGGTATTCCTGGAGGACGGATTGCTTCGTCCCGATGGTATCGGGACGCGCAATGACAACCAAAACCTAACAAAATCGGTTTTCTTGACGCTCTTAGCTCAGGGCGGTAACATTGAATGAGGAACAACCGCCGGAGGGACGCCATGCCGCTCGATGTGGAACACGCCGCTTACATCATCCTGGACAGGTCCGAGACCGGCAACTACCTCGACGAGGAGATGACCGGCGAGATCGCCCACGCCTGCGACCACATCGCCGAGGACAATGACGTATACGTTGTCATCCTGGCCAACGAAGGCGACGTCTTCTGCCGGGGCGGAGAACCCTCCTCATACGCCGCCGCCGCGCTGGCCGCCCTCGACCGCCCTGTCATCGCCGCCATCAACGGCCTGGCATCAGGCCCTGGCCTGGAACTGGCCCTCGCCGCCGATATCCGCATCTGCTCGGAGACCGCCGCATTTGTTATGCCACAGGTATCGGAGGGCATGCTCCCGTCCGACGGCGGCACACAACGCCTGCCCCGCATCGTGGGGCGCGGCAAAGCACTGGAACTGCTCTTGACCGCCGATGCGATCTCCGCCAAAGAAGCGCTGGAGATCGGCCTGGTCAGCGCCGTCTACGCGGCGGCAGACCTCGAAGCGGAGACCGCCAAACTGGCAAAGAGCATCGCCGCCAAGGGGCCGCTGGCCCTGCGGTATCTGAAAGAAGCCGTCATCAAAGGCATGGACCTCACCCTGGAACAGGGCCTGCGGCTGGAAGCGGACCTGTATTTCCTCCTCCATACCACGGCGGACCGCACCGAGGGCATCACCGCCTTCCGGGAAAAACGCGATCCTCATTACAAAGGCGTGTAATATGACCGGTTTCGACGTTATTCTCTACGATAAACAGGATGATATCGCGTACATCACCCTGAACCGCCCGAAGGCCCTGAACGCCTACAACATCCAGATGCGGGACGAGCTGTACGAAGTCCTCGGCGCGGTGAAGGACGATCCCGATGTCCGCGCCGTTATCCTGAAAGCGGCGGGAGAAAAAGCCTTCTGCGCCGGCGCCGACCTCACCGAGTTCCTGAGCGCGCCGCCGCCAGTCTTTGCCCGCAAGGCCCGCTTCGACCGTGACATCTGGGGGCGCTTTCTCTCCGTCCAGCAGCCGGTCATCGCCGCCCTGCACGGCTATGTGCTCGGTTCCGGCATCGAGATGTCCCTCTGCTGCGATATCCGCCTGGCTACCGACGACGCCCGGTTCGGCCTGCCGGAACCCGGCCTCGGCATCATCCCGGCCGCCGGGGGTTCGCAGACACTGCCGCGGACCATCGGCCAGGCGCACGCGCTGGAAGTCCTCATGAGCGGCCGCTGGCTGAGATCGGAAGACGTCGTGTAGGGAAAGAGTGTAGGATAGGGTGTAGATCTC
>CAZQQL010000057.1:0-21423 GCA_964595455.1 uncultured Dehalococcoidaceae bacterium
TAGTGCTTCTGGTAGAAGTGCTGCCCGGTGATCCCGTTGGGGAACCGGTTCAGCGAGAGCGGCCGATCCTTCAGGTGCGGCAGCAGGTAGGGCGAGACCTTCGTCAGGTAATAGAGGAGGTCGCGCTTGGTAAGGGCGCGCTGCCCGTCACGTTCCGGCCAGAAGGGCTTGTCCAGGTTGCTGAGGGAGACCCGGTGGCCTTCCACCGTTACGGTCATCCGGTCGGTTTTTGTAGCAAGACGTTCGAGTACCTCGGGGATAGCGCTGGGCCGTTGCTGCGGCTGTCTTTCCCGTTCCGTGACAACCTCCGCCGGATGTGCCACTGGCGGGTATTTGTCGTCTCGGAACCGCAGAAAGACCGGAGCACGGAGCCTGCCGTCGCGGGTCCATTCGGCGAATTTCACCTCCACAACCAGTTCCGGCTTTGTCCAGATGACCTGCCCGTCCATCCTCGAGCCATCGCTCAAGGGGGGAGAGGTAGTCTTTAGGGGTTCCAGCCGGAACATGATTTCCTTCAAGAGGGGAGCATCGAACCCGCTGCCGACATTCCCGGCCCAGGTCAATTGTTTATCATCGTTATAGTAACCGAGGACGAGCGAGCCGAAACTGTCCGCGCGGTTGCCTTTACCCTCCGTGTAGCCGACGACGACAAAATCATCGCTCTTGACCGCTTTGATCTTGAGCCAGGCCTGGGAACGTCTTCCTGGTTCGTAACGGCTCTGTTTCTTCTTGGCGACCACACCCTCCAGGCCGTTGTCCACAGCCGCCTTGAAGACTTTCTCTCCCTCCGAGGGGAAATATTCGACGAGCTTGACCATGTCATCCGGAGCCAGGGTTTCCCGCAGAAGCTCCTTGCGTTGTTCCAGGGGGACGGCAGCCAGGTCGTAGCCTTCCAGGTAGAGGATATCGAAGACGTAATAGATGATAGCCGAAGGCGGCTCAACCTCCTTGCTGACGGACCGGTGGAAGATGTTCAGGTAGCCTTGGAGGCATTGGAAACACTGCTTGCCGTTTGAATCAAGGGCGATGAGCTCGCCGTCCAGTACCATACGGGATGAGGGCTGATTTTTCAGGGCTTCCGCGAGTTCCTTGTAATGGGCGGTGATATCATTGCCTCGGCGCGAGATCAGGCGCACCCGGCCGGGCTCGATGAACGAGAGAATGCGGTAGCCGTCCAGCTTTGGCTCGAAGTACCAGGCATCGTCCGAGAATGGCGTATCGATCAGCGTAGCCAGCATGGGTGTAATCGATGACGGCATTTCTTTTTTGACCGCACCGGGTGATTGGTCCGGCACAACCGGGTCTGCTTTCTTTTCCGGCACGGCGCCTGCCTTGATATCCTCTATGGTCAGACCGGACGCCGCCGATTTCTCCTCTGCGAGAATGTCCTTTTCGGCACCGGCGTAGTCGTCACGGTGCTTGATAAGGAGCCAGTTCTTGTCCTGGTTATGCATTCTGACGAGTGTCCAAGAACCTTTGAGTTTGTCGCCGCGGAGCGTAACGGAAAGCTTGCCTTCAACGATACCTTTTCGCATTCGTTCTTCAGCGAGGGCTCGGTTATCGAAAAGGAGTTCGCCGCCCTCGTCCGGCGAGTAGGTCCCCCGGTCCCAGACGATGACCTGGCCGGCTCCGTATTCCCCGACCGGGATCGAGCCTTCAAAGGAGGCATAATCGATAGGGTGGTCTTCCACCATGACCGCTAGTCGTTTTTCCCTGGGATCAGTGGAAGGTCCTCGGGTAACGGCCCAGGACTTGAGAACGCCGTCGACTTCAAGGCGGAAATCGTAATGGAGTCGCCGGGCGGCGTGCTTCTGGACAACGAACGTCAATGGCCCCTGCCGTTCACCGGGCCGTGTCATAGCCGGTTCCGGAGTGAGGTCGAAGCGGCGCTTTTTCGTGTAGTCTTCCGTCATGTTGATAGTATAACGTGCCGGTGCAAAAAGCGCTCGAACTACCGGAGGAGCCCGTGGCGGCATATACTTTGGGTAATGAAAGGTAGTGTAATGGGTAATATCCTTGTGGGTACATCGTCATGGGCTGACCAGGGGTTGGTAACGAGCGGCCGGTTCTATCCGGCTGATATCAGGACGCCCCCGGCGAGGCTATGGTACTATGCGGAGCGGTTCTCAATTACAGAGATAGATTCGAGCTTTCATTTCTTTCCTACCGCAAGGAACCTGGCGCTCTGGCTGGACAACACGCCGCCGGGATTTACGTTCGATATCCGCGCATTCAGCCTGTTCACCGGCCACCCGACCCGGTTTGCTTCGTTACCTGCTTCTATCCGACGGGAAAACCCGGACATTACGGCTCGTAAAACGGTTTATCTGCACCATCTACCTGTTGCAGTAATCGAGCAACTCTGGGATATTTTCCGTACTCACGCTGAGACCATGGAACGTGCCCGAAAACTCGGTGTGGTGCTCTTCCAGTTCCCGCCCTGGTTCCATCCGTCACAGGAGAACCGGGAATACATTTTATTATGCTGTGAACGGCTCAGCGGCTATCGTCTTGCGGTCGAGTTTCGGACCGGGGACTGGCTGATCGGAGACACGCTGGAAACGACGCTGGACTTCCTCCGGCAGCACGAGATTACCCTTGTCTGCGTTGATGAGCCGCAGGGGCTCAAGACCAGCGTGCCGCTGGTGACGGCAGCTACTTCCACCGTGGCGATGGTACGCTTCCACGGCCGCAACGCTGATAACTGGGAAAAACGCGGAGGCAGTCCGGCGGAACGCTTCAAGTACCTGTACGACCGGCACGAACTTGAAGAATGGGCTACCAGGATCAAAGCATTGAGCGAACAGGTAAAGGAAGTCCACGTCATCTTCAAGAACAAGTACGAGGACTATTCCGTCCGGAACGCGTGCGAGTTCAGGGACCTGCTGGATTAGTATCAGGCCTTGCCGGCGGCGGCCACACTGGCCCTCAGGGCTTCCATCAGGTCTTCTATCTCGATCTTCTCTTCCTCCGGAGCCTCCAGTTCCACTCCCTGCAGCTTTGCTTCCACCATTTTTCGCAGGGCGATGGAGTATTCATCGTGGTACTGTTCCGGCTGGAAGTCCGAAGACATGGCCTCGACCAGTTTTTCTGCCATATCCAGTTCGGCGTCGGTGATGTTTTGCTTCGGCAGGGTGACGTCCGGCTTTGGTAGGATGTTTTCCCGGTAGTTGAGCGTGTGCAGGATAAGGGAATCATCCAGCGGGCGCAGACAGCAGAGGTGTTCCCGTCTCTGAAAGGCGACCTTGGCGATTGCGACTCTCCCACTCCTTTCCAGTACGGTCCTCAGTAGTGCGAACGGCTTGGCGCCGAGTTCTTCCGGCTCCAGGTAGTGGCTGCCCTCATAGTAGATGAGGTCGATGTCTTCCAGCTTGACAAAACTGTGGATCTCGATGGCATGACTGGTCCGGACGGGAACCTTTTCGAAGTCTTCGTCCGAGAAAACCACGTACTGGTCCTTGGCATACTCGTAGCCGCGCACGGTATCGCTGCGCTCGATGTATTCATTATCGCCGGGGCAATAAAGGACCTGCTTGGGGCGGACCAGGTCTTTTTTATGGAGGTAGTGGAATGACGGCGTCTTGCTCTCCGTAGCGATCGACATCCTGACCGGGATAGCGACCATACCGAAACTGATAACGCCTTTCCAGAACGCTCTCGCCATAAGAACCTCCGGGTACATCTATGCAGGATATTGTAACTCGGAATCCTGCCCCCGCCAAGAAAAAAACCCGCCGGGCCTATTGGCTGCCCGGCGGGAAAAGCGGAGGCGATACTGAATTCAGATTACAGTGTCCGGTAATAGAAACCTTTTTCAGACACTTCAGTGGGATCGAAGCAGCGCTTGATGTCGATGAGGACGGGACGGCTGTTCATAGAGGTTGCCAGGTTTTTGAGGCTGATCCTGCCATCGGCTTCCTTGAAGGCATCATGCGGGACGGCGAGGATGACGGCGTCGAAATTGACAGCATCATCGAGGCTCTTCAGCATCTTGATGCCGAATTCCTCTTCGGCGTTGTCCAGCAGGGGATCGTAGCCGTAAACGTCCACGTGGTACTCGCGGAGTTCTTTGATCATCTGCTTGACCGGGGTCTCACGGACATCCGGTACATTCTCCTTGTAGGTCAGGCCCATGACGAGCACGCGGGACCCCTTGATGACCTTACCGGCGTCGTTAAGCGCCTTGATGGTCATCTCCGCGACGTGTTTGGCCATCGAGTCATTGATGGAGCGGCCGGCCAGGATGACCTGGGAATGGTAGCCGAACGCCTGGGCGCGGTGGACGAGATAGTAGGGGTCGACCGGGATGCAATGCCCGCCGACGAGGCCGGGCGAATAGCGGATAAAGTTCCATTTGGTGGCCGCGGCATCCAGGACTTCTTTTGTGCTCAGGCCGAGCTTTTCGAAGATGAGGGAAAGCTCGTTCATCAGGGCGATGTTCAGGTCGCGCTGGATGTTTTCGATGACCTTGGCGGCTTCCGCTGTCTGGATGTCCTTGGCGCGGAAGATGTTGGTGATCTTGCTGTAGAGCGCCGCCATCAGGTCGGTGGTTTCGGCGTCCATGCCGGAGATGATCTTGGTGATCTTGTCGATAGTATGGGCATCATCGCCGGGATTGACGCGTTCCGGGGAATAGGCGACCTTGAAGTCCACGCCGCAGACCATACCGGATTCTTTTTCCAGGATGGGTTTGACGATCTCATCGGTAGTGCCGGGATACACGGTCGATTCCAGGACGACGATGGTGTTCTTCTTCATGTATTTGCCGGCGGTGGCTGCCGCGGACTCGACGAAGCTCATGTCCGGTTCCTTGGATTCGGTGACCGGCGTGGGCACGCAGATGATGATGAAATCAGCGGCGGCAATATCGGCCGCGTTATCAGTGAAGGTGATATTCGGGTTCTTGTTATCTCGCTTGAATTCGGCGACCCTTTTCTTCTTGACATCGTATCCGATGACTTTCAGGGTCTTGCCGAAGGCTTCCAGGAGCGGAAAACCCACGTAGCCGAGACCCAGGACACAGACAGTGGCATGGTCTACGTCGATCATGAATCCGGTTTCTTTTTTACTGACAGTGTTGACAACCATTCTTTTACCTACTCCTCGAGGCCCGATCTCTCGTCAGGCCACTCAACCGTTTCTATGGTAAATAAGACCGGTTTGGAATCCGGTGGAAGGCCGGTCAATATACGGTTAGAACAGTACCGGAACCTGCTATTCCGAATCTCTACGATTATAACACAGCCCGTCTACAAGTTGACTCGTACTTTAGTTGGGAGAATGCTGCCTTTTTGTATTTACGCGTCTCATGCTACAATAACGAGGATTCCTCATTATTCAGGAGAGTTTTAGTGGACCTTTTCCAGGCATTCTTACTCGGTCTCGTCCAGGGCGCCACCGAATTTTTGCCTATCAGCAGTTCCGGTCACCTCGTCCTCGTCCCCGCAGCGCTTGACTGGAACAGCCCTTCTCTCGTCTTCGATGCTACCGTCCACCTGGCCACGATGCTGGCGGTGGTTCTTGTATTCTGGAAAGACATTTGTGATATCATCCGGGCCTGGTTCCGGCAACTGGCCGTGAGCAAGCCGTTTGCCACCCCTGAGTCCAGGCTGGGATGGTGGATCATCATCGGCACGATACCCGGTGCGATGGTGGGCCTGCTCTTTGAAGATACCATCGAGGGTTTCTTTGGTGATCCTCGAGCTGTCGGTATATTCCTTCTCATCACAGCCCTCCTGCTCGTATTAGCGGAACTTCTGGGCAGACGAAAAAGGGGCCTGGACTCGATGTCTTGGAAGGACAGCCTTCTCATCGGCATCGGGCAGGCAGTAGCCATCGCTCCGGGCATTTCCCGCAGCGGAGCTACAATGTCGGTGGGTATGCTGATGGGAATGACGAGGGAGTCTGCAGCGCGATTTTCCTTCATTCTCGCGCTGCCGATCATCTTCGGAGCCTGGCTGGTCCAGCTAATCGATATCGCCAGGCAGGGCGGTCTGGGTGGTGAAATTCCCTCGCTGCTGGTGGGCTTCCTCGCCGCCGGCATCAGCGGCTATCTCGCTATTCGCTGGCTGCTGAGCTACGTGAGAAAACACCGGCTGTATCCCTTTGCTGTTTACTGCGTTATCGTCGGGATACTCGCGCTCGTTCTACTGTAGCCGCAGTCTCGGTCTTACGCCAGTTCCTTCGAGAGGAAGTAGGCGCAGGTCTCCTTCAGCCCTTCATCGATGCCATACTGCGGATCATACCCGAACGCCTTAGCCCTGGATATATCGGCCAGGCTGTGCTTGATGTCCCCGGGACGCGGGTCTTTGTAGACCGGCTTGATATCGGTATGCCCGGTTATCTCGATGAGCTTGCCAGTAAGCTCGTTGAGTGTGGTCCGCTGATGATTGCCGAGGTTGAAGACTCCGGTGGCGGAGCTTTCCGCGGCGCGGACATTAGCCTCGGCCACGTCTTTGACGAACGTGAAGTCGCGGGTCTGCTCGCCGTCTCCATAGATTACCGGCGATTCCCCTTTTTCCAGGAGGCGCAGGAAGATAGGGATGACGGCCGCATACGGTGAGTTGGGGTCCTGCCGGGGGCCGTACACATTGAAATACCGGAGACAGGCGGTGGGTAGTCCGTAGACTCCGGTGAATACGGTGCAGTAGTATTCCGCTGCCAGTTTGGAAACAGCGTACGGAGAGAGGGGATTAGGCGCCATGGTCTCGACCTTGGGAAGGGTAGGCGTATCACCGTAGACCGAAGAAGAGGAAGCGTAGACAACTTTCTTGACACCCGCGTCCCGGGCGGCAATAAGGACGTTCAGCGTTCCGGTAGCGTTGGCATCATGAGAGGGCCGGGGACGCTTGACGCTCTTGGGGACGCTGGGGATGGCCGCTTCGTGGAATACGTAGTCCGCTCCGGCGAATGCCTTTTTTAATATCCTGGGGTTGGTGATGCTGCCCTGGATGAACTCTATTTCTCCGTCTTTCGCCCAGTTCTCGATGTTGGAAGTCCGCCCGGTAGAGAGATTGTCCAGCACGCTAACGCGATAATTCTTCTCGAGAAGGTTCTCCACGATATGGGAACCGATGAAACCGGCGCCGCCGGTGACGACTGCTTTTTTCATGAGACGTTAAATTCTCTCCATTAAATGTTCGTATGGTTTGGCCCGCAGACCGGAAAGGCAGGTGAGGTCGCCGACATCGCACATGACCTGCGCGGGATTACCGTATGCGACTACTCCAGCCGGAATGTCCCGGGTCACCACGCTGCCGGCGCCGATCAAGCTGTGCTCTCCGATGACGACTCTCGGCAATATCGTGCAGTTGATACCGATCTTCGCGCCCTTGTTGATGCATGGGCCGCGCATGCAGTCCCTGGAGTTCGGGCAGCCGGGGTGCATTTCGCTGCCGAGCGTGACACCGGGGCTCAGCAGGACATCGTCTTCGATAATGGTATACTGGCCAACATACACTTTGTTATGTATCTTAACGTTACCGCCGATCTTACAGCCATAGTCGATCACGGAATTGCTCCAGATATTCAGGTTGTTTCCGATGATATTTTCTTCACGGATGACCACGTTATGCCCGGTCTCCAGGTTCGCACCGATCCGGCTGCAGGTGTAAATGATGGTGCCCTGGCGTATCCGGGCGTTCGGACCGATGGTCAGTACCTGGTCTACGGGACGGCCTGGAAGGTAGCCGAGGACGACTCCGGCATCGATATTTGCTCCCGTTCCGAGGTTGACCGTACCGTCATTGTTCACGTTTACTGGAAACTGCATACCCAACACTCTTTTCCATTCTTGATGAAATAACGTTCGTTCATCGAGAGAACACTTCTCTCGGACTCCAGTCCGTTAAGAGTCTTCCTTATCCAATCTATGTTGGAGGCAGTGAAGCCGGAGTTATACCATCGTTAGGATTGGGTTAGAATACATTTTCCGGAAAAATCGCCTGGTATCTGTTAGAAAATCATCGTAGCGTCACCGAAGGAATAGAAACGGTAACGATGCATAACGGCTTCTTTATAGGCGGCGTCGATGATCACTTTGCCGGCAAAGGCGCTGACCAACATCAGCAGGCTGGATTCGGGGAGATGAAAATTGGTAATCAGGGCATCAGTGACAAGGAAATCGTGGCCGGGAAGAATGAACAACTCCACCCAGCCCTCGTAGGGATCGAGGGCTGGGTTCCTGCTGACAAGCGCAGCCTGCTCTACCAGACGGACCGAGGTGGTGCCCACACAGATAACCCGGCGGTGTTCTTTCTTGGCCTTTGAGATGGCGGTGGCGACGCGACTATCGATGACCCCGTACTCTTTATGGATTTTGTGGTTCCGCGGGTCTTCTTCGGTCACGGGGCGGAATGTGTCCAGCCCGACATGGAGAGTCGTGTAGAGACACTCTATTCCCATCGCCTCCAGCTTTTCCAGGAGTGCCGGGGTGAAGTGGAGTCCGGCAGTAGGGGCGGCGGCGCTGCCCGGCTCGTGGGAGTAGACGGTCTGGTAGCGCTCCGGATCCAGCAGTTTCTCATGGATATAGGGTGGCAGGGGCATTTCCCCGGCATCGGCCAGGCGAGATTCATCCTCGAAACGCACCGTGCGAATGCCTTCTTCTCCGGCAGCTATGATCTCCGCGGAAATATCCGGGTGTATGATTATTTTCTCGCCGGGCTGGAGCCTTTTGGCGGGCTTGACGAGGGCTTCCCAGAGACCGGGTCCGAGCCTTTTAAGGAGCAGGACTTCCACTTTGCCGCCGGTCTCCCGTCGCGCACCTTTAAGGCGGGCGGGCAGGACGCGGCTGTCGTTAAAAACCAGCACATCGCCCTTTTGGAGGTAGTCCGGCAGATCGTAGAAGTGACGATGCTCGAGCCTGCCGGTCGTTCGGTCAATGACCATCAGGCGGGAGTGGTCGCGGGGCTCTGCGGGATGCTGGGCGATGAGTTCCCTGGGGAGTTCGTAGTTGAAATCACTGGTTTTCATAACGTGTCACACTCATAATAGCGTGCCCGGGCGCGGAGAATCAATGAATCCAGGTATGATATAATAGACACATGAGCGAACCGGACGTCCTGGCCTGCTCCATATGTAAACTCGGTCCTCCGGACTGGGATTATACCTGCGCCGATTGCGGCGCAAAGTTTGTGTTACCCGCCGCCAAAGGGCCTGCTGAAGAGAAGCGCCGCGCCTGCCCGGAATGCGGCAGCCGCCGTATCTCATACAAAGTCACGAAGTCTGAAGCCTGTGCGCCGGGCGGCTGATAGCCCATTCCGGGGCCGTGGGCCCTCCACCGGATTCGACCTTACATTTTTCCTCTAGTAAGCAGGGTATTGACAGGCGGGTTTCATCTGTCTATAATAATGAGTGAACGCTCACTCATTATAACGGAGGAACTAATGGCCCCGACCCGGCAGGAAAGAAAAGAGTCCGTCACCAGATTGAGAAAGCAGCAGATATTGGGAGCCGCTTTCCAGGTTTTTTCCACGAAAGGGTTTGCCGCCGCTACGACGGCGGAAATCGCCGGAGCGGCCGGCGTCGCTGAAGGGACCATCTACAATTATTTCCCGACCAAACGAGAGCTGTTCATAACCGTTATCAGGGAATCCATCATTACCCCGTCGCTCCTGGAACTTATCGAGAAGCTGCCGGAAGGGAACATTCCCGGTATCCTGGCGCTTATCCTTAAAAACAGGTTCGAGCTCATAGATACCGGCGTCGTTCAGCGGATGCCCGTTTTGATGTCCGACGTTATCAAAGACCAGGATCTCTGCCAACTCTGGGTTACGGAGTTCCTTCACCCGTTCCTTAACAAAATGCAAGGTATATTCGATTCGCTGGGGAAAACGGGTGTGTACCGCGACATCGATTCCCAGGTGGCAGTAAGGGCTATCGGCGGCATGGTCCTCGGGTTTCTTCTGCTCAAGACCATGGAAGGCGATTTGTCTCCCCTGAACGAAATGCCTCCAGAGAAGGTCTCCGGCAGCATCATCGACCTGCTGCTGCACGGTTTGATGAAAGATAAAGGTCAGGGTTGATGGCGAGGTGAAAGGCATGGACGAGTCAGCTTTGGTTGTAAAGGATCTCATTTTCAATTACGGGGACCTCCGGGTAGTGAACGGCATCTCCCTGGATATCCCGGCCGGTACGAGCTTCGGGCTGCTGGGGCCGAACGGCTCCGGCAAGACGACGCTCATCCGCCTGCTCGTGGGGCTGATCAAGCCGGCGCAGGGCAGCATCATCAGGCTGGGGGAAAAGCCAACCAGGGCGAATTCACGTTCCATCGGCTACATGCCCCAGCAGCCGGCGCTGTATAGCGAACTGACCGTGGCGCAGAACATAGATTTCTTCGCCCGGGTGTACGGCATGAAGGACGGGAAAGAGCGTAAGGCACGAGTCGAGGAGACGATCAGGACCGTCGCTCTCTGGCCGAAACGCACCACGCAGGTGATGAAGCTGAGCGGCGGCATGAAACAGCGAGTCAGCCTGGCCTGCGCCATCGTGCACCGGCCGCCGCTGGTGTTCCTCGACGAGCCGACCGTCGGGCTGGACCCGGAACTGCGGGTGAACTTCTGGGAGCACTTCCACGAGATGACGGAGCAGGGTTCCACGCTCATCGTGTCCAGCCACACCATGGACGACGCGGCGCATTGCCGGAAGCTGGTCTTTCTGCGGGAAGGCAACATCATCGCGATGGGCACTCCGGACGAGCTCCGGGAGGCCTGCGGCAGCTCCAACCTGGAAGACGCCTTCCTGTACTTCATCAAGAAGATGGCGACCACAGGGAGAGAGGAGAAGGTCCATGCTGGTTAACTTCTTCAGCATCGCCAATCGTATCATCACACAGCTCGTGCACGATCGCCGCACCATCGCCTTACTGGTCATCGCGCCGCTGCTCATCGCCAGCATCGTGGGGGTATCCATTCCGGAGAAGCAAATGCTGGACTATATCGCTCCGGCCATGATGGCCATGCTCATCCTGTTCTTCGGCTTCCTGCTGACGGGCATCAGCTTCCAGCGAGAGCGTAGCCAGGGGACCTTGGAACGGCTCATGGCAGCGCCGATCACGCGTATGGACATTGTCGGCGGTTACCTGCTGGGGTTCGTACTGTTCGCACTGCTCCAGACATTGATAATTTTCTTCTACATGGTATATGTGCTGGATGTCAACTACAACGGTGAGCTCTGGCAGATCCTCGTGTTCCAGGTGCTGATAGGCATCGGCGCGGTGTGCCTGGGGACATTTGCTTCCACGTTCGCGAGGAACGAGTTCCAGATCACCCAGTTCATCCCCATCGTCGTCCTGCCCCAGTTTTTCCTGTGCGGGCTGCTCTGGCCGGTGGACCAGATGCCGGAGTACCTGCAATGGATTGCCAAATTCCTGCCCATGACCTATGGAGTGGACGGTATGCGAGCCCTGATGCAGCAGGGACAGGGTCTGTTGGACGTCGGGAAGGAACTGGGCGTGCTGGCAGGGTTTGCCGCGGCGTTCATGGTCCTGGCGGCGGTCTCCATCCGGCGGGGCAGCGCAGGATAGCGGTCCGTGCTCCCACCGCATTATACTACTCAGTAGAAAGCAAAGAGCGGGGAGGACAGCATGACGACAACGACGATACCAGCAACAGGGTTCAACTGGCACGAACTGATGACAACCGACACCGGGAAGGCGCGGGCCTTCTATGAGGCGGTGACCGGGCTCAAGATCGGGGGCGGCGACTACCCGTTGTTCATGGACGGCGAAAAGCCCGTGGGCGGGCTGGTGGGGCCGAGGGACGGCAAAGCGGAATGGCCGTCCGGCAGCGGGGCGCACTGGGTGCCGTACATCGGGGTCAAGGACGTGAACACCGCGGTAGCGAAGGCCAGGGAGATGGGTGCGAGCGTGTTCCTGGAGCCGATGGACGTGCCCAACTGGGGCCGGGTGGCCGGGCTGCGGGACCCGCAGGGCGCGACGTTCGGGGTGTTCCAGCCGATGTAGGCGGGCCGGGCCGATTCGATTTCTAAAACACCTCATGTAAATCTTTTTTCTTCCAAGGCTGAGAGGGTCGTAGTAAAACCCTGTTTCAGCCTCGATTGGTTCCGGCGCCGACAGAACGAAGGGGTTTTTTAGGCTCGATTCGATTGGGAGGCTGTCCGGGTATTTCAGATTCGGTTCGTTCCGGAGGCTGGTTTGCTTTTCCAGCCTCGATTCGATCCGGAGCGTAACCGGTGTTTCAGTCCCGAGTGTTTTGGCGGGATCGCTGGACAACCGGGATGAGCGGTTGATTACTCCCTGGTTCCTGCCTACTTTTTTCATACGTGAACTTCCTGGTTTTCCGGTACATCATGCCTTGACATTTTAGAACAAAAGTACTATATTGTCAATGATGTTTTGTCACTGTTACTGATTATCAATCTATCGATCGAATAATTGATATCACCATGGCTATTCCTTAACTGTCTATTATCATGATAGACTGCAGTAAACGGTTGATAGTGTGGATTGATGAACAGTGTAGAAGACAACGACTTTGTGCTGGTCTGGCGCTTTATCGGGGCTTCCGAGGCGTACCTCTGGAAACAACGATTGAAAGCTGCTGGCATACGTGCTGTCATCATGCACAATGAGCGTTACGGGAAAATGGAATTATGGGTTAAATCCGAGGATTCCGAAGCTGCTCTGGCTCTGCTGAAGGAAAACGCTACCAAATACACATTCCGCATTGGATCATGGAAAAGGTGGATGACTCTGTTCTCAATGGGTGGGCTGTTTATTGCGATGGCTGTTCTGTTCTATTTCACGATGGAGGACAAGACAGCATCAATCATCGCACTTATTGCCGGCTTGAGTGTGACCGGCATCATTGTGTATTTCATGCTCCCGGAGAAGAAGAAGTAATCATTTCTGGATGACCGGGGGACTAGATTGGAGACGTATTTCGAAAAAATGGGGAAAATAGCAGTACCATGGTGACGGAAGAACTGGTGACTGTGAGGCGCTTTCGTGGAGAAGCGGAGGCTGTCTTGTGGAAACAGTACTTGAAGGCTGCCGGCATAAGCTCCGTTCTCATTCATGAGAACCAAAGCATGGTCAAGGGGAATGTACTGGTCGAGCTTCAAGTGAAGCCCGGTGACTATGAGAAAGCTCGCGAATTACTTAAGGAAACCCCGTCTACCCTAAAACCTAAAGTTGGCCGCTGGCAGAGGTGGCTTACGATCGGCATACTGGCCGGGAGCTTCTTGGGATCGTTCGTATTTGCCGTAGTAGAAATCGACGACATTGCAGCAAAGATAATTCTGGGATTGGTGTGCTTCAGCTTTATCGGGTTCCTTCTATACTTTTTAGTTCCGCGGAAGCCCTCAAACAAGTAAGGAACCATACACAAGAAGGCCTTTTTTTGGTGATGGGCGATCGCGGGAGCCCCGTTAACCAAGTCTCTCTTGGTCTCTCTTTGCGAACGAGAGACAATCAACCGTGCGGGGCATTCTTTTGCGGCGAATACCGTATGTTGCTACCTTCGGTGATGGATTCCCGGTCGGAGCCGGGAATGACACGACGGAGTTCCCCTTATCCCCGGATCAATTCCGGGGCAGGCTCTAACCTTCTCCCATCGAGGGAGAAGGGACGGGAAAGGGAGAACCCGCGGGCAGGGACGCCCGCGCTATACGGGTAGTGCAAGCGAGCGAAAAGTGGAGGAGACCTGAAAGGGTGTACCTGACGCCGCAGCCGGTGATGCACAGAGACGGCTGCGGCGTTCTTGTTTCTGATTTTTGATTCCTGATTTTTTACTCGAGGCTCGTCTCCGGAATGACCAGATCGAGGCCCTGGCCCGAAGGAATGACCATCACCTTGATGTTATCGCCGACGCGGTCCAGAAGGATATACTGGAGCACTTCCGGCGTCAAAGACTCCTGAATCGCTGTATTGGCGGCGACCTGCGCTTCCGTCACGATGCGGATGTATTCGGCCTCGCCGTTGGCTTTCGCGATGCGGGCGTTGGCTTCACCCTTCTCCTGCTCTTCACGCTGCTGGGCTTCTACCTTGATCCGTTCCAGCTTGTTCTTCGCTTCGAAGACGGCCTGCTCGGCGGCTACCTTGGCTTCGATGGCCGCCGTAAAGGTGGTGCTGAACCGGAACTCGGTGATGGAAACGGCTTCCGTGATGATACCGCGCTCCATGAGCCGGGTGGATAACGTCGTCGTGATGTCGTTCTTGACCTCGTCACGCCGCAGGATGAGATCCTCAGCATTGTACCGCGCCGTCACCTGCTTCACCGTTTCCTGAATGGCGGGCGCCGCGATGCGGTCGATATAGTCGTTCCCCAGTGTCCGGTAGATCTGGGCGGCCTGGCCGGGATCGAGCCGGTAGTTGAGCGCGATGGTCGTGCTGACATCCTGGAGGTCCCGGGAGGCCGAGGCCGCGTTGGTCTCGTACTTCAGCGTCTGCACGGACATCTTGACAACCGAATCGATGAACGGCAGCTTGATCTGCAGGCCTTCCTCCAGCACCGTGCCGGTAACGCCGCTAAACCGGATGACCACGCCGCGGTGACCGGCCGGGACCGTGGTGAAGGAGCCCAGGATAATGCTGACGAGGACCATGATCGCCCCGATGGCGATGCCCACACCGCCGCCGATGCGGTCCTTGACCGCCGCCGGTCTCTTCCGGTTGGTCTGCCAGATGACCATGCCGACGATGAATATGATGATGCCGATGACCAGTAAAAATGTCACAGTTACTCCCCTTTCGCCGGTTTCCGGACCGGTCTTCTCTATTTCTGAAATGAGGCGGCGCCTGGATGGCGCATTATCGATTCAAGGGTACCATATTCGTGCGCTGGGTCAAAGCCGCAGGCTCAGCACCGGGTGGACTTAGCCCCGAGGTATTCGCCGACGAGGTCCATGGCGCAGTACTTGCCGCACATGCTGCAGGCCGTGCCCGCCGTGCCGCGCTGCTGCCGTACCGAGCGCACCTTCTCCGGGTCCAGGGCGAGCCGGGCCTGTGCTTCCCAGTCCAGCGCCTTGCGGGCTTCCGCCATCCTGCGGTCGCGTTCCGCCGCGCCGGGTATGCCTTTGACGATGTCCGCGGCGTGGGCGGCGATGCGGGAGGCCATGACGCCTTCGCGTACGTCAGCGGCGTCCGGGATGGCCAGGTGCTCGGAGGGTGTGACGTAGCAGAGGAAATCGGTGCCGGCCATGGCGGCCAGGGCGCCCCCGATGGCGCTCGTGATGTGGTCGTAGCCCGCTCCGATGTCCGTGACCAGCGGCCCGAGCACGTAGAACGGCGCATCCTGGCAGAGCGACTTCTGCACCCTGATGTTGGTCTCGATCTGGTCCAGCGGAACGTGGCCGGGACCTTCCACCATCACCTGGACGCCGGCGTCCCGCGAACGTTTCACCAGTTCCCCGAGGGTGATGAGTTCTTCTATCTGCGTGCGGTCGGTCGCGTCCGCCAGGCAGCCGGGACGCATCCCGTCTCCGAGGCTGAGGGTGACGTCGTACTCCCTCGCGATGTCCAGCAGGCGGTCGAACTGCTCGTAGAGGGGGTTCTCCCGTTCGTTGAACAGCATCCAGCCGGTCAGGAAGGCCCCGCCGCGGGAAACGATGTCCGTAACCCTGCCCTGGGCCTTGAGACGGGCGATAGCGCCCAGCGTCACGCCACAGTGAACGGTGACGAAGTCCACGCCGTCACGGGCGTTGTCCTCGATGGCTTTAAACATATCGTCGGGCGTCATCTTGACGATGGCGCCGTGTTCATTGATGGCATCGATGCCGGCCTGGTAGATGGGCACTGTGCCGATGGCGACGGTCGAAGCATCGACGATGGCCTTGCGGATGGCCGGGATATCACCGCCGGTGCTGAGGTCCATGACGCTGTCCGCTCCGGCTTCGATGGAGATGCGCAGCTTTTCCAGTTCCGTGGAGGCGTCCCCGTAGTCGGACGACGTGCCGATGTTGGCGTTGACCTTGGTGGACAGGCCTTTCCCCACACCGCAGGGTTTCAGGCTCGTGTGATTGATGTTGGTGGGGATGACGACAGTGCCGGCGGCTACCTTCTCCCGCAGCAAATCCGGGTCCATCGATTCCGCCCGCGCGACGGTCTTCATCTCCGGAGTAATTTCGCCTTTCCTGGCTCGTTCAAGCTGTGTCATGGCTGCCACCCCCTTTTAAATACAAAAACCAAGGGCATCGGCTGATAAACCAGTCCCTTGGTCTTCAAGGCCGCTTCCCTACGCTCGGATTACCGAGGTCAGGTTCTAAGGGTCGTCCCGACTGCATCGGGAGCTCTCAGCCCCGGGCACCCCTAGCGGTATTCACTTAAAAGTATAACAACGGGGTGAAGAGAAAGTCAAAAGTCAGAGGTCAACGAGGTCAAAGCCACGACTAAAAAGTGAGGACTAACGAAAGGCGTATCTGCTGAGGTTGCACTATCCGGGCGGGACGGGCGTCCCTGCCCGTCCGTGCAGCCATTCCCCTCCTACTCGCCCCGTTTGTGGTACTATGAACCATGACGTTCTACCATGTCTCAAAGCCAGCCGCCGCACCCGTCCCGGTCATCGCCAGCATACCGCACAGCGGCCACGAGATACCGCGCGCCATCGCCTGGCAGTTCCGGCGGGGCCTGCGTCATAAGCTCTACGGCACGGACTGGCATCTGGGTTCCCTGTATGATTTCCTTCCGCAGCTCGGCGTTACCGTCCTGCGCGCTACCTACAGCCGCTACGTCGTCGACCTGAACCGCGACTGGAAGAAGTCAGTCTTCGGCCACCATACGGAGTCCGTCATCTACCGGGACACCATAGGCAATGAATCGCTTTACGACCATGACCCTCCCGCGAACGGACTGAACGACCGCATCATCCGCTATTACCTGCCGTACCACCGGCAACTGGCGGAACTGCTCGAAGACTGCATCAACGGATTCGGGCGGGTAATCCTCCTTGACCTGCACAGCTTCGGGACGGAAAACCCGGACGTCGATGTCGTCCTCGGGGACGTCAACGGCAAAAGCTGCGATAGAGCCCTGACCGCCGCTTTCGAGCAGGCCTTCAGAGAACAGGGCTTCAGCGTCGCTCGCAACGAGCGCTGGACCGGCGGCTACATCACGCAGCATTACTCAGCGCTGCCCCGCATCCAGGCGCTCCAGATAGAATTGAAGTTCCGCGTCTACCTTGAGCAGGACGAGGTGCGGCCGCTGGAGATTGAGGAGAAAACCGAAATGTTTCAAAAAGCCCGCGAACGGCTGAAAGCGGTGTTCTCGGAAGCCCTGCCCACTGCGCTCGATATATGAGCTTTAGCGAGTTCTTCCGCTCATCCTGAGCTTGTCGAAGGGCGGAAGCGCCCACCAGACCTGGGGAAACGGTTCCCGTTGTGAATTATCCGCGGAGTTGCTAGAATCATGGAGACCGGCCGCAGTCCAACATCCAGGGCCGGGCATCGGGAGGTCACGAATGGCAGACATGTTCAAGGGCAGGACAGCGGTGGTTACCGGGGCGGGAGGCGGCATCGGCAGCGCGGAGGCGATGTTCCTGGCCGCCCGGGGCGCCCAGGTGGTCGTCAACGACATCGGCGTCTACAATAGCGCCAACCCGCACGAGGCCGCGGACCGCGTCGTGGCTGACATCAAGAAGGCCGGGGGCACGGCGGTCGCCAGTTATGACAGCGTCGGCACGCCGGAAGGCGCGGAGAACATCATCAAGACCGCTATCGACGCCTTCGGCAAGCTCGATATCCTCATCAACAACGCCGGGGCCTTCCGCATCCACCCCATCGTAGAAACCCCGCCGGAAGACTGGGACTATGTCATGAAGTCCCATCTCTACGGCACGTTCTACTGCACGCATTACGCCGTCCCGTACATGAAACAGCGGGGCTACGGCCGGATCATCAACACTGCTTCCCATGTCGCGCTCGGCCAGGCTGGACAGACCGCCTATTCCGCCGCCAAGGAAGGGATCGTCGGGTTTTCACGTTCCGCGGCGCGGGAACTGGCGGAGTTCGGCATCACCTGCAACGTCATCCGCCCGATAGCGGAAATGGTAATGGCCAGGGGCACCGACCCGGAGATGGCGGTCAACCGCCCGGAGGACGTGGCCGCCCTCGTCACGTATCTCGCCTCGGAGGCCGCGGACCACATCAACTGCTGCGTCTTCGAGGTGTGGCACGGGCATGTCGGCATCTTCAACGATCCGCCGGCGGTGGACAAAAGCATCTGGAAAGACGGCTCATGGACGCCGGAAGAACTCATGAAGGTCATGCCGGACACGCTGACGGCCGGGCGCAGCCGTGAAGAGTTCCCGGTTTCGCTACCGTTGTGGCTGGTGAAGCTGATGGTCAAGCGGGGACTCATGCCTGCCCCGAAGAAGCCCTGAAGACCGAGTATAATCCATCATCAAACCATTTTCGGAAAACCTGGAATCAGGATGTTACAGATTGGTCCAGGCCTCCAAACCCTTTAAAAGATACTCGTTTACTCGCTTCTACTTTACTGGAAAAGATGACCGGCGATAGGAGGGGCTATGAAAATACCAAATATTAGTGATACTTTCACGAGAATTTGCTCCCTCGAAAACGGGGCTCTACTTTGGGGTAATCCCGAACCCTGGGTCCATGCTGAATTATTTGCAGAATACCATAGAACACAACACGAGACGGGTTGGATACCATTTGCTACAGAGGTTCCCTATGTTACACGCTACCCGTTTCAATTGCCAAAGATAACCGGCCGTGATTGGATACATGATGGGGGAGTAAAGTGGATTGACCTCTGTTTGCGGAACGGCGACTATACGGAGTGGTACTGGTTTGAATTGAAAGTGCAGCACGCTGAAGAAACGTTCGGGTTGGCTAACGCGTCTGAAAAGGCCTTAGGGGTATATAAGAAGGACGTAGTTGCTTTGCTTGGGTTTGATATTGAAAAGACCGCCACTATTTGGAAAGATCCCGACGGACCCACGAAGGCATACTGGTTTGAAAAAACACTAAAGCCATATGCTGAACAATTAAAGTCAGGTAATCACCACTTTGTTTCGGCTTTCCTTCAATTGAAGGGTAACTTCGATGAAGATATTTGGTGCGAAAAGAATATTCTCATAAAGATCGATGCTTGGGGAGATACACGTGCAAAACTACGGGGAGAGCGTTTCTTAGTGCCAAACGGTCTCAAGATAGATTCGACAAGGATTGGTGAAAACCATCTGGTTTGCGTGTCTGGGGATATTTTGGCTCAAAGGCCAAAAGAAGCATCATCCACGACTTAGAAGGTTAAGTCACGTCAGCTAAAGACTGAACAATCTCTGTGCATTTCCGGAAAAAACCAGCTCTTTAGCTTCGTCGTTGACCGCCAGCGATTCCACCAGCTTGATATGGTCTTTGACATCGCAGATGGGCCAGTCCGTCCCGAAGAGCACCTTCTCCGGCGCTTCGGCAACCGTTTCTTCAAGCACCTGCCTGATGAAATCCTTGCCGCAGACCCGTGCTGTTGTGGGGTGGGCGAGGCCGGAAATGTCCGCGTGGACGTTCGGGACCTTGAAAAGTATCTCCTGGCAGGCTTCCAGGTGCGGCTGGGAAAAATGCGCGATGATGATGTTGAGGTCCGGGAAAAGCTCCGCCAGCCGGGCCACTTCCCACGGGTGGTTGAACTCCTCCCGCCAGCGCTCCTGCATGGTCTCCCCGGAATGGAAAAGGACGGGCAGGCCGTACCGGCGGCAGATCTCGTAGATGGGGTGGCAGGACTCTTCGTCCGGGTAAAACTCCTCGAAGCCGGGGTACAGCTTGACCCCGACAATTCTGTGTTCTTCTGCCAGCTTCTCTATCTTCGCCACGACGGCCGCGTCGATGGACTCGACAAGGGCGGTGCCCAGGGCAAGGAGTTTGGGAGACGAGGCGGTGAGTTCCAGCGTCGTATCAATGTCCGCTACGGCAGAACCGCTCTCGCTGTCCGGGAGCACGCAGGAAGATTCGATGCCCTCGCGCGCCATGTCCGCCAGCAGCCGGTCCCTGACCTGTGCAAAGGATAGCCCCTCGTTGGTGAACGTCGAGAGGTGCGTGTGGCTGTCGATGATCATGCTGATACAGCACCGCAAAGGGGACGGCAGGCAGCGTTCGGGAGGGCGTCAGAGATCATTCCGAGACCGCAAACTCTCGTCATACGTTACTCGGTCTTGTCCCCGGCTTTCCCGGCAGTCACCGGGACCGGCTGGGACGGGACCTGGAGTTTCTCTCCGGAAACCCTGGTCACCGCCTGGACCTTCCTGGGGCAGACCTCGTAGCAGGTGCCGCACTTGATGCACTTGTCCTGGTCGATGACATGCACCATCTTCTTGCCGCCGGCGATACATTCCACCGGGCAGTTGCGGGCGCACGCGCCGCAGCCGATGCACTTGGCGGGGTCGATATAGAACGAGATGAGATTGGTGCAGGACAGCGCCGGGCAGCGTTTCTGTTCGATATGGGCGGTGTACTCCTCGAAGAAGTACTTCATCGTCGTCAAGACGGGATTTGGCGCGGTCTGGCCGAGGGCGCAGAGCGAGCCGGCGTTGATGTGGTCGCCGAGGCGGCGAAGCAGGGCGATGTCCTCCGTCTTGCCTTCGCCGGCGCAGATGCGTTCCAGGATATCCAGCATCTGCCGGGTGCCGACGCGGCAGGGCACGCATTTGCCGCAGGACTCGGACTGTGTGAAGGTCAGGAAGTAACGGGCCACGTCCACCATGCAGGTGTCCTCGTCCATGACCACCATGCCGCCGGAGCCCATGATGGCGCCGGCCTGGGCCAGCGATTCGTAGTCCACCTTCAGGTCGAGCATGGACGCCGGGAGGCAGCCGCCGGAGGGACCACCGGTCTGGACGGCCTTGAACTGCTTGTCGTTGGGCACGCCGCCGCCGATGTTATAAATGATCTCCCGCAGGGTAATGCCCATCGGCACTTCGATGAGGCCGGTGCGGTTGATCTTCCCCGCCAGGGCGAACGTCTTGGTGCCCTTGCTCTTTTCCGTGCCGTACCCGGCGTACCAGTCGCCGTCATGCTGCATGATGTTGGCGGCGTTGGCCCAGGTCTCCACGTTATTGATATTGGTCGGCTTGCCCCACAGGCCGGAAACAGCCGGGAACGGCGGGCGGGGCCTCGGCATACCGCGTTTGCCTTCGATGGAGGCCATGAGGGCGGTCTCTTCACCGCAGACGAAGGCGCCGGCGCCTTCCTTGATGTGCAGGCTGAAATTAAAGCCGGAACCGAGGATGTTCTCCCCGATCAGGCCGTAGTCTGTCATTTGCTCGAGGGCCTTCTCCAGACGCTCGATGGCGAGGGGATATTCGGCGCGGCAGTAGACGTAACCCTCGTCGGAGCCCATAGCGTACGCCCCGATGAGCATGCCTTCCAGCACGGAGTGTGGATCGCCTTCCAGGAGGGAACGGTTCATGAACGCGCCGGGGTCGCCTTCATCCGCGTTGCAGATGATGTATTTCT
>CAZQQL010000058.1:0-20233 GCA_964595455.1 uncultured Dehalococcoidaceae bacterium
AACCCGAGACGCTGCAGGTTCTCGATGACGTTGTAGCCGCCTTTGCCCGGCGTCCGAGAGGCGCCGACGACCGCGACACGCTCCGGCTCGAAAAATGACGTGAGGTTGGGGCTGGTTTGACGCTGGGCCATGGCCGCACTTCCGCCGGTATGAATTCGGGAATGAGAGAGAATGGCGAAGCCCGTTCCCCTGACCGGCCGTCCCATTTTACACGGTAACGTGTATCCCTGTCAAGGGTTTTCTTCCGGCGGTTTTCCGGCGTCGTAGGCGAATTCGGACTGCTCGGCGACCATGGAAAGGAGCGTGGCGGAAGCTCCCCGCGGCTGGTACATGCCCGTTTCCCATTCGCTGATGGTCTGCTGCCGGGTGCCGAGCTTCTCGGAAAATTCCTTCTGGGTCAGGCCGAGGTGCTGGCGGAGGGCCTGCACTTTCGGCGCGTCCCAGGAATAGGTTGGTTTCGGTGAGCGCTTGCCCATGCCGGTATTGTACACGATAGAGTGTAAAAAGCCAATATGGAGACCGAACTGGCGAAGTCCATCCCGTTGAAAAACGGGATCCAGCGTTCCGGCTTGTCTTGTTGCGGTTATCCCGCTGGACCTCTGCGCTCATCTAGGAGGCGCGTGCTTTTCCACACAATGGTGACAATACGGTATGGCGGCGGTTGCCGCAGAGCGGGAGCCGCCCTACATGCTGATCTCTGATCTGATTGAGACGTTCGCCTCTCTGCGGTCTGACATGGTACACTGTCCCCGGAGGTTGCCGCCATGTCCGTTCTTTCCAGCCGCGATATCAGGAAACTCATCGCCGCGGACCCGCCCCTCGTCGAGGGGTACATCGACTTGGAGCAGCAGGTCCAGGCCAACGGGTTCGACCTCTCCCTGCGGGACATCGCCGTTATCGGGTCCGCCGGGTGTGTCGCCGCGGACAACGCCGGAAGGGTGATTTCCGCTGCCTCGCCGCTGGTCTTCGACGGGCTGGGACGCATCGACCTCCCTGCCGGCACCTACATCATCACTTATAACGAGATCGTCCACCTGCCGAAGCACATCATGGCGCTGGGACGGCCCCGTTCCAGCCTGCTGCGCTGCGGTGTCACCGTCGGGACAGCGGTCTGGGACGCCGGCTACGAGGGCCGTTCCCAGTCCCTGCTCGTGGTCTACAACCAGTACGGCTTTCGGCTGGAGCGCAACGCCCGCACCACGCAGCTTGTTTTCATGGAACTAACCGGCGCTTCAGAGGGCTACAGCGGCTTTTACCAGGGAGAGAACATTTAGGTTTCACGCCGGGTGTCATTCCCGCGAAAGCGGGAATCCATGAACAGCAGTAACTGGTTATACGACAATAAAGAGTAGGGCGGCTCCCGCATCGCGGCAGCCGCCGACTATAACTGCTTCAGTAACAGGGTAGGGGCATCTTGCCCGCGGTCTCCCGTCCTCTTGAGATGGGAGAGATAGACTACCCCGCCCCTGTATACTTCATCTGCCGGACGCAGATTTCAGGAAGACATCGGTGTTCTCGCTGGATGATCGGGCATTGGTTTGTATGGTGATGGAGACTCGTAGGGCGGCTCCCATATCGAGGCAGCCGCCGATAGATTCCAACGAGGGCAACCAGATGCTCACGTCCCGGCGATGCCGGGACTCAGCATGACAACATAAACTACCCGAACACCGCCGAAGCAATAAACCACCCGATGAGCGAGAATCCGGCGATCGGCGGTAAGGCCGGCATCGGCTTCTCCTTGAGCCACACCGTCTGGATGACGAACGCCATCATCAGCCCGATGAGCGAGAACCCGCCCACCAGCCAGGCCGCCGCCGTACCAAGGCGGAAAAAGACCGCCGTCGCCAGCATGAGCGGGAAACCGATGTCCCCGCCGCCCAGGATCGAATACTCGCGTTCCTCTGGCTCCTTTTCCTTGAGGTTGCCGATACTGGCCACCGAGAGCTTCATGCCCCAGTCGCGGAGCTTCTTCGGGTAGATGAACGCCGGCAGGGCGGTGGTCTCCGACATGCGGTCCGCCATCCAGACCATGAGGCCGAACCGGACGGCAATGATGTCATACACGGCGATGATGAGCATGAACACCATGAACGTCCAGGGATGGAACAGGTACCCGAAGACCGAACCGGCGGCGGACAGCGCTATGAGCAGCGCTATGTTCTGCACCCAGACGCGCGGGTAGAACAACCAGGCCGCCGCGACGATGACCGCCAGTGTCCAGGCCAGCCAGTCCGGCCCGACGAGGAAGACGATGATGAGGACGCCCCAGCCGTACATCAGGGTGAACAAAGCCCGGAACACATATTTCAGCTTGTCCACCGGGATGAGGAACAGGACCACCGTCATTATGGCGACCACACCGAAGAAATAGAGAATGATAGGTAGTATCGAGACGTCCGGGGATGGGATGCCTTCCTGTTCAACGTAGACCTTCTGCTCGGTGGCGGTGAAGAGGGTCAGGGCGAGCGCGGCCGCCATGGTCACGGCGCTCCACAGGTAGGTGGTCAATTTACGTTTCACGGGCGCTCCTCATGGCGGACGATGGTCCAGCTTTGCGGCGCGAATTCAGAGGTATCCACGACCAGATGTTGCATCTTTAATTCTACAAATTTTAGAGCGAGGTGATCGAGATTCACCGGTTCGAAGCGGCGTTCGTTGTCGTAGTAGGCTTCTTCGGTGACGGCGTTGGACTCGGAAGTTGCCGGGTTCCGGCTGCGGAGCCGGGTGAGGGCGACCTCCCGCGGGCTGACCGTTTCCAGGATGATGAACGGGATGCTGTGCCGGGCGGCGACGGCCGCGGCCTTGTCCCGCAGGGCGGCGGTGATGAACGTGGCGTCGAGGATGAGGCATTTCGCTTCGGGCAGGAGTCTATCCGCCCTGGCGAAGAGTTCATCGTAGACGCGGCCCCGCTTGGACATGTCCCCGCCGACCCTGGCGTCGAAGATGTCCTCGTCCTTGAGCAGTTCCCGGCGGATGGCGTCCGTCCGGAGCACCGTGCAACTCTCAATCTGAGCCACCCGGTTGACCACGGTGGACTTGAGGGTGCAGGGCAGCCCGCAGGAGATGAGGAGGAAGGGAGGCTGCAGGTCTGTTTTTATGTAGTCAAGGAACGGAGCAGGCCCGGTCAAAAGTTCCCCCTCACCTTAATCCTCTCCCTCCAGGGGAGAGGAAAAACGATAGTCTAAAAATCACAACACCATCTCCAATTCTATCTCGTCGCGGAGGGGAATGCCATGGTTCCCGATGTACGGGATGCCCGGTTTCAGCTTCCGGGACTCCTCGATGGCATCGAGGTAGACCGCCGAGATATGCATGCCCCTTTTCTGGTAAAACCGCAGCGCGTCGGTGTTATCGTTGGTGGTCAGCAGCCAGAGACGCCGGCAGCCGGCCTGCCGCGCGATGTCCGCTACGCCCTGCAGCAGGGCGGTCCCGATGCCGAGGTTCTCCTCCAGACTGTTAAACGAAATAATCTCGCATTCGTTAGCATCGATGCGGTAAGTGACCAGCCCAACCGTCCGGCCGTCCATTTCAGCCACGAAGCCCGGCAACTCGTCGGCGTGGTGGAGCATGCCCCGCGTCTCGATGACCGGACCGGCCCACCACTCTTCGAGGAGGGTTGTCACCCAGAGGCGGTCTTCCGGAACGACGGAGCGAATGGTGAAACCAGCCATTAGCTAAACCGTGTACGACGCTGCGAGTTCCGCGTAGCCGCGGGCTGTCTGCGCGATGCGCTCTTTTTCCGCCGCGGGGATGAACTCGTCGTCGTACTGGAAGCAGTTGACCTTAAAGCGCACACAGGCGCGGTAGGCCTTGTAGAAATTAAGGAGTTCGAGTAACCCCTTATCGCCGCTCCGGGCAATGTAGGCGTCGATGAACAGGTTGGAGAGGTCCCGCCGACCGTACCGGTCCAGGTCCATGGCGAGGAACGCAATGTCCGCCGCGACGTCGATGAAGCGGAGGCGGTCGGAGAACTCGATGCAGTCGTAGATACAGATGGTGTCGCAGAAGCAGACGTGCGCGGCGTGGAGGTCGCCATGGCAGTCGCGGACATGGTGTTCCGCGACGCGTTCATGGAACAGGTTTGCCCGGTTCGTGTAGAAATTCCGGGCGAAGCTGGTAATGCGGTCGAAGGTCTCGACGGATACGAGGTCGCCGATGTGTTTTTCCGTTTGCGTGAAGTTCTCTTCGACGTTCTTGATGACGGAATCGATGCCGCCGATCTCGTCGACAGCCCCGCCGGTCGCAGCATGGGCATGAAAATCCGCCAGGCGGGCGGCCACCCGCCGTATCATGTCTTCCGTGACCTTGCCCTGCGGCAGGAGGACATCCATCATGGCGTCGCGGGGGAGCACTCGCATCCTGACGGCGTATTCCTGGACGTCACCGGCGCCGCCAACGACGTAGCTGCCAGCGTTCTTCGTGACGGGCACGACGCCGAGGTAGGCATCGGCACAGAGGCGCTGGTTAAGCTGGACTTCCTTTTCGCAGAGCGCACGCCGTTTGTCCAGCGTGGAGTAGTCCAGGAAACCGAAGTCCACCGGTTTTTTGACCTTGTAGACATGGTCTCCCGCGACGAACACGTAGGAAATCTGCGTTTGGATAAGCTCAATCTTCCCGGGCTTTTCCGGGTATGCCCGGGGGTCGAGCAGCGCCTGCACCAGTTCCGGCAATTGGGACATCGTTCCGGCTCACCTTTTCACGAGACGCGGGAGACGGAGGATGGCGAAGCTACTTCTTGCCGACCTTGGCCTCAGCCTGTCTCTTTGTTTTTTCATCCCTGGCGGTTTTCAGGTGTTTGTGCCAGGCCACCTTGCGAGTCTTGTTCATAGGTATAATCATAGCGCATCGGGAGGGTTTTGCGCCAGTGGGTCAAGAAGTTAAAAGTCAAAGGTTAAAAGTCAAAAGTGGCGGATTTCCAGGTAAGGCCGGTGGATATTAGGCTGCATCGCCTTCCCGCAACCAACTCTGCTGTCATGCTGATGCCCCGATGCATCGGGGCATCAGCATATCGGGGCGGTGTAGGTCTCGATCTCGGGACCGGTAGGGACGCTGGACTCTCTTACCAATTTCATGTGTAAACGCTCATTGTGCGCTTACCGAACCATGAGCTTGCTTAGGATGGTTTCGATGGTTTCCTTCCCACGGTGATCCTCATGCGGTCCTGGAGCAGCCGGATGTCGTCCGGGTGTTGTTCCACGTAAGCCTTCAGACGTTCCAGGCCGCGCTGAAAAGCTTCTTCCGGTATCATGGACAGGGTAGACACGCTTTTACCGGAAAATTTCCTCACCAGGTCCGCACTGTCGATAGATGACTTCTGCAGCAGGGATTCGGTTACGATATCTCCAAACCCCGCTGCGGCAAAATACCCGATTATTGTCATTACCGGGAGAAGCCTGGCTTCGTCGATGGCCCTCGTTTCCGGGAAGAATGTATACTCCGGTTCATCTTCGATCTCGTTATAGACGGCATGGCGCAGGAAGAACGTCCCACCGGAAGCGAGGACGCGGTAGCTCTCGCTGATCACCTGCGCCTGGTCCTCGCAGTGGTGTAGGACGAGAGACATGAAGACGAGATCGAACGACCCTTCCGGATACGAGAGATGATGCGCGTCCTGGACGTCCCAGGTTACCAGGTTTCCGGTGTCTTTTTCCCGAGCCTTCGCCAGCATCTCCGGCGAGGCATCGCAGCCGGTGACCTGCCAGCCAAACCTCTCCGCGAAGGGGATTGTGAACCGCCCGGTGCCGCACCCGAGGTCGAGGACCCGTATGGCTTCCACGGCGCCGGCATGCTTCCTGACGAGGTCCAGCCAGAGAGTCAGGTTCGACTCGGACAGCGTACGGCCTTTGTCATAATACTGGGCGATCTCCCCGTAGTCAGCTTTGCGGTTCATCGCTCATTGACCCAGCGGGCAAAGCGCTCGAAGGAGCGGTCGTAGGTGCGCTCGATGTCATCCGGGAAGGCGCAGGCGGGCAGTTCATCCATGGCTAAGTGGTACTGGATGCACTCGCAGCACTTGCCCTTGCGGGGGCAGGGTTCGTAGGTGCAGTTGCATTTGGTCTTGTTAGCTTCTAGGTGACAGTCCATGGCAACCCCCGATGCCTAGTATAGCAGAGAAGTTTGTATGAAAGAACAAGCTTCCGGAGCTCTGCTCCGGAAAACCCCTCATCTTAATCTTCTCCCTCAAGGGGAGAAGAAACGTGAAAAGGGAATCACCGCACTCAAGCTAGTTTCTTGTACATCTCGAAGTAGTGGATGACCGGGCCGCCGTCGATGGCGCGGAAGACCTCCTGGCGGACGGCGTAGCCGCGGGCTTCCCAGAACGTCTTCGATCCGAGCGCGCCGGACAGGTCGATCGCAGGCACGTTGCGATCGCGGGCGTTTCGTTCAAGGTGCTCAACGATGCTTTTCCCGAGGCCGCAGCCCTGGCAGGCGGGGTCGATAAACACGCGCCGGATGTGGGCTTCCCGGATGGTGCCGGTGCCGATTATCCCGCCGTCCCGCTCCGCCACGACGATGCGCCCGTTGGCGGCATCATCGAGGATCTTCTCCCTCGGGTGGTAATTTTGGAAGAACCGGATGACTTCCGGGGAGTAGTCCGGCCGGTAGGAGACAGCGATAGTCCTCTGCACGAGCTCCCAGACCGGCTCGATGTCGGCGGGGGTGAAAGGGCGGAGTCCGTAATGATTCTTTGACATTGTTATTACTTCCCCGGCGTCCTGAAGGTTTTCCCATGTCCGGGAATAACGTAATCCGCCAATTCTAGAAGTCTCTTCCGGCTTGCTTCCAGTTGTGCCTGGTCCTTGCCAACGGGATCGGGATACCTGAGCAGACTTTCCATATCAGTGCGCTGTTCTTCCCCGTCCGGCCACCAGAAAACGTCCCCGGCAACAGCGCAGACTCCTTCCTCGGTCTGCACCAGCAAAGCGATGTGTTTGTCCACGTGGCCGGGCGAGTAAACGACCCTGATGTCCGTTCCCGGCACATGCCACGGGTCGGGCTGCTGTTTCAGCGGGGTTTGGTACAGATTCAGTACCCTGTCTTTCGGGAACAGCCGGGAGTTCCGGGTGTGGTCGTAGTGGGAATGGGTGTTCACCACGAGGTCGATGTCCCCAACCTCCAGCCCTTCCTTCCGCAAAGCCGCCGTCAGTTCGTCCGGCCGGCAGCCGGGATCCACCAGCACCAGTTTTCCCGCCGATCGTATCAGTACGGTCATGGAGGTGGCGTCCCATCTTCCATTCTCTTGCTGGCGGGCGTAGCCGGTGATGAGTACCTTGACGGAATCCACGGTCTGTTCCTCCGTTGTCATGAAACCGGCGTCCGGCAAACCTGGATCAACCACAGCCCCAGGACGATGAGCCCGAAAAAGACGACATAGGAAAGCACGCGGAGCAGCAGGGAAGACAGCGAGCGCTGGTCGGCGAACTTGCGACGGTGTATGTCCCGGTAAGCTTCGTCCGTAATATTCTCCAGATCTTTTTCAAACGGTTCACGAGGCATACTTCCGTCTCATCTCATCGGAGAGATCGACGAGCAGGCCGAGGGTATGTTCGGCGCCGTCTTCGCTGAGGCCGGCCAGGGAGCAGCTCGGGGTCAGCATGCTGTGCCGCACGAGGTCGCGGAACTTCAGCCCGTTGCGGGTGAACGGCGCCATGGCTTCTTCCAGGCGGTCGCGCAGCGTTACCACGGTTTCCCTGGTCACGTCCTCGGCGGTATTGGGGACGATGCCCCAGGCGATACAGCCGCCGTCCGCCACGAACTTCTTGACCTGGTCCGTGTACAGCGTCAGCGATTCGCCGTAGTTATAGGTATCGAAGTTAAGGATGTCGAGCTTTGTCCGCAGGATGACGCCCCAGTCCGTGTTGCCGCAACAGTGGATGCCCTTGTAGCCGGTCAGGCCGGCAAATACATCGTCGATCATTTCCACGACCTTCTCGGGCGAAGAGAACGGCCCGGCCGCTACCGACGACCCGAACGACGCCATGTACGGCTCGTCCACGAACGTGATGGTGTCCTTGCAGAGCTTTTTGAGTTCCTTTTCCTGCCAGGCCCCCTTGAGCTTGAGCAGCTTCGGCACCGCGTCCCCGAGGACTTCATCGTAGAGGATAGCGCGCTTGTTGTGGTCGGCTACCGTCATACCCCAGGAAACCGGGCCGGTGACCTGCCCTTTCACGGCGCGGGGAGACAGACCGGACTGCTCCAGGAAGGCATAGAGACCTGCGGCGCGGTCCGCGTCGATGGGAAAAGCGTCGACGTTCTCGCTCAAATAGGCGACGTACAGTTTTTCCAGTTCCGCGGTGTAATCGCGGGAAGAATCGACGTAGATGCGCTGGCCTTCTTCGTCCACCACCAGGCCGGGGAATCCGTCCGCGTACATGACATACATGTTCTCCAGGAAGGAGCGCTTCGGCAGCTGCGGCCAGGCGGGCAGGTCCTTCAGGTATTTTGCGATGAGCGCACAGGCCTTCGCCGGATTGGTGTGCGGCAGGCTCCCGGTATGGGTGGGCAGGCAGTTAAACTCGGTGTTCGGCATTTTTCCTCTTTTAATCCCCCTCGCCTTAATCCTCTCCCACCAGGAGAAGAGAATGGCGATGGTACCATACAAATACAATCGTATTGCACTTGTTATCCCTCTCCCTCGATGGGAGAGGGCAGGGTGAGGGTGAAAAACAGAATTTGCCCCTCATCTTAATCTCCTCCCTCAAGGGGAGAAGAGACCGGTAAGGGAGGTCTTCCGCCCCCATCCTTCAAGTACTTGAAATTATAGGTACTTCTTCAACAGCAAATCAAGGTCTCGCTTCCGAGCGGCGGGAACGGTGGACATGTCCGTGACGATGGCGGAACCGAGCGCATTTTGGCAGCCGCACGCTCTCACCGACGGCAATCGCCCGGCCGCCAGGCGGATGGTCTCCCGCGCCAGGCCGATGTTGTTGCGGAGCGTCGTCATGACGACCTCGACGGTCACGGCCTCGTTGGTCTCATGCCAGGAATCGTAGTCCGTGATGCAGGCGATGGAGGCATAGCATATCTCGGCCTCGCGGGCCAGGCGGGCTTCCGGCAGGACCGTCATGCCGATGACGTCCGCGCCCCAACTGCGGTAAAGTCGGGATTCGGCGCGGGTGGAAAAGGCCGGGCCTTCCATGGCGATGAACGTGCCGCCTTTATGGACGGTGGCTCCGGCGTCGAGGGCAGCGCGGTAGAGGACGTCGCTGAGGGTGGGGCAGAATGGGTCTGAGAACTGGATGTGCGCCACGATGCCGTCCCCGAAGAAGGTGTTGGTGCGCTTCTGGGTGCGGTCGATGATCTGGTCTGGGATGAGCAGGTGCCCCGGCTTGAGTTCTTCCTTGAAGCTGCCGCAGGAGTTGACGGAGATGATCTGCTCCACGCCCAGGCTCTTCAGCGCCCAGATGTTGGCTCGGGAGGGGACCTCGGTCGGGGAGATGCGGTGGCCCTTGCCGTGCCGGGGAAGGAAAGCCACGCTGACGCCCTCGACGGCGCCCACGCCGATGCTGTCCGAGGGGTTCCCGAAGGAGGTTTCGATTTCCACGTGCTGCAGGTCGGTCACGCCTTCGATCTGGTAAAGTCCCGTCCCCCCGATAACGCCGAGCTTAGCCTGAGGTGTGGGCATGGTTGGCCTCCTTCGCAGTACGATAACGTCTCAAGTATAGGAAAAAGGACTGGAACCATGCAAGAAAAGCAGAGTGGGAAGAGTGGTGTAACGCCGCAGGTAAGATGCCTGGCTACCCAATTAATGGATGCCGGTCACTTTTTTGGAGGAAACGTACAGGAGGACAGAGGCTGTTTGGTCCGGCGGACTTTCAGTCCGCCCTACGACTTTGGAGAAGACCACGGAGAACCCCAATACTCGCTTCGAAAAAAACACACAGACCAGGTTATTTTTGACCTTTGAGATGTGGTTTTGACTTTCCTAAGAAAGCCCCAGCCGCTTGCGGATGTCCCGCGTATACCCGAACCCGAAGGGGTCCCGGTAGAACGGCTTCTCCACCCAGAAGGACTTCCATTCTTTGTTGGTGTAGCCCCAGCCGGTGGGGAGGGATGCCCAGAAGGAATCCCGGACCAGGCACTCGCTGTGGATGCGGCTCAGCCAGGTCTCGTACGGCTGAGTAATGGGCTGGACGGACTCGATGAAATCGAGCCGGACGATACGCCCGGTTTCGGGTCGCAGGCCCCAGCCCACGTAGAAGCAGCAGTCGAACGACCCGGCTTCCGGCCTTGCCAGCATCAATCCGCAGGAATCGGCCCCTTCCATGTCCCACGTGCCCACCAGGGTCGGGGAATACTTGCGGATCTCTTCCAGCACCGGCGCGGGGTCGATGTCGAGCAGGGCGCAGGCAGCGATCCATGGGGTGCGGCGGTCGTCGCCGGGATTGACGATCTTGTCGATGCAGGCGCTTGCCCATTCGGGACGCTCCCGCTCCATGCTTTCCCACAGGAAGTATTTGTGTTCCGGCGGCAACGCATCGGCATGGGCCAGGCCGGCGGCGTTGATCTGGAGGTCGATGTTGTAGGGAGAATCCAGCAGAGCGGCGATGGCTTTCAGGATGAATGAGTTCTCCCGGGTCCTTTTCAGAAGCTGGTGCAGGTCCTGTAGTTTATCGAGGTTTTTCATGAGTTGTTCCTTGGGGACCGGGAAGCAGGCCCGTCTAAGTATAGGGCAGCGCGGTACCCGGCACAACCCTTATTTGAGTGTAAGTGGAAGAATAAGCAGATACCTATTTTGGTTGGTACGAAGGTCAGGCGATGCCCTGGAAAAGGTCTTTTTCCTTCACCCGGCCGGTGACCGGCGGGTAGGCCCGCATGTAGTGGTCCTGCGGTTTCTGGAAGCGCTGGATGATGCCCAGGATGCCTCGTCGGGGCGGTTCGCCGCCGAGCTGGCTGCCATGGCAGCGTACGGCGTTGGAGCGCGTCTCCTCGGCTTCCTTCGATATGCGGATGACGGCGTGGACGGGGAATTCGGTCTCAACCAGCTTGGTGAGGTCGATGTCACCGTTCCTGCCGAATTTGTGCGGGTCGCGCCCGAAGAGCGGCATCAGCCTGATGGCGAGCTTCATCATGCTGTGCGACATGACGTGATAGTAAAGCTTGTCCGGTTTCCAGGCCGGGCCTGCTTCATGGTACTGCTCAGGGTCAGAAACGGCTTCATAGGCCCTGACAGCGGCGTTGTGGGCGGCGATGTGGTCCGGATGGCGGTATCCGCCGATGGGATCATGCGTGACCACCACCTGGGGTTTGATCTCCCTCAGCAGCTTGACGATGCGCCCGGCGGCCTCTTCCACCGGCGCGGCGGCGAAGGCGTTGGGAGCGGTGTTCGAAGGCAGGCCGGGCATGCCCGAATCACGGTAGCCGAGCCAGTGAATACCGGCCAGGCCGAGGACCGCGGCGGCGCACTCCAGTTCGTGCCAGCGAAGGTCGCCGACGGAAGCGAACCCCTTCAGGTCGGCGTCCGGGCCGTCGATACCGAGTTCGCCGCGCGTGGAGCAGATGTACCAGCACTTGACGCCCGCGGCGGCGTACTGCGCCAGCGTACCGCCCATCCCGAACGATTCGTCGTCCGGGTGCGCGCCGATGAAGACAAGCCGTTTCTCGCTGTTGTTCATAGGGAAGCAGGCCTCCGGTATCTTAGCTCTTATGATAGCCGGGCGGGGGATTGCATGGCAAATGAGTGGTCTGTCATTGGGAATCCGCCGCCGGCGGATGCGGCAATCCCGGAAACCGGACTGGATTCGATTCTTGGTAACGGCAACATGGTCTCTCTTTGACGCCCGGTTGCAGCGCTCCTATAATGGACTCGATTGGACGGTGAAACGGCATGAAACGGACGATGGTATGGCGGTTCTGTGTGTGCCTGGTCCTGCTCGCCGGACTGGGTCTGGCGCCGGCTTCCTGCGGGCAACAGGAGCCGGCATCGAAGCTATCCGAACTGGTCCAAAACTACGATGTCATCATCATGAAGCATTGTTATCCCGCCAGCGCCGTCCTGCCGGACAACGGAGACCCGGATCCGGCTTCGTCCCGCCAGAGCCTGGAGAACTACAAGGCGGTCTACCGGCTGCTGCGGGAGGAGTTCGACGCCAACCCGGATACGTTATTCATCCTCTGGACACTGCCGCCCCTCCACCGGCTGGTCACTCCGTCACAGGGAGATAAAGACGGCAATGCCGCCCGCGCGACCGAGTTTTCCGGATGGATGAAGACGGACTTCCTCACCGAAGACGGCCAACACCCGAACATCCGCGTGTTCGATTTCCGCGGCCTGGTCATGGACCCTGCGGACAACTTTCTGAAGTACGACTTCGAGCGCAGCCACGAAAGCTCGGACTCTCACCCCAACGACGCCGCCAACAACTACGCCGGGCCGGTGTTCGGGCAGTTCATCGCGGACAGCACCCTGAAGTTTTTCGGGGAACAGAAAGCCTCGGAAGGCGTCGACATCGTCTTCCTCCATCATTCCACCGGCCAGAACGTGTATGAATACAAAGACGGCGGCGTAGCGGACTGGATGGAGGACTATAACCAGGCGAACGGCACGAAGCTGCAACTGCATGACAGCTGGTACCCGGCGGACAACAACATGCCGGTGCATTACTACAAGGTATGGCTGGCTGATTAGTACCCGGCTACCGTGCTGATTGTTTTTTTCAGGCGTGATTACTGAGCCTGTTTCATGTCTTTTTGCACCAGTAAGAAGATAACGACTGGTTCCCGTTTTACAACGGGACGGGCGAAATCGAAGCTTAGAGAGCAACAGGACTATACTCCCCATTGAACGAGTACATCCCGGCAACAGCCGGGACCCAGCAATCAATGGGCAGACCGAAGTAATTTGCTTATCGTTTCCCCGTTCGGCGGGCGGACGATACCCAGTTCCGTGATGATACCATCGATGTACCGCGCCGGCGTCACATCGAAGGCAGGGTTGGCGGCAACCGTTCCTGCCGGCGCCAGCGGCACACCGCGGATATGGGTCACTTCTTCCGCGCTCCGCTCCTCGATGGGTATCTGGTCGCCGGTCTGCAGGGAGATATCGAACGTGGTGGTCGGCGCGGCGATATAAAATGGGATGCCGTTCTCCTTCGCCAGCACGGCGGCGGTATAGGTGCCGATCTTGTTGGCCGAGTCTCCGTTAGCGGCGATGCGGTCAGCCCCGGTTATGACGCACTGTATCTTCCCGGCCTTCATAAAATGCCCGGCCATACCGTCCGTGATAAGGGTAACGGGCACACCAGCTTTCTGGAGTTCCCAGGTGGTCAGCCGGGCGCCTTGGAGCAGGGGGCGGGTCTCGTCCGCGTAGACGGAGATACGTTTTCCCTGTCTGTGTGCCATGATGATGACCCCGAGCGCCGTCCCGAAGCCCGGCGCGGCCAGAGGGCCGGTGTTGCAGTGGGTCAGGACCGTCCATCTGTCCTCGAGCAGTTCCGCCCCATACAGGCCGATCTGGGTGGTGGCTTCGACCTCTTTATGATGTATAGCGACGGCTTCTTCGACGAGGCGCTGTTTCAGTTGCCCAGGGCTACCAACGGAACCGAGTACAGCGCGCATCCGTTCCAGCGCGAAGAACAGGTTCCGGGCGGTCGGGCGGGTGGCGGCGATGGCGTCGATAATTCCGTTCACCTCCGCGAGGAACGATGCTTTGTCTCGTTCAGGGGCGTTCAGCGCCCCGAGAGCGACCCCGTAAGCCCCCGCCACGCCGATGGCCGGAGCGCCGCGGACACGAAGCTGCTTGATGGCCCCGGCGACGACACTCCAATCCCTGGTCTCGATGTAGAATTCCTCGTCCGGCAGCCGGGTCTGGTCCAGAATGATGAGCTTGTCCCCGAGCCACTTGAGTGGCTGGTTGCCGGTAGGGCTTGTATCATTGATTGAGTTCATGGCGTTCTATCCTCATGAGGTACGCATCGACGGATTCCTCGGTGTTCCGGACGGTTTTCAGGTACCGGAAACCGGCTTTCTCGTAAGCGCGGATGGCGGTCTTGTTGGCCGGGTCGGGGTCGATGATGCAGCAATCGACATCGTACTGTTTGAAGACGATTTCCCGCAGGAAAGCGCGGATGACAGGCGCGCCGAGGCCGCGGTGCACACGGTCCTCATCGCCGATGAAGAGGTCGATGCCCGCGCACCGGTCTCCGACGCCGTACATGGCTTTTGCTTCGGGAAAGTCGTCCAGTTTGACGGCCTGGATCATCCCGATGGGCTGGTGTTCGTACTCTATGATGAAGCAGTCCACTTTTTCGGCCTTCAATACTCGCGGCAGGTAATGCAGCTCCACTTCTTCACAGGACGGGGTGTGGTTACCGTCCAAGGCCCACCATTCGCTGACGTGGGGCGTGTTGAGCCACCGGTGGAGCAGGGGGATATCGGTTTCCCGCAGCGGCTTGAAGGTAATTGCGCCGGTGAGCGGTTTTGGTGATTTCACAGTTGTAGTATAACTTCCGATGGATGGGAAGGTAAAGAGGTTGTTGCGCGAGAGGGTAGCGCGGGCGCCTTACTCGCGGACCGGCAGGGACGCCGGTCCCACCGAGTGAAGGAGTAATTGCTAATATATCCTCTTGACAACCCTATTACAATGCATTACGATATATTGTAATATTCATCCACGGAGGCTGGTTTGTTCAGGAGATACCTGGAAGGCGAAGGCCATGCCCGTCTTTTCTCAAAAGGCGACATCAAGTACGTGATCCTCGACCTTCTCAAGGAACATCCCACGCATGGGTATGAGATGATCCGCAAGCTGGAAGACCTCTTCCACGGCCTGTATTCTCCCAGCGCCGGCAGTGTTTACCCGACCCTCCAGATGCTGGAGGAAATGGAGTATGTCGTTTCCCGGGAACGCGACGGCAAGAAGGTCTTCTCGGTGACGGACAAGGGCCGGGAATTCCTGGCGGAACATTCGGACACCGTGCGCCACATCCGCGACCACATGCGCCACTGGCGCAGCGAAATGGGCAGAGGAGACATCCGAGACATCCTGAACGACCTGCGGGACATGGCCCGCATTATCGGCCGGAAGAGCCGGAAGCTGGACCGGAGCCGGGCGGAACGCATCGCCAACATCGTGTCCGCGGCGCGCCGGGACATCGAACGCGTCTTCGACGAGTAACCCCATAAAACCTGAAACCGGAGGAACGTATGGTACCACAGACCAGGGCCTACCGTCAGCGCTGGATAGCGCTGGCCTTCATGGGCGTCTCGCTGCTCATCATTTCACTCGATAATACGGTACTGAATCTGGCGCTGCCGTCGATTTCCAATGAGCTTGGCTCCAGCGCCTCGGAACTGCAGTGGATCGTCGATGCCTATGTGCTGGCCATCGCCGGGCTGCTGCTGACGATGGGGTATATCGGGGACCGGCTGGGAAGGAAGCCGGTGCTGCTCGGCGGCCTGGCGGTCTTTGCCCTGTTTTCACTGGGCGCCGCGCTCGCCAATTCCACGACCATGCTCATCGCCATGCGGGCGCTCATGGGCATCGGGGCGGCCAGCATCATGCCCGCCACGCTTTCCATCCTGACGGCAACTTTCCGCGATTCCAAAGAGCGCGCCCAGGCCATCGCCATGTGGGCGGCGGTCTTCGCCCTCGGCATGGGCATCGGCCCGCTCATCGGCGGGTGGCTGCTGGACAACTTCTCCTGGAGTTCGGTCTTCTACATCAACCTCCCCGTGGCCGCTATCGGCATCATCGGCGGGTTCTTTTTCATAGAAAACTCCAAGGCGGAGACGGTACGCCGCATCGATTTTCCCGGCGCGGTGCTCTCCATTGCAGGGTTTTTCAGCCTCGTGTATGCCATCATCCAGGCGGGGATGGACGGCTGGACGGCCGGGCATGTCCTTATCGCTTTCGGTATCGCGGTGGTGCTGCTGACCGCTTTCGTCATCTGGGAACTCAGGTCCAGGAACGCCATGCTGCCCCTGCATTTCTTCAAGAACATGTCCTTCACCGGCGCTAACGTGTCTCTGACGCTGGTGTCGTTCGGGATGTTCGGGGCGTTCTTCTTCCTCGGGCAGTACCTGCAGTCGGTGCAGAACTATACACCCTTCGAGGCCGGGGTCAGGCTCCTGCCCATGGCGGCGTTCTCTTTCGTTTCGGCGGCGGGTTCCGCCAAGGTGGCACAGTATATCGGCACCAAGCTGACGGTCGGACTGGGAATCCTCATCGCGGGGGGAGGGTTCTTCTACCTGGCCCAGATAGCGGCGGTTGATACAAGCTACATCGATCTTGCCTATGCCATGAGTGTTGCCTCGTTCGGCATCGGCATGGTAATGAGCCCGACGACGAACTCCGTCATGGGATCGATACCGGTCGGGCAGTCCGGCATCGGGTCGGCCTTGAACAACACCACGCGGCAGATAGGGGGAGCGCTCGGGGTAGCCATCCTGGGGACGATACTGAACTCCACCTATCTCAGTGAGGTCAATGCCGCCCAGTGGCCGGCGGCCCTGCCGCAGACCGCCATGGAAGCCATACGCAGCAGTATCCAGGGGGCGCACATCGTCGCCCAGAACATTCCGAACCCGCAGCTCGCGCAGATGATCGTGCAGACATCGAACGAAGCGTTCATCTCTGGGGCCATGCAGGCCCTCATCGTTTCTTCTGTCATCATGTTGGTCGCAGCTATTGCCACGGTGATCATACTGCCGTCCCGTGTGCGTCCTTACGAGGAAGAACAGCAGACTGCACCTGAAGGTAACGGGAAAGCGACGACGGGCTGAACGGGAGACTAAAGACTAATTCGCAAAAATCAATACCACATCTCAAAGGGAAAACCGGCGGCCGGCATAGACCTTACGGTAGAAGGGCTGTTTTACAGTCCACAAGAGGGTCAATAACCGGATAGTACGGGCGTTTGTCCTACCCCACATCTGCCAGGGGTTTCATGGTTCGACGGGTTTACAGTGAGCAGGTTTGACAGGTCCAGCATCGTGCTCTGACTGGCCCAGCACGAGCGGTTATAGTCCCGAGTGGCCGTCAGAACGCCGGAGGGCTTCCCATCTTCCCCGGGTGAGGTCCATGAGGAGAAAGTTGTATGGTTTCCGCTTCATCTCCCCGCAGGGTATGAACCCGGATTTGGCGAAGGCTTTCTGGGCGCGCGCGTTCCAGTCCAGGGTCTTGAGGTAGATGCGGTCCAGGGAAGTGCTCCTGAAGGCGTAATCGACCAGAGTATCGATGGCGTCCGGGCCGTAGCCGTGGTCCCAGTAATCGCGCTCGCCGATGAGAATACCGAGCTGGGCTTCGCTCCGTTTTTCGTCGATGTCATACAGCGTGATATTGCCGATATGTTTGCCTTCCAGCGTCTCAATGGCGAGCGGGAACCGCTTGAACCGCAGGCTCCTCAATTCAACGGAATAGTCCAGCAGGTAGACGGCGTAGGAGAGGTTGAGCGGCTGGGTCGCGTCCAGGTCGGCCAGTTCAGAATCGGACTGCCAGCGGTAATCGTCCCGAGCATCGGACATATGTTTTTCCCGGAGACTGGTCTTTTTCCCGGTCAGTACCAGTTTGTGCGTCGTCTTGAGGCCGATAAGCGCCGAACTGTTATGTACCTTCATACACCTTTTTCAAGAATGGTCAGTTATCGCCGCCGCCACTCTCGTCCTCCTCCTCGTCCTCATCTTCTTCCCTCTCCCAGATAGGCTCGGTAAAATAGTCGATGTATTCCTCCATGGCCTGGGCCGCCACCTGCTTGATACGTTCCTGGGCTTCGACGGCCATGCGGGCCATTTCCACGATGTCCACCTTGATATTGAGCATCGCCATGAGCACCTTGAGTACGGCCAGGGCTGCCATGGGGTTCGGGACGCGGCTGGCGTACTGCGGGACCTCGCCGAGGAGGCAAACGCCGTCCACATCCCGCTCCTTGGCAACGCCGAGCAGCAGTCCGTTGAGACCAGCGATCTGGAGGCTGCGTGCGTATTCAAGGTTATGGGGCAACAGGTCCTCAGTGACGAGGTGGCTCGTGCCGACACCCCAGACCTTGGGTGCTTCCGTATGGTGTATGCGGGTGATAGCGGCGGCGCAGGTATAAATGCGGTGCGCGCTCAACCGTCCCGCCATGTCCACGATGGCGTTGGCGAGTTCATAACTCTTGGTAGGCGGCTGATCGTCTCCGATGAACAGCACCAGGTCCCGCTCGGCACGGGGGTTTTTGAGGTAGTAAAAGCGGCTTTGCGGGAACGTGGGCGCCTCGACGACGTTCTCCTTGACGAGCACGCCGACGGGATCGAAGAAGTAGGACGCATCCAGGTGGCCCAGGTCCTTGAAAGGGAGTTTGACCCGGAGGTAGTTGGCAATTATCAGGGCAACATTACCGACGCCGGGCCACGCCGCGAGGAGGTCAGGCTCGCGGAGACGCGGCCGGGCAGTAACTTTGATGATGCCGTTCATGATAATCGCTCCTTACCGGCGGAACGCCGCCCATAGCTGGTGTATCCTAACAGTATAAAACATAATCGGGCTTTCTGCCGAGGGGGCAAAGGTAGGAATTTGTGGAAAAAAACCAAATTCGGCGGTACAGGGTACCGAAGCTCAGTTTTTCGGGAGACGATGGTATCCGGTACAGGTCCTAGAAAGGAAGCGTATTATTAGGGCCTTCCTCACGTACCTTTTCCTGTACCGGCCACCGTGAGAAAGCGAACCAGAGAAATACTATCACGTTGATAATGGGTATGATCAACAGAATGCACATGGCGCCGCTGTAGCCGGCTTTCTTGAATATCTGGGCCCAGGCGACTATCCAGACCACGGCGAGTACGATATAGAGGAAGAGCAATAACGGGTTCAATGGGTGTTTCTCCTTGTGTTTTATGAAGAACGCTGCAAGACGTATTCATCATTCAATTATAACCCGGCGCGTGTCGTTCATACTAATCGCGGCAGAAGAGGCGGGACATCGGATTTGCGGATGGATGCAAGAATACCTGAATATTGACTGAAACCTTTACGAGGCGTATCTGTAAGAATTTCAAGACGACATACTTGACAGGAGAGCAGGAAGGGTATAGAATTTCGTTGAATAAGCGTTCAATGAAAAACACATCACGGAAACCGAATACCAGGACGATCCAGGCGCAGGAAAGACGGGCGCAGATACTCGATACCGCGCTGGAAGTGTTTGCGCGTCAAGGGTTCAAAGGGTCAACAATACAGGATATCGCGAATGCCGCGGGGATATCTCCGGGACTTCTCTACCACTATTTTACCAGTAAGGACGAACTCCTGCGGGCCATCGTTGAGACGCATAGTTATCTGCCGCAATTACGGAAGGTCCTTGAAAAACGGCAGCACCTGCCGGCGAAGGAGGTTTTTGAGGAAATCGTCGAAGGTTTTTTACGCGTTCTCGATAAAGAAAAAAACATGGTGGCATTAGTGGTGCGGGATCTTGCGTTCGATCCCGAGGGAAATGAGGTATGGGCAGGGATGTGCCGGGAAGGCGTGGCCTTGCTGGAACGATATATGCAGGGCCGGATTGCCAGCGGGGAATTAAGACCGCATAACACGAAAGTGACGGCACGGTGTGCGTATTCCACCATCATTATGTTTCACTTGACCCAGGAAGTATTCCGCACAAACGGTATCACCCGTGAAGAATTTCTTAAAGAAGCTATACAGAACCTCTTGAAAGGGATCGAGGCCGGGTAACCGTAGTTTTTTTATCTATATTATTGAATAAACATTCATTCAACGTAATTATTCGTAATCTATCATCGCCGCGGTACGTGCGGCAGGTACTTGGAAGGAGTGAATACTCATGAAAATTTTGAAAACGATGTTCGGTAACAAGCTGTTTCTCCTTGGATTGCTGATCCCGATTATCCTGCAACTGGTGTATTTCTTGATTGCCATTCCGGCAATAAAGGACGGGGCGGATAACATCTACAACATGAAAATCACCATCGTCAACGAGGACCCGTTAATCGGCATACAGATTACGGGGATATTGACCTCGTCATTACCGTTCGACACAAACACCACGAGCGATCTTGACAGCGCTCTGAAGGCTATGGAAAACAGCGAGACAAACATGGTAATGCACATCGGTGATGACTTTACTTCCAGGTTCTCGCAGGGGAGTGCGGAGATTACGTACTATATCGACCAGGCTGTTCCCAGTATGACGAAGCAGTTGATGGAAAACATCGCAGTTAATGTGAACCAGATGCTGAATGAGAACGCGTTCGTGATGGTCAAGGGAACGGTCCAGGAGCATGCGAGGGCGGCGTTGCA